>DASWDY010000001.1:0-6162 GCA_036395035.1 Candidatus Limnocylindria bacterium
GCCGATGAACTGCCCCGGCCACATCAAGGTGTTCCAGTCGCGCGTGCGGTCGTACCGCGAGCTGCCGCTGCGGATCGGCGAGCTCGGCACCGTCTACCGCTACGAGCGCGGCGGCACGCTGCACGGCATGCAGCGCGTCCGCGGATTCACGCAGGACGACAGCCACATCTTCTGCTCGTGGGACCAGGCGCAGGAGGAGATCGGCAAGGTCTTCGACCTCGCCATGGAGTTCATGCGGCTGTTCGGGTACTCGGATCCCGTCATCTACCTGTCGACGCGCCCCGAGCGCCGCCTCGGCACCGACGAGATGTGGGACAAGGCGGAGAACGCGCTGCGCGCGGCGCTCGGCGTCCGCGAGGTCCCGTACAAGATCGACGAGGGCGGTGGCGTCTTCTACGCGCCGAAGATCGACATCAAGGTCATGGATGCCATCGGCCGCGAGTGGCAGGGCCCCACGATCCAGATCGACCTGAACCTGCCCGAGCGGTTCGACGTCTCCTTCGTGAACGACAAGGGCGAGCGCGAGCGCGCGGTCATGGTCCACCGCGTCCTCTTCGGCAGCCTCGAGCGGTTCGTCGGCGGGCTCATCGAGCACTACGCGGGCAACTTCCCGCTCTGGCTCGCGTGGGAGCAGGTCGCGGTCGTCGCGGCGCGGCAGGAGGCCGCCCCGTACGCGCGAGAGGTGGCCGACCGGCTCCGGCGCGAGCGGATCCGCGTCCACCTCGACGAGCAGTGGTCCGACATGCGCGAGCGCATCCGCGAGGCGCAGCACCGGCGCGCGAGCTACATCGCGGTCGTCGGTCCGAAGGAGGCCGAGGGACGGACGATCTCCGTCCGGCGGCGCGGCGCCGCGCGCGGCGAAGAGGAGCGCGGGGTCGCACTCGAGGAATTCGTCCGCCGGATCGTGGAGGAACGGGAGACGCAAGCACTGCCCGCGGACTTCAAGCCCGGCGAGAGCGGTCCGAGCGTCGCGGCCTCGCTCGAGTGACGGACACGGTCGAGACGAGCGGCGTCCTCCGCGGCGAGCGTGTTCGGCTGCGACCGCCGCGCGCTGACGACGCGCCGCACTTCATCCGCTGGGCCGACACGCCGGAGTTCGCGCGGCTGCAGTGGGGCAGGGGACCGGGCCGCTTCCCGGACGAAGCGGCCGTGCGCTCGTGGTGGCACGTCTTCGAGGACCGCGACGGCCGCCTGTTCGTCATCGAGCACGAGGGACGTCCCATCGGCTTCGCCAACTACCGCGAATGGCGCGCGAAGCCGGCGAGCTGTGAGATCGGGATCGGCATCGGCGAGCCGGCGCTCTGGGGGACGGGGCTCGGCCGCGACGCGCTCGGCGCCCTCCGGCATCACCTCGTGGACGACCTCGGTGCGCACCGGATCACCCTCGACGTGCTCGCCTTCAACGACCGGGCGATCGCGTCGTACAAGACGTGCGGCTTCGAGGTCGAAGGCATCCTCCGGGACGAGGTCCGCGCGGACGACGGCTCGTACCTGGACGCGGTGCTCATGTCCTACGTCGTCGGCCGCGGGCGGCCAGCGTTCGACCCGCGGCCGGTCGTGCTCGAGGGGCGGCACGTGCGCCTCGAGCCGCTCCGAATGGAGCATGCGCCCGAGCTCTACGCGGCGCTCGCCGAGGAGGAGCTCTGGCGCTGGGTCAATGACCCTGCGCCGCGGTCGGTCGACGACATGCGCCGGTACATCCGAAGGGCCCTCGACCTGCAGGTCCGCGGCGAGCACGTGCCCTGGCTGACGCGCCGCCGGAGCGACGGCACGGCCGTCGGCACGACACGCTATGGCGCGATCGACCGCGCGGATCGCTCCGTGGAGATCGGCTGGACGATGGTCGGACCTGCCGGTCGCCGGACGGCGGCGAATACGGAGGCGAAGTACGTGCAGCTCCGCCACGCGTTCGAGGACCTCGGCGCGCTCCGCGTGTGGCTGAAGACCGACGTGCTCAACGAGCGGTCACAGCGGGCCATCGAGCGGATCGGCGGCACGCTCGAAGGGACCATCCGGAACGAGCGCATCGTCCGCGACGGCCGCGTGCGCGACGCGCGGTACTACTCGTTCATCGACCGCGAGTGGCCGGAGAAGAAGCGTCATCTCGAGGCGCTCCTCGACCGGTAGCGCCGGCGGCATCGCGGCTGCTAGACTTTCCGCAGTTGAAGTTCCTCCACCTCACGGAGCCGCTCTGAGCCGCTACTCAAGGAGCGTGCCCTCATAGCCGAGCTCCGGGTCAACGACCAGATCCGCGTCCCCACCGTCCGCCTCGTCGGGGCCGACGGTCAGCAGTTGGGCGTCGTCCCCACACCGCGCGCGCTCGCGCTCGCCCAGAGCGAGGGCTATGACCTCATCGAGGTCGCTCCGACCGCCGTGCCCCCGGTCTGCCGGATCGGCGACTACGGGAAGCTGCGGTACGAGACGCAGCAGCGCGAGCGCGAGGCGAAGAAGAAGCAGAAGACGATCACGTGGAAAGAGGTCCGCATCGCGCCGAAGATCGACGAGCACGACCTCGACACGAAGATCAAGACGGCGACGCGCCTGCTCGGTCACGGCGACAAGCTGAAGCTGGTCGTGCGCTTCCGCGGACGGGAGCTCGCGCACCCGGAGCGCGGTCGAGTGCTCCTCATGCTGATGGCCGACCGCCTGAAGGACGTCGCGATGATCGAGCGACCGCCGCTGCTCGAGGGTCGTCAGATGATCATGGTCATGAACCCGGTCCGGCCCGGCCAGATGCCGGCGCAGCCCGCCCCGACGCCGGGCCAGCCCGCGGCGGCCGCACCGCAGCCGACCACCGCACCGGCGTCCGCGCCACGGCCGGCACCCGCGCCGGTCACGCCTCGTCCGGCCGCCGCGCCGACCCCGGCAGCGCCGCGCGTCGCGCCTGCGGCGCGTCCCGCGCCCCCGGCTCCCGCGCCGCGCACGGCCGCACCGCGGCCCGCCGCGACGCGCACCCAACGCACCTGACCAATAGCCGTCGGCTCGCTTCGCTCGCTCGCGGCTGGTCGCTCCGCGTCTGTGGGACTCGCTCGGACGGGCGAAGCCGGATCCTCGCTCGACCCATCCGATACACTGGGCATTCCGACAACTGCATCGCGTGCATTCGCGTGCTGACGGCCGAAAGGAACGACATGCCGAAGATCAAGAGCCACAGCGGCGCGAAGAAGCGCTTCGAGGTGTCCGGCAAAGGCAAGCTGCGCCGGGCGAAGGCGTACAAGGGCCACCTCAACCAGCACAAGAGCCCCGGGCGGAAGCGGCGTCACCAGGGCAAGGGCCTCGTCGCGAAGGGTGACCTCGGGATCGTGCGCAAGCTGCTCCCGCACCTGTAGGGAGAACGACATGGCACGGGTGAAGCGCGGCGTCGCCGCGCACAAGAAGCACAAGAAGCTCCTGGCGCAGGCGGAGGGCCGTCGCGGGGCGAAGCGCAAGCTCGTCCGCCCCGCGCGCGAAGCCGCGCTCCACGCGCTCTCGTACGCGCTCCGCGACCGCCGCGCCCGCAAGGGGCAGTTCCGCGCCCTGTGGATCGCGCGCATCAACGCCGCGTCGCGCCAGGCCGGCGTCTCGTACAGCCGCCTCATGGCCGCGATGCGCGCCGCCGGGATCCAGCTCGACCGCAAGGTCCTCGCGGACATGGCGGTACGTGACCCGAAGGTCTTCCGGCAGTATGTCGACATGATCCAGAAGGACGGAGCCTTTACCGGCAAGGCCGAGCGCTCGTAGCAGCGAGCGCGCCCAGTTGGCGATGACGGCCCGCCTTTCGTAGCGAACGGAAGGCGGGTCTTCTGTTCCGGGAGGGACAGGTGGCGACGACGGTGGACCGGCTCAGCGAGCTGGCGACGAAGGCGGAGGCGGAGATCGCCGCGGCCCCCGATGAGGCCGCGGTCGAAGCGCTGCGCGTCCGCTACGTCGGGCGGCGTGACGGCGAGATCACGAAGGCGATGAGGGAGCTCCCGACGCTGCCCCCCGGGGAGCGTCCCGCGTACGGCGCCGCAGCGAACGCCGCGCGAGAGCGCATCGAAGCGGCCCTCGAGCGGCGGACGGCGGCGTTGCGCGAGGCATCGCTCGCGCGCGACCTCTCGGCGGGCGCGGTCGACCTCACGCTGCCGCCGCGACGCGTCCGCGTCGGCCGCTATCACCCGATCACGCGGACGATCCGCGAGATCTCGCGGATCTTCGCGGGCATGGGCTTCGAGGCGGTCGAAGGGCCCGAGGTCGAATGGGACTACTACGCCTTCGAGGCGCTCAACATCCCCGCCGACCACCCCGCGCGCGACAAGTTCAGCACGTTGTGGGTGAACGCGGAAGGCACCATGCAGGTCGCGCTCGAGGCCACCGGCGGCGGACGCATGCGCGCGGCGAGCGCTCGACCGGACCGGATCCTCCTGCGGCCCCACACCTCACCCATGCAGATCCGCGTCATGGAGCAGCGCCGTCCGCCGGTACGCGTCATCGTCCCGGGCCGCTGCTACCGGTTCGAGGCGACCGATGCGACGCACGAGAGCGTCTTCTTCCAGTACGAGGGCCTCGCGATCGACGAGCAGCTGACCATGGCGGACCTCAAGGGCGTCCTCTACTCGTTCGCGCGCCAGCTCTTCGGCGGCGAGCGGAAGGTCCGCTTCCGCCCGGACTACTTCCCGTTCACGGAGCCGTCGGCGGAGATCGCGTTCGACTGCTTCGTCTGCGACGGCGGCGGCACGACCGACGCCGGCAAGTGCCGTACGTGCGGCGGCTCCGGCTGGATCGAGGCCGCGGGCTGCGGGATGGTCCATCCGGACGCGCTGCGCCGCGTCGGGTACGACCCGTCGAAGTACCAGGGCTTCGCGTTCGGCGGCGGCGTCGAGCGCCTCGCGATGCTGCTCACCGGGACGGCGGACATCCGCCTGTTCCAGCAGAACGACCTGCGGTACCTCGAGAGCGTCTGATGCCATCGCTTCGCGCGCCGGTGTCCTGGCTGCGCGATCACATCGACGTCGCCGTCACGCCCGACGAGATCGCCGAGCGGCTGCACATGGCCGGGATCGAGGTCGACCACATCGAGCGCACGGGGATGTGGGGGGACAAGGTCCACGTGGGCCGGATCGCGGCGCTCGAGAAGCACCCGAACGCCGACAAGCTGCAGCTCGCGACCGTCGAATACGGCGACGGTCGCAAGAAGACGGTCGTCACCGGCGCGTTCAACGTCGCGGTCGGCGACGTCGTCCCGTACGCCGAGACGGGCGCCGAGCTCATCGACGGCCACACCGGTGAGCGCGCCGTCCTCCGGCCGAAGCCGATGCGCGGGATCGTCAGCGAGGGCATGGTCCTCTCGGCGAAGGAGCTCGGCCTCGGCGACGACCACGACGGGATCCTCGTGCTCGACAAGGGGCTGCGCGTCGGCGCGCTCCTCCGCGACGTGCTCGGCGAAACGATCATCCAGCTCGAGATCGCGCCGAATCGCCCCGACGCGCTGTCGATCCTCGGTGTCGCGCGCGAGGCGTCCGCGATCCTCGCGACCCCACTGCGCCAGCCCCCGTTCGAGCCACTGTCGTACCGGCTCGATCCCGCGCTCCTGACGGTGCGCATCGAGGATCCGGAGGCATGCCCGCGGTTCGCCGCGGCGTACCTCACGGACGTCCGCATCGGTCCGTCGCCGGCGTGGATGCAGGAGCGGCTGCGGGCAGCGGGGATGCGGCCGATCGACAGCGTGGTCGACGTGACGAACTACGTGATGCTCGAGGTGGGGCAGCCGCTGCATGCGTACGACGCGGATCGCCTGCGCGGACGCGCGCTCGTCGCGCGCCTCGCGCGGCACAACGAGACGCTTCGCACGCTCGACGGCGTCGACCGGATCCTGCGGTCGTCGGACCTCGTCATCGCCGACGAGGAGCGCGCGCTCGGCCTCGCCGGGATCATGGGCGGCGAGGACTCCGAGATCCGCGCGACGACGGCGACCATCGCGCTCGAGTGCGCGTCGTTCGAGCCGCGCCGCATCCGCCGCACGACGGACGCGCACGGCCTGCAGGGGTCGAGCGGCAGCGCCGCCGCACGCCGGTTCGGCCTCGACCTCAGCCCCGACATGGTCCCGATGGCGCTCGCGCGCGCCGTCCACCTGCTGCGCGAGCACTCGGGCGCGCGCGTCGTCGGCGCGACGGACGTGTATCCGCGGCCGCGCCACGTGCCGAA
>DASWDY010000002.1:0-15444 GCA_036395035.1 Candidatus Limnocylindria bacterium
CGAGCCGCACCTCGATCCCGACGGAGCAGAGGCCCGCGGCGAGCGCGCTCTCGAGCATGCGCCCCGAGCGGCGCGTGTCGCGCCCGATGACGACGCGGTGGCCCGGCCCGCCGAGGACGTGGCCGGCCGCGCGGCCGAGCCGCAGCGCGAGCTCGGGCGTGAGGTCGCGGTTCGCGATCCCGCGGACGCCGTCGGTCCCGAAGAGCCGCGTCACGGTGGCGTGGTCGTGGGCGAGGGCGTTGGCGTCGGTGGTGGTCTCGTGCTGCGGATAGTGACGGTCGCCCGGAGAGGCTGCACCGACTGGATCGTGAGACCCGACGGCGCGCGGATCGTGACGTCGATCGTGTACGTGCCGGGTCCGCGGCCGCCCACGTCCACCGTCGCGGTGACCGCGTCGCTCGAGAGGATGCTCAGCGCGGGAACGCTGCCCGAGAGCACGACGTCCGCCGTGCCCGGGGCCACGGACACGCTGAGGTCCGGTCCGGCGTTCACGGGCTGGATGGCGACGAGCGGGAAGGGTCGCGTCCCGATGAGGGCGACCACCGTCACGCCGACCGTGGCCTCCTGCGAGCCGAGCACGTTCACGCCGCTCGGCACGACGAACGGGACGGTGAACGTGCGTCCTGCGGTCAGCCCGGTCACGTCGATGGTGGCCGTCTCGATCCGCTCGAGCGCCGCGACCGCCGCGCGGTCGCCGCTCACCGTGACGGCGACGGGGTCGCTGATGACGCGCGAGATCCAGTAGCCGGTCGCGACGTCGCCGCGCAGCTGCCACAGGATGGGCACCGCGCGCGTCGTCGCGCTCGACTGCACCGGGATGATCACGTGGACCGCCACGGGGTCGACCTCCACGCCTTCGACGGCCTGCCCGCCCGCGTCCACGGGCACCGGACGCACGTCCTGGGCCAGGTCGACGGGGGCATCGCCGAAGAGCACGGTCGCGAGGACGGCGGCGACCGTGGCCACGGCGCTCTCGGGACCGCTGACCGTGACCTCCTGCGGCCGGAACGTCGCCGGAGCGGCTTGGAACCCGGCGGGCGGCTCGTTCGCGAGCCGGGACTGCACCGCGAGGCTACGCTGCACGCGGCGCTCGAGCCGGACCTGCACGGTCGCGGGGATGACCTCGACGATGCGGACGCGGTCGTCGGAGATCGCGACGCGGATCGGCGCTTCCTGCGGGTCGGGGCCCGGCGCGAGCGTGGACACGTCGAGCGTCGCGCGCAGCTGCTGCTGCCCGATCGCTCGGACCGCGTCCTCGGGGCCGCGCAGACGCACGGTCGCGTCTCCCAGCTGCCCACGGAGGACGAAGCCGCTCGGGACCTCCGGCCGCTCGACCGGGATGCGTCCGTCGAAGACCTGCGTCACGTCCTGCGGCGGCGGGCTGTAGATCGCGGTCGCCCAGACGAAGAGGAGGATCGCCGCGCCCATCGCCGCGGCCTTCAGCGGAAGGTCGCCGAGGATGAGGTGGCGGATGTCGATGCGCCGCCACAGGGCGAGGGCCACCTCGCCCCAGGGCGCGCCCCGGATCATGACGCCTTCGTGCGGAATGGGAGCGGCTGGATGCGGCTCCGAAGGAGCGAGCTGAGGACGCGGCGCAGCCGCTCCTCGTCGAGGTTGCCGATCATGCGTCCGTTGCTCGCGATCGAGATGTTCCCGGATTCCTCGCTGATCACGACCACGACGGCGTCGCTCTGCGAGCTGATGGAGAGCGCGGCGCGGTGGCGCATGCCGTAGCGGTGCGCGAAGCGCTCGGGTGTCTCATCGAGCGGCAGCAGACACGCGGCGGCGTGCACCTGGGCGCTCCGAACGATGACCGCGCCGTCGTGCAGCGGCGAGCGCGCCATGAAGATCGACGCGAGCAGCTCCGCGGTGAGCTTCCCGTTCACAGGGACGCCCGTCTCTGAATAGTCCTGGAGCCCCGTGCCGCGCTCGATGACGATGAGGGCACCGTTCCCCTGCTGCCGGATGAGGAGCGCGCCGCGGACGACCTCGTCGACGGTGACGTCCACCTCTTCCTCGCTCGTCGGCGCCAGGAGACGATCGAGGGCGCCGAGCCGCCCGAGCTGGCCGAGGGCGCGCCGCAGCTCCGGCTGGAAGATGACGGGGAGCGCGACCAACGCGGCCACCGAGAGGAACTGGAGGACGAGCGCGGTGACCGTCAGGTTGAAGCGGACGGCGATCCCGTAGATCGCCGCGAGCACGAGCACGCCGAGGAGCAGCTGGACGGCACGCGTGCCACGGATGAGGACGAAGACGTAGTAGAGGAAGACCCCGACGAGGAAGATGTCGACGACGTTGTTCCATCCGAAGCCGCGGCCCTGGAGGACCGTGTCGACGAGCTGCTGGATCCTATCCAACGCGCATGGCCCGATCGAGGAGGCGCTCGCGCTCCTCGGCGATGTCGTTCCGGCCGAGCGCGCGCGCGACGCCGATGAGCTCGCGCTCCGCGTCGTGCACGGCGACGCCGCGGGCGACGAGCTGGAGCAAGAGGTCCGATGCCGCCTGCACTTTCCCGCGCGCGGTGAGCGCGCTCGCGGCCTCGATGGCGACGCGACCCGCGTCGGGATCACCCGACGCGATCATCGTCGCGGCGAGCTCCTCGAGCTCGAACGCGTCGAGCGTCGGCGTCGTCGGCGCAGGTGGCGGTGCGACCTCGTGCGCCGCCGGCGCTTCCGCCGCGGTCCATGCGGGCTGCTCGACGACCGGCGCCGTCCATGCCGGCTCCGGCGCGACCGGCTCGCGCTCGGGCATCACGAACGGCTCGGGCACCGGTACGGGCTCGGGAGCGAGACGACGCACCGTGCGCAGCTGCAGGCCGACCGTGCGCGCGAGGTCATGCAATGCCGGGATCTCGCCGAGCGTCTCGAGCGCGTAGTTCGCCTCGAGCTTCGCGCGGTCCGGATCGCCCGCGGCGATCTCCGCGTTCGCGAAGCGCACGTACTCCGCCGCGGACGCGCCGACGTCGCCCGCAAGCGCGAGCGCCGCCGCGAGGCGGCGGTGCGCCGACAGGTCGAGCGGATCGAGGCTCGTCGCCTCGCCCAGGAGGTCGATGGCGAGGCCGCGCTCGCCGGAGCGCGAGAGCGCCGCGGCGCCGTCGCGCAGCGTCGCGACAGCGGCCGGGCGGTCGCCGACCTCGACCTGGACGCGCGCGAGCCCGCGGTACCCGCCGTCGGCTTGCGGGAACTTGGACACGAGGTAGCGGAACTGCTCTTCGGCCTGCCGGAGCTTGCCGCCCTGCAGGTGCTTCAGTCCCGACGCGAGCGCGACCTTGTAGTTGAAGTCCTGTACGGCCTTCATCGACGCTTAGTCTGCGCTACCCCGCTAGCGGGGGTGGAAGGGGCGGAGCCCCCTGCGATGAATGGCTACCGCTTCGTGAACTGCGGCGCCTTGCGCGCACGCTTCAGGCCCGGCTTCTTGCGCTCCTTGGCGCGCGGGTCGCGCGTCAGGAGTCCGGCCTTGCGGAGCGCGGCGCGGTGCTCGGCGTCCGACTGCAGCAGCGCACGCGCGATCCCGTGCGAGATCGCGCCGATCTGCCCGCTGAATCCGCCGCCCTCCACCTTCACCTGCGCGTTGAAGCGGCGGGCGGTGTTCGTGACCTGGAACGGCAGGATCGCGAGCTGCGAGATCTCCTCACCGGCGAAGTAGTCAGCGATCGGCTTGCCGTTCACGATGACGTTGCCGTCACCCGGCACGAGGCGCACGCGCGCGATCGCCGTCTTCCGGCGTCCGGTCCCCTGGAAATACGGTGCGCTCTTCATGCGCTCGCCTCCACTTTGCTGAAGCTCTCGGGCATCGGCTCGGGCCGCTGCGCCGCGTGCGGGTGATCCGGCCCGCTGTAGATGTACAGCTTGCCGATCATGCGTTCGCCGAGACGGTTCCGCGGGAGCATCCCGCGGACGGCGCGGCGGATGACCTCTTCGGGGCGGCGCGCCAGGAGCCGCTCGAGCGTCTCCGCGCGGAACCCGCCCGGGTACCCGGAGTGGCGAACGTACTGCTTCTGCTGCAGCTTCTTCCCGGTCACGCGGATCTTCGACGCGTTCACGACGACGACGGCGTCGCCGACGTCGAGATGATCGGTGAACGCGGTCTTGTGCTTGCCGCGGAGCACCGAGGCGATGCGAGTGGCGAGGCGGCCGAGCGTCGCGCCGTCGGCGTCGACCACCCACCACCGCCTGTCGATCTCGCTCGCTTTCACCGTGTACGTGCTCATGTCCTCACCTGTCGCTTATTCATCGTCTTCGTCGCTCGTTGTGCTCGCTCGCCCGTCGTATCGCACCTCGACGAGGCACAGCCCCGCCGGCGGCGCATTCGGACCCGCCTGGGACCGGTCCCGCGACGCCAGGATCGCGGCGACCCGCTCCGCCGGGACGTGGCCGCGTCCGACCCAGAGAAGGGTACCGACGATGGCCCGGACCATCCCGCGGAGGAACCCGTCCGCCTCGATCTCGAGGCGAAGGAG
Source organism: Candidatus Limnocylindria bacterium (assembly GCA_036395035.1). Classification (GTDB taxonomy): domain Bacteria; phylum Chloroflexota; class Limnocylindria; order P2-11E; family P2-11E; genus JACPOT01. The sequence continues at coordinate 4,460 of DASWDY010000002.1, forward strand.
CGCCCCGTCGCGTTCCCACGCCGCCCGGCGCACCTCGCGCTCGGTCCGAGACCGCTCGGTGGGCGACCCCGTCGCGAACGCCGCGAAATCGTGGCGCCCCACCAGCGTCCCGGTCGCTCGCTCCATCGCGCCCACGTCGAGCGCCTGGGAGACCCAGTGCTCCCGGTGGCGCTCGAGCGGCTCGCGCTGCGCGCCGCAGCGGATCCGGTATTCATATGCGCGACCCGTCGCCGAGTAGCGTGCGTGGAAGTCCTCGCCCGCCTCTTCGACGTCCCGGATCGCGATGTCCGCGGGAAGGAGGGCGTCGACCCCCCTTCGTATGGTCGCCGGGTCCAGCTGCGTGCCGGATCGGAAGCTGATGACCTGTCCCGTCGCGTGGACCCCCGCGTCGGTCCGGCCCGCCAGGACGATGCGGATCGTCTCTCCGCAGATCGTCGCCAGCGCTCGCTCGAGCTCCCCTTGCACGGTCGGCGCGTCTGCCTGCACTTGGGCGCCCGCGTAGCGGGTGCCGTCGTAGGCGACCTTCGCCTTCCAATTCCTGCTAGGCAGGTGTCCCCTTTTTCTCGGAAGTCTTCGCTCGTGCCTTTTCCTCGCCCTTCGCCGTTGTGCTCGGGGCCTTCTTCCGTCCTCGCGTGAAAGGCAGTCGACGGCGCGGCTTCTCTTCCGCGGCCTCGGCCGCTTCCTTCGTCTTGCGCACCTCGTCCACGCTCGGCACGAGCTCGAGCTGCACGACCGGTGCGGCGTCGCCGACGCGGTGGCCGATGCGCGTGATCCGCAGGTACCCCGACCGGCGGTCGGGATAGCGCTCCGGGAAGTCCGTGAAGAGCTTCTCCACGAGCTCCTTCTCAGGGAGCCAGGCCAGGGCGCGGCGCCGCGAGGCGAGCGTGCCCTCCTTGCCGAGGTTGATCATCCGGTCGACGAAGCGCCGGATCTCTTTCGCCTTCGCCTCGGTCGTCTTGATCTTCTCGTAGCGCAGGACCGAGACGGTGAGGTTGCGCAGCATGCCGATCCGCTGGTCGGCGGTGCGCCCGAACTTCCGTACGTGGACCTGATGCGGCACTACTCGTCCTCGAGGTCGCCGCCGGTCGCGACGCGCTCGTCGGCGTCGCCGGGCCGGTTGCCCTCGTCGACCTCGTCGCCGAGGTCCCCGAGATCCGTCGGTGACTCGGTCTCGTTCAGGTCGACGATCTCCTCGCCCTCCACGCGCTCGGGCATCTCGATGAGCCCGCGCGCGGCGAGGCGCTCCTTGATCTCGTCGAGCGACTTCTTGCCGAAGTTGCGCATGCGGAGGAGCTCCTCGTCCGGGGTCTGCAGGAGCTGCCCGACCTTCGTGATGCCGTGCCGCTTCAGCGAGTTGAACGCGCGCTGCGGCAGATCGAGCTCCTCGATGGGCATGTCCGCGACGCCGGCCGGCAGCGTGCCGCCGTCCTGCCGCGCGGGCTGCGCGAGCGCGGCCTGCGAGCGGGTGAGGCCCGCGAACAGCGTGAACTGGCCGACGAGGATCTGCGCGCCCTGCGCGACGGCCTCGTCCGGCGGCGTCGTGCCGTCGGTCCACACCTCGATGAGCAGGCGGTCGTAGTTCGTGACCTGCCCGACGCGGGTGTTCTCGACGTTGAAGTTCACCTTCTTCACGGGGCCGAAGAGCGCGTCGATCGGGATGACGCCGATCGGCAGGCCCTCACGCTTGTCGCCTGGCACGAACCCGCGGCCGGTCTCGACCGTGAGCTCCATCCACAGGGACGCCTCGGGCTCGAGCGTCGCGATGCGCTGCTCGGGGTTCACGATCTCGACGTCGCTCGTCGTCTGGATGTCGCCGGCCGTGACGTCACCGGGGCCTTCCTTCTCGAGGACGAGCGTGACCGGCTCGGTCGCGAACGACCGCAGGCGGATCCCCTTGAGGTTGAGGACCATCTCGACGACGTCCTCCTTCACCCCGGGGATGGTGGAGAACTCGTGCGCGACGCCGCGGACGCGGGCGGCGGTGATGGCCGCGCCCGGCAGCGAGGACAGCAGGACGCGGCGCAGCGAGTTGCCGAGCGTCGTGCCGTAGCCGGCGGGCAGCGGCTCGCAGACGAACCGCGCGTAGCGGTCGTCACCCTCGAGGCGCTCGATCTTGGGGTATTCCAGCTCGACGATGGACATGTCGTACCTCTCTTCCGGGCGCGGATCCGCCCGACGGACAGCGGTGGTCGCTAGCGGGAGTAGTGCTCGACGATGAGCTGCGTGTCGACCTGCGTCTCGATCTGATCGCGCGTGGGGGTCGTCACCATGCGCGTCGTGTAGCTGTCGGGATCGACCTGAAGCCAGCCCGGCCGCGGCTGCGTCTTCGCCCACGCGAGCGCGTCCTTGAAGTACTGCATCGAGCGGCTCGGCTCGCGGACCGTGACGACGTCACCCGCGCGCACGGTGCGGCTCGGGATCGACGCGACGTGGCCGTTCACCTCGATGTGCCCGTGATTGACGAGCTGCCGCGCCTGGGCCCGCGACTTCGCGAACCCGGAGCGATAGACGACGTTGTCGAGGCGCGATTCGAGGAGCACGAGCAGCTGGTCGCCGGTCGCGCCCTTCGTCTCGAGCGCCGTGTCGAACGTGTTCCGCATCTGACGCTCCAGCACGCCGTACATGCGGCGCGTCTTCTGCTTCTCGCGGAGCTGGAGCGCGAAGTCGGACACCTTGCGGCGCCGCGTCTGGTGCATGCCGGGCGGCGAGGGACGGCGCTCGATCGTGCACTTCGTGATGCACTTCTCGCCCTTGAGGAAGAGCTTCATCCCCTCGCGGCGGCACTGGCGACAGACCGGACCTGTGTAGCGAGCCATCGATCCTCCTACAACCTAGTGAGAGCGATCAGCGGCAGCTTGCTGACGCTGGAGCACGAACGACGGTTGTGCATGCGAAGCATCAGACCCGGCGCCGCTTGGGCGCGCGGCAGCCGTTGTGCGGGATCGGCGTGACGTCGGTGATGGCGGAGACGGCCAGGCCGGACGCCTCGAGCGCCCGGATCGCCGCCTCACGGCCGGCCCCCGGTCCCTTCACGAACACTTCGACGGACTTCATGCCCGCCTCGATCGCCTTCTTCGCCACGTTCTCGGCGGTGACCTGCGCGGCGTAGGGCGTGCTCTTGCGCGAGCCCTTCCACCCGGACGCGCCCGCGGTCGCCCAGCAGATGGTGTTCCCTTGCTGGTCGCTGATGGACACGATCGTGTTGTTGAACGAAGCCTTGATATGCGCCTGACCGTGCGGGATCGTGCGCTTCTCGCGCTTACGGCGCGGCGCCGGTGCGGGACGCGCGCCCTCGGCGGGCGCGCCCGCCGCCTGCGGCGTCTTCGCCGGCGCCTTCGCGGCCGGTGCCTTCTGCTCGGGTGCCTTCTGCTCCGTCGCCATTACGTCTTCGCCGCCGCCTTCTTCTTGCCGGCCACGGTCTTCCGGGGGCCCTTGCGCGAGCGCGCGTTCGTGCGCGTGCGCTGGCCGCGCACCGGAAGGCCGCGACGGTGACGGAGGCCGCGGTAGCTGCCGATCTCCTGGAGGCGCTTGATGTTCAGCGCGATCTCGCGGCGGAGGTCACCCTCGACCGTGAGCGTGCGGTCGATGACCTCGCGGATCTTCGCGACCTGCGGCTCGGTGAGGTCACGCGTGCGGATGCCGCCATCGACCTTCGCCTCGGCGCACACGCGCGCCGCCTTGGTGGGGCCGATGCCGTAGATGTAGCGCAGCGACACGTCGATGCGCTTCTCGCGCGGGATGTCGACGCCGGAGATCCGTGCCATCTCGCTCCTTACCCTTGCCGCTGCTTGTGCTTCGGCTCGGAGCAGATCACGAGGACCGCCCCCTCACGCCGGATGATCTTGCACTTGTCGCAGCGCTTCTTGACGCTCGCGCGGACCTTCAACCTCTAGTACCTGACCCTTCGAGTGATGCGACCCCGCTTCAGGTCGTACGGCGAGAGCTCCACGAGCACCTTGTCGCCCGGGACCACGCGGATGAAGTTCATCCGCATCTTTCCCGAGATGTGCGCGAGGACCTCGTGACCGTTCTGGAGCTCGACCTTGAACATCGCGTTCGGAAGGGCCTCGGACACGGTCCCTTCCACCTCAATGACGTCCTTGTTCGGCAATAGCTCTCCAGACACGGTTTTCCGCGGACCGACCCAGGGGCAGATGCCACCGAGCCCAGTTCGCGCGGGAACGTTCAGTGTAGCAAAAGAGTTCATCGAGCGGCCCCGACCGCACGCTTTGTAGCGCGTTTCACGGTCCGGGCGGGCCACGGCGCCGCTTCCCCGGGCACTGTCAGGACGACCGGCCCCTCGGCCGTGATCGCCAGCGTGTGCTCGAAGTGGGCCGAGAGCGAGCCGTCCGCCGTGACGACGGTCCAGCCGTCGTCGAGCAGGCGCGTCGCCGCGCCACCGGCGTTCAGCATCGGCTCGATCGCGATGCAGAGGCCGGTCCCGATGGGGCGCCCGACCCCGCTGCTGCCGTAGTTCGGCACCTGCGGGGGCTCGTGCATCGCGCGCCCGATGCCGTGCCCGACGTAGTTCCGGACGACGCTGAAGCCATTTCGCTCCGCAAAGGTCTGCACCGCGGCGCCGACGTCGCCGAGTCGACCGCCCGCCTTCGCCGCCGCCACGCCTCTCGTGAGCGCGTCCTCGGTCGTGCGGATGAGCCGCTGTGCCTCATCGCTCACCCGCCCCACCGGCACCGTGACCGCCGCGTCGGCGTGCCAGCCGTCGACGATCGCGCCCGCGTCGATACCGATGATGTCGCCCTCCTTCAGCTTCCGGCGGCCGGGGATGCCGTGGACGATCTCGTCGTTCACGGAGGTACAGATCGTCGCGGGATACCCGTAGTAGCCGAGGAACGACGAGGTCGCGCGGTGCTCCTTCAGCACCTGCGCGGCGATCTTGTCGAGCTCCCCCGTCGTGACGCCGGGCCGGACCGCCGCCTTCGTGCGCGCGAGCATCTCGGCGACGATGGCGCCCGCGCGGCGCATCGTCGCGACCTGCTCGGCAGTCTTCAGCGTGACGAGCTCTTTCATCCCGCGGCCGCCAGGATCCGGTCCTGCACGTCGTCGATGGTCCCGATCCCTTCGATCCGGCACAGGAGGCCCTTCCGGTCGTAGTGCTCGACCACCGGCCGCGTCTGCTCCTGGTAGACGTCGAAGCGCTTCAGCGCGACCTCGGGCGAGTCGTCGGAGCGGCCCTCGGCCCGCTTCGCGAGGCGCGCGACGAGCTCGTCGCGGCGCACGTCGATGAGGATCACGCGCGCGAGGTGCCGGCCGAGCTCCGCGAGCAGCGTGTCGAGCGCCTCGGCCTGCGGGACCGTGCGCGGGAAGCCGTCGAAGACGACGTGCTCGGCCGCGGGGATCTCGCGCATGCGCCGGCGCACCATGCCGACGGTCACGTCGTCGGGGACGTACTCCCCCTTCGACATGTGGTGCTCCGCGAGCTTCCCGAGCGGCGTGCCGTTCTTGAGGTTCTCGCGGAAGAGGTCGCCCGTCGACAGGTGGACCCACCCGGGCCTCTCCGTGAGGAGCTTCGCCTGTGTGCCCTTCCCGGACCCGGGCGGACCCATGAGCATCAGCTCGCCATGTCCCACTAGCGGATGAAGCCCTCGTACGAGCGCATGAGCAGCTGCGCTTCGAGCTGCTTCATCGTCTCGACGACCACGCCGACGACGATGAGGATGCTCGTGCCGCCGAGCCGCAGCGTCTGGACGCCGGTGAGGTCGCCGACGATCGTCGGCATGACCGCGACGATCCCGAGGAAGAGCGCGCCCGCGATGGTGATGCGCGTGACGACGCGGCCGAGGAACTCCGCGGTCGGGCGGCCGGGCCGGATGCCGGGGATGAACCCACCGTACCGCTTGATGTTGTCCGCGACGTCATTCGGCACGAACGTGAACGCCGTGTAGAAGAACGTGAACGCGACGGTCAGCAGGAAGTAGAGGCTGTTGTAGACGAAGCCGTTCTGGAACGCGGCGACGGTCGCCTGCGCGGCGTCGCGGAGCCAGTCGGTCTCGCTGCTCGTGAAGTACTGCGCCACCTGCGACGGCAGCAGCAGGATCGAGATCGCGAAGATGATCGGGATGACGCCGGCGCTGTTCACGCGCAGCGGGATGTGCGTGCTGCCGCCCGAGTACATGCGCGTCCCGCGGACGCGCTTCGCGTACTGCACCGGGATGCGGCGCTGGCCTTCCTGGATGAAGACGATCGCGGCGATGACGGCGATCCCGATGACGCCGTAGACCGCGAGGATCGCCAGGTTCTCCTGCACCTCGAGGGTCTGCGCGATCGTGGTCGGCAGCCGCCCGACGATGCCCGCGAAGATGATGAACGAGATCCCGTTGCCGATGCCTTTCTCGCTGATGAGCTCGCCGAGCCACATGAGGAGGAGCGTCCCGGTCGTGAGCGTCGCGAGGATCGACAGCGTCAGGCCGAGGTCCCGGAAGCCGAACTCCGGGATGACGTTCGAGCGCGCCATGAAGACCGACACGCCGATGCCCTGGAGGAGCGCCATCGGGACGGTGAGGATGCGGGTGTACTGGTTGATGCGGTTGCGCCCGTACTCGCCTTCCTTGGAGAGGCGCTCGAGCGCGGGGATCGTCTGGTTGAGCAGCGTCATGATGATCGAGGCGTTGATGTAGGGGTTCACCCCGAGCGCCACGACGCTGAACCGCGCGAGCCCGCCGCCGGAGAACAGGTCGAGCAGGCTGAGCAGCTGGTTGTTGTTGAGGACCGTCGTCAGCTGCGCCTGGTCGACGCCTGGGAGCGGGACGTGCGCGAGGAACCGGAACACGACGAGCATCCCGAGCGTGAAGAGGATCTTGTTGCGCAGGTCCGGCGCGCGGAGGGAGTCGCCGAGCGCGCCGAGGACCGGGAGCTGACCCGCCACTACTTCTTCTGCCTATTCCGACTTCGCTCGGGGCGAAGCCCCTCGCTCAGCCCGGGTGCTCGACCTCGTCGCTGCGGCGCCTCGGTCTGCGCTCCGGGGGACGCTAGGTCGATCAGGACCACTTTCCCTCCCGCCGTCTCGATCCGCTCGCGCGCCGTCGCGGACACCGCGTGCGCGTGCACCTCGAACGCCGCGGCGACGCTGCCGTCACCGAGGATCTTCACGGTCTGGTCCGGGCGCACGAGGCCCTTCTGCTGGAGCAGCTCGGGCGTGACCTTGCCGTCCCGCGCGTAGTCCTTCAGCTGGCCGACGTTGACGGCGACGTGCTTCACCCGCCGCGGCGGCTTGAAGCCGCGCAGCTTCGGCAGGCGCATGTGCAGCGGGGTCTGGCCGCCCTCGAACCACGCCGGGAGGCCCGGGCCGCTGCGCGCGAGCTGGCCCTTCGTGCCCTTGCCGGCGGTCTTGCCCTTGCCCGACGCGGTCCCGCGGCCGAGCCGCTTGACGCCGCCCGTCTTGCGCGCGCCTCTCGGCGCCTTCACTTCGTGCAGCTTCATCGCTTCCGCTCCTTGACCTCGATGAGGTGCGCGACCTTGCGGAGCATGCCGCGCAGCTGCGGCGAGTCCTCGAGGTGCGCGCGCTTGCCCGGCCGGCCGAGCCCGAGGGCGCGCAGCGTGCCGCGCGCGGCCTCTTTCTCGCCGATCGCGCTCTTCTTCTGGACCACGAGGAGCTGGGTCCCGGCGGGACGATCAACGGCCATCTAGGCGTTCACCAGCTCCGGCTCGCGCTTCCGCGAACCGGGGACCGCGACGCCGCGGATCTCGGCCACCTGCTGCGGCGAGCGAAGGCCGTCGAGGGCGCGCATCGTCGCCATGACGACGTTCACCGGGTTCGTCGACCCGAGCGACTTCGTGAGGATGTCGCGGATCCCCGCCGACTCCACCACCGCGCGCACCGAGCCGCCGGCGATGACACCGGTGCCCTTCGACGCGGGGCGCAGGAGCACGGAGGCCGCGCCGAACCGTCCCGTCACCTGGTGCGGGATGGACCGCTCGGCGAGCGGGATGAGCGCGATGTGCTTCTTCGCGTCCTCGACGCCCTTGCGGATCGCGTCCGGCACCTCGTCGGCCTTGCCGAGACCGGCGCCGACGTGGCCCCGCCCGTCGCCGACGACGACGACGGCGGAGAAGCTGAACCGGCGTCCGCCCTTCACGACCTTGGACACGCGGTTGATCTGGACGACACGCTCGGTCAGCTCGAGCCGGTTCGGATCGATCCTCGCCATGAGCCCTCCCAGTACTTCCTTAGAACTTCAGGCCCGACTCGCGGGCCGCGTCGCCGAGCGCCTTCACCCGGCCGTGATAGCGGTAGCCACCGCGGTCGAACACGACGTCGCCGATCCCGGCGGCCTTCGCGCGCTCCGCGACGAGCTTGCCGACCTGCTTCGCGCGCTCGGCCTTCTTTTGATGAGCCGCAGGCGCTCCCTCTTTGATGTCGAGGTCGGACGCGGCGGCGAGCGTGCGGCCGGAACTGTCATCGATGACCTGCGCGTAGATGTGCGTCAGCGAGCGGAAGACCGCGAGGCGCGGCCGCTGTCCGCTGCCGGAGACGCCCTTGCGCACGCGCGCGTGGCGCCGCGTGCGCGCGATCCTGCGGGGATCAGCTGGCATGCACGTCCTCCACTACGCGGCGCCCTTGGCGCCGACCTTGCCGGCCTTGCCGGCCTTGCGACGGATGACCTCGCCCGCGTACTTCACGCCCTTCGCCTTGTACGGGTCCGGGACGCGCAGCCTGCGGATCTTCGCGGCGACCTCGCCGACGACCTCTTTGTCGATCCCGCTGACGCGGATCTTCTGCGGCGTCTCCGTCGCGAATGCGATCCCCGCCGGCGGGTCGATCTCGATCGGGTGCGAGTAGCCGAGCGCGAGCGTCAGCTTCTTGCCGGCGAGCTGCGCGCGGTACCCGGTGCCGCTGATCTCGAGGTCCTTCGAATAGCCCTGCGTGACGCCGATGACCATGTTCGCGATGAGCGTGCGCGACAGTCCGTGGATCGCGCGCGCCGTCTGCGAGTCGTCGCGGCGCTTCACGACCACGCTGCCGTCCTCGCGCGCCACCTCCACCGCGGTGTGGAGCGTGCGCGAGAGCTCGCCCTTCGGGCCCTTCACCTTCACCGTGCGGCCCTCGACCGTGAGGTCGACGTCCTTCGGGAGCGGGATGGGGAGCCTGCCGATGCGGCTCATCTACCAGACCTTCGCCAGGACCTCGCCGCCGAGGCCCTTGCGGCGCGCTTCGCGGCCGCTCATGACACCCGCGGAGGTCGATACGATCGCGATGCCGAGGCCGCTGAGCACGCGCGGGATCTCATCGCGCCGCGCGTACACGCGCCGGCCCGGACGGCTGACGCGGTCGATGCCGTTCAGCGCCGAGAGCTTCCCCGAGTACTTCAGGCGGACGACCAGCGACTGCGCGCCCGGCTCGACAGCGGCGACGTAGCCCTCGGCCTTCAGGATCTTCGCGATGTCGGCCTTGAGGCGGCTCGTCGGGATCTCGACGGTCTCGTGGCGCGCGCCGATCGCGTTGCGCAGGCGCGTGAGCATGTCGCCGACGGGGTCGTTCACGGCGACGCCACGGCGGCGCTGCGGCTTCTTCGCCGCGGCCTTGCGCGGGCGCGCGTCGGAGGGCGGCCGCCCACCCTGCTCGGTCGTCGTCGTGGTGCCTTCGGTCGCGCGCTGTTCCATCTCGCTTACTCCCTACCAGCTGGACTTCGTCACTCCCGGGAGCTCGCCCATGAGGGCGCGCTCGCGGAAGCAGATGCGGCACAGGCCGAACTTGCGGATGTAGCCGCGCGGCCGTCCGCAGATCTGGCAGCGGCTGTGCGCCTGCACCTTGAACTTCGGCGGCCGCTGCGACTTCACGATGAGGCTCTTCTTCGCCATTCCCGCTCCCTTACGACCTAGCGAGTGTGATCAGCGGCAGCTTGCTGACGCTGGCGCACGAGTGACGGTTGTGTGCACGAAGTGCTCATGCCGCGCGGCCGCCGGCGGCGGCACGGAAGGGCATCCCGAGCGCCATCAGCAGCGCGCGGCCCTCCTCGTCCGTCTTCGCCGTGGTCACGATGGTGATCTCGAGGCCGCGCAGCCGGTCGATCTTGTCGTAGTCGATCTCCGGGAACACGAGCTGCTCCCGCAGGCCGAGCGTGTAGTTCCCGCGGCCGTCGAAGCCCTTGTCGCTCAGCCCCTGGAAGTCGCGGATCCGCGGCAGCACGACCGTGAGCACCTTCTCGAGGAAGTGCCACATGCGCTCGCCGCGCAGCGTGACCTTCAGGCCGATGGGCATCCCGATGCGCAGACGGAAGTTCGAGATGGCCTTCTTCGACTTCGTCACCACCGGACGCTGGCCGGTGATCGTCGCGAGGTCGCCCGCCGCGGCGTCCATGGCCTTCTTGTTCTCGATGGCCTCGCCCATGCCGATGTTCACGACGATCTTGTCGACGCGCGGCACCTGCATGACGTTCGAGTAGCTGAACCGCTGGCGCAGCTGCGGCTTGACCGTCGTGTCGTATCGCTGCTTCAGTCCGCTCGGCACTTCACGACACCTCCTTCACGACGATCTCTTCGCCACACCGCTTGCAGACTCTTGCCTTCTCGCCGTCGTCCGTGCGGTGGCCGATACGCGTCGGCTTACCGCAGTGCGGGCAGACGATCATGACCTTCGAGACGTCGAGCGGCGACGGCTGCTCGATGATCCCGCCCTTCACGTTGCGCTGCGGGTTCGGCTTCGTGTGCCGCTTCGCGATGTTCACGCCGGCCACGGTGATGCGCTGCGCGTCGGGGTTCACCTCCTGCACGGTGCCGCGCTTCCCGCGGTCCTTGCCGGCGAGCACCTCGACCTCGTCGCCCTTGCGGATGCGCACTAGAGCACCTCCGGCGCGAGCGAGACGATCTTCATGAAGTTGCGCTCGCGCAGCTCGCGCGCGACCGGCCCGAAGATGCGCGTCCCGCGCGGCTGGTCCTGCGGCGTCAACAACACTGCGGCGTTGTCGTCGAAGCGGATCATGCTGCCGTCGTCGCGGCGGAACTCCTTCGTCTGCCGCACCACGACGGCG
>DASWDY010000003.1:0-45552 GCA_036395035.1 Candidatus Limnocylindria bacterium
TCGTCGCGCGCGACGGAGCGCTCGCGGAGCGGCTCGCCGGCGACCGCGCCTGGACGCCGTCGCGCCGCAACGGCCTGCTGCGCCGGCTGCTGCCCGGGTCCCGCCTGCCGACGGATCTGCGGCGGCGCTACCGCGATGCGATCGGCGCGGGCAAGGTCGTCGTCATCGTCGCCGCCGATGGCCAGCCGCCGGACACGGTCGCGGCGCTCTTCGCGCAGGCGCAGGGCGAGCGCGTCGAGCAGTGGTGGCAGTCACCTGCGGACCTGTTCGCGCCGCCGGAGTTGGCCGGACCTTTTTGACGTTCGCGTAACGGGGGCGCCCTGCTCGCCAGCACTGCTGGCATACGGATCGCAGAGAACGAGGTCGCACCACCAACACGGCCCGCTCCGCGGGCGAAGGAGTGTGACCGGCCAGATGGGTCAGACCAACGTCAACACGGGGCCCGGGTCGTCCGGCGACGGCTTCGGCGCCGGCATGATCATCGGGATCATCCTGCTCATCCTCATCGTCCTCGTGCTCGTCTTCTACGCGGGACCGCTGATCTTCGTGAACAACACGGCACCGCGGTCGATGCAGGAGCTGCTCGGAGCGGCCTCGGCCCTGATCTAGCGAGCGTTAACGGTCGGCGACGCGCCGGACGAGATCGCGCAGCGCGCGGTCGAACTCGTCCGGCGCGTCCATGTTCGAGAGATGCCCGGCGCGCGCGACCGTCGTCAGCGTCGCGCCGGGGATGCGGTCGGCCATCGTGCGTGAGAGCGCGACCGGCGTGATGGCGTCATCCTCACCGACGACGACGCTCGTCGGGACGTCGATCGTCGGGAGCAGATCGGTCGAGTCCGCGCGGTGTGCCATCGCGATCGAGCCCTGCGCGATCGCCTCGGCGGGCTGCCGCCTGACCATCGCGCGCACCGCCTCCCAGCGCTCCGAGCCGTCGCGGACCCACTTCGGGGGCTGCAGCAGGAGCGCGTCCGTGCCGCGAGCGCGCACGAGCTCCGCGAGCTTCAGGCGGCGCTCACGCGCGGCGTCGTCGTCCGCCTCGGCGCGCGTGTCGGCGAGGAGCAGGCCCGCGATGCGCCGACGGTGCCGCCGCCACAGCGCGAGCGCGACGTATCCGCCCATGGAGAGGCCCACCACGACAGCGCGGTCGACGCCGCCCGCGTCCAGGCGCGCGACGAGCGCATCGGCGTAGTCGTCGAGCGTCGGCTGAGCCGCCGGCACCGGCGTCCCGCCGAAGCCGGGCAGCGACGGCGCGATGATGCGGTCGACGTCCTCCGCGAGCGACGCGGCTTGCACGTCCCACATCGATGCGTCGAACGGGAACGCGTGGATGAAGAGGAGCGGCGTCAGGACCCCAGGACGGCGCCCGCGCGCTGCTCGAGACGCGCGATGCGCGCCTCGATGGGCGGATGCGTCGAGAAGAGCCCGGCGAGCCCGCCCGGCACCAGCGGCTGCACGATGAACAGCGGGCTCACGCTCGGGTTCACGGGCAGCGGTATCTGCTTCGAGTACGCCGCCATCTTCCGGAGCGCCGACGCGAGCGAGAGTGGGTCGCGCGAGAGCTCCGCGCCGCTGTCGTCGGCCCCGTACTCGCGAGAGCGGCTGATCGCGAGCTGGATGAGGAGCGCCGCGATCGGCAGGACGATGATCCCGACGAGCATCCCCAGAGCGTTGCCGCCGCGGTCGTCGTCGTCGCTGCGGCCGCCGAAGATCAGCCCCCACTGCGCGATCTGCGCGATGTAGCTGATGGCGCCCGCGATCGACGCCACGACGGCCATGACGAGCGTGTCCCGGTTCTGCACGTGCCCGAGCTCGTGGGCGAGCACCGCGCGCAGCTCGCGCTCGCTGACGAGGTCGAGGATCCCCGCGGTCACCGCGACGACGGCGTGCTGCGGGTCGCGCCCGGTCGCGAACGCGTTCGGCGCGGGCTGCTGGATGACGTACACGCGTGGCATCGGGAGGCTCGCCTGGCGCGCGAGGTCCGCGACGATGCGGTAGAGGTCGGGCGCCTCGGCCTCGGTGACGGGACGCGCGCCGGCCATGCGCAGCGCGATCTTGTCGCTGAACCAGTACGCGCCCACGTTCATGACGACGGCGAGGACGAGCGCCATGGCCATGCCGCCGTTCCCGCCGACGAGGCGGCCAGCGAAGACGAGCAGGACGGTGAGCAGCGCCAGGAGGAAGGCGGTCTTAAGTGTGTTGAACATCTCGGCTCTCGCTCCAAGACAAGTGCCAGGAGCCTTTGGGGCCGTGGGGGGCGGCGGCCTCTCCATCTCCGGCGAGCTCTTCCAGCTCGCCGGTCCCCGACCCGGCGACCACCGACAACGACCACCGCGCCTCTTTGCCGTCGTATCCGCCGGTCGTTCGCGCCACGAAGGTGCCGGACCGGCCGCCGAGCCGACCCTCGATCCGCACGAAGCCCACGTACGTCGCCGTGCCGTCCGTGCGGTAGCACATCAGGGCTTCCCAGTCGCCTTGGCCCTCGAGGTCACCGGTGAATCGCTGGCGGATGTGCGCGCGCGTCAGCTTCGCGCCGCCCTCGAGCTCCTGATACGTCTTCTCGTCCCATGACTCGACCGAGAACTCGCCACGAGCTGTCGCCTGCATTCCGCACCTTCTTCAGATCTGTGCCTATTGTCTCAGCGCCGCAGAGCGCTCCCCATCCACACCCAGAACGCCGGTCCGAGCACGACCGACGCGAGCCCACCGAACACGAGGATGAACGTCTCCGAGCCGAACAGCGTCGCGAGATAGAGCAGGACGAGGGCGGTCCCCGCGGCGATCCCGAGCACCCCGAGGCCCCTCGGGAGGCCGCCGCGGCCCTGACGCGCGAGCCAGCCGACGACGATCGTCCAGAGGCCCGCGAGGCCGAAGGTGGAGAAGCCGCGCGGATCGGTCGAGCTGAGCTGCTCCACGGCGACGTTCCCCATGTCGGCGGCGAGAGCGAACGCGCCATGCGTCGCCGAGAGGAGCGCCCACGCGACGCCGACGAGCTTCACCCACGTCCCCTCCGCGCCGCCGATGCGGTCCCCGACCGTCGCGACGACGATCGGTACCAGGACGCCCGAGGCGAGGATGAAGAGGTCGCTGAGCAGGACGGCCGTCGTGTTCGCGCCCTGCGACGTCCGCACCGCGCCCAGGAAGACCGCCGCGTATGCGAGCGAGAGCGCGCCGACGGCGTAGGACGCGGGGGTCGCGATCGTCTGCGAGCGCAGGTACACGGCGCGCGCAGCGTACCGAACTACACCTCGCGGCGGCGGAAGCTCCACAGCGCGATCGCGAGCACGCCCGCGATCCACAGGACGGACCAGAGGATGAACGCCGCCGGCGGCGGCGTCGACGCGAAGAACGGGTTCGCCCCGACAGCCGATCCCGGGATGTTGCGCGCGGCGGTGAGGATCGCGGCCGGCTCGAGCGCGTGGACCGCGCCGCGCCAGAGGCCGTCGGTGGGCAGCAGGAGCTTCGTTGCCGTGCCGACGTGCGTCACGACCTCGTTGTCGAACGCTTGACCGATCCCTCCGACGATCCCACCCATCCACGCCATCCCGAACAGCACGAGGGCGATGATCCCGCCGACCATCCCCGACAGCCGCGTGCTGAGCGCGAGCCCGAGCGTGAGCGATACGAGCGTCTCGCCATAGAGGAACGCGAAAGCCTCGAGCGGCCGCGGCGGCTGGTAATCGACGACGGCGCTCACCGCGAGAAGCTCGAGCGCGGTCGAGCCCGCGGCGTACAGGAACAGCAGGGTGGCGAGGCCCAGCCACTTCCCGACGACGTACGCGGTCCGCGAGAGCGGGCGCGCGAGCACCGCGAGGGCGATGCCCGTCTCGACCTCGCCCGAGATCGCCGGCGCCGCGACGAACACCGCCGACAGGGCGAGCACGAAGCTGAACATGAACGCGACGAGGATCACGAGCTGCGACGCGATGAGCCGCACCTGGTCGATCGGCAGGGGCTGCCGGCCGAGCGATGGGATGCGCGAGAACCCCCACGCGGTGAGCGCGACCGCCAGGATCGTGAGGATGACGATCGCGAGGACGAGGCGTCGCCGCATCGCCTCGCGGAGCACCAGTCGCGCGATGACGAGCACTACTGCGGCGCTTTCAGGAGCGCCAGGAAGCGCTCTTCGAGGCTCTCGTGCTGCGGCTCGACGGCGTGGACGCGCGCGCCGGCGCGGACGAGCGCTTCGACGAGGGCGGGCACCCGCTCGGCGGCCACGCCACGCGCGACGAAGCGGTCACCGTCGCCGTCGAGCGCGAAGCCGTCGCGCGCGAGCGCGGCGTGCGCGTCGTCGCCGAGGCCGGTCGCGCGGATGCGGACGGTGTCGGCGCGCAGCAGCTCGTGCAGCGTGCCGGAGGCGATCACGCGCCCGTGGTCGACGACCGCGACGCGGTCGCAGACCTGCTCGACCTCGCTGAGGAGGTGCGAGTTCAGGAAGACCCCCGCGCCGCGCTCGCGGATGCCGCGCACGATCTCGCGTACGTCGTGCCGCCCCACCGGATCGAGCGCGGACGTCGGCTCGTCGAGGACGACGAGGTCGGGCCGTCCGACGAGCGCGATACCGAGCCCGAGGCGCTGCTGCATCCCCTTTGAGAAGGTCTGCACGCGGTCGTCGGCGCGGTCGGCGAGGCCCACCGTCGCGAGCGCGTCGGCGATCTCTCCGGGCCACGCGGACCGCTCGAGCTCCGCGAGCGCGCAGTGCGCGGCGAACACTTCGCGCGCCGTCAGCCAGCCTGGATAGCGGAACAGCTCGGGGAGGTACCCGACGCGCCGGCGCGCGGCGCGGTGCGCGCGCTCGTCCGAGATGGGGGCGCCGAGGACGACGGCCTCGCCCGCGGTCGGACGCGCGAGGCCGAGGAGGAGCTTGACCGCCGTCGTCTTGCCCGCGCCGTTCGGGCCGAGGAAGCCGAAGATCGATCCGCGCTCGACGCGCATGGACAGGCCGACGAGCGCGGTGATCCGCCCGTATCGCTTCGCGAGGTCGATGGTCTCGAGGGCGGGTATGTCAGCGAAGGCCGTTGACCACCGCGATGAGCTCGGACTCGGTGAGCGTACCGAGGACGCCGATGACGTGGCCGCGCTCGAGCCACACGACCCCGCTGCCGAGGCCGGTGTTGTCGCCGACGAGGTACCCCTGGGTACCGCGCACCGTGATCGCCTTCGCGTTCTGCATGTCGATCCCGATCGGCACGAGCAGCGTGGCGACGGGGTCGCCGATCGCGCGCACCTGCGCCGCGACCGACGGCGGGATGCCCGGCTGCGCCAGCGCGTAGTCCCGGAGCTCGTTCACCGTCGCGCCGTTCGAGGTGACGACCGGCGCCTTCACCTGGACGATCACGAGCGCGGGCGTCCCGCCGAAGGAGGCCTGGTCCGGCGGCACCTTCGGTGCGCTCCCGTACTGCGTCATGATCCCCGGCCCGCCGCTCATCGTCAGGGTCGTCGCGGCGACGGCGGCCGGCATCGGCGGCGGCGTCGCGTTCACGCGCGCCGCGGCGGCGCGCGCCTTCGCCTCATCGAACTGGAACGTCGCCTTCGCGTCGCCCATCGCCGCGTACTTCGCCTGCGAGGGGACGGTGGCAGGGATCGAGGCTGGCGCGAGCGGCGTGAAGCCCGCCGCGGCGGCGGCCGCGCTCGCGTCGGCGACGGGGTGCCACGCGGGCTGCGCGAGCCACGTCAGCGTCCCGTACGCGCTCGGGTCCGGGATGGTGCCGAGCTGCCGCGGGTCGACCTGGATCGTCGCGACCTGCTTCGGCTCGAAGACCGTGAGCACCGTGTCCGCGACGCCGGTCACGGCAGCCGTGGTCGCGATGACGACGACGCCGAGCGCCGCGATGGCCGGACGCATCCACGTCGCCGGGACGAGGGAAAGCCGCGCGGCGAGCGCCGCGGTCCACGACGTCGTCGGCCGCACGCGCTCGCGCTCCACGCGCGTCCGGAACCGCGCGAGCGCGGCGGACGCGTCGAAGTCGGGGGCCGGGCTCATGAGGAGCCTCTCGTCATCGTTCTGGTGAGCCACGGAGCACCTCTTTCTTGAACGCATCCTGTGCGCGCCGAAGGCGCGTCCCGATCTGATCGATCCCGATCCCGAGCGCCGCCGCGACCTCGCCGTACGTCAGCCCGCTGTGACGGAGCACGAGCAGCGTCGCGGTCCGCTCGGGCAGCCTCGCGAGCGCGGCCCTGACCTCGGCGCGCTCCTCGGCCGCGATGGCGTCGCGCTCGGGGTCCGCGATGCGCTCCATCTCGCGCGCGGCGATCTCGTCGCGGCGCTCGCGCCGCTTCAGGCCGCGGATCACGTTCAGCGCAGCGTGCGCCGCCGCCTTGTACAGCCATGCCGGTGCATACGACGCCTCGGCGTCGTGCTTCCGATAGAAGGCAACGAACACGTCCTGCGCCACGTCCTCCGCCTCGGCGCGGTCGCCGAGCACGCGGTAGGCGATCCCGGCGACGCGGCCGTATTCACGCACGAACAGGCGCTCGAACGCCGGCGCCAGCGCGCCTACGCCCGCGGCGGCCGGACGGGACACGACCGCGCTCGCCTCCATCTTCTTGTTCAGCACCGCGAGGGGCCGCAGTGTGACAGGCGACCGGGTCGCCTCGCGTCTCAGGCGTGAGCCGGTGCGACGGGGACGGTGCGTCGCGCGACGGACGCCAGGGCTCGGATGAACGCTGGCTGCGTGTTCGGCATCCCGATGCGGTGGTACCGCAGGCCGGCGGCGGTCGCCTCGGCGGCCGCGGCGACATCGAGGTCGTAGAGCACCTCGAGATGGTCGGCCAGGAACTGGATCGGCACGACGAGCACGTCACGATGGCCCGCCGCGGCCAGGGCGGGGAACAGCTCCTTCAGGTCGGGACGCAGCCACTCCTCCGCCGTGTGCCCGGCGCTCTGGTACGCCCACTGCCACCGGTCGGGCTCGAGGCCGGCATGCTCCGCGACCAGGTCCGCGGTCTCCTTCAGCTGCGCGACGTAGCCTGGCTCGGCGTCGAAGACCCGCTGTGGAAGGCTGTGAGCCGTGAGGAGCAGCGGCACGCGGTCCGCCGCTGGCATGCGCGCGAGCGCCTCGTCGATCCGCGCTGCGATCGCGTCGATGAACGCGGGCTCCCGGTGCCACTCGTGCACGACGGTCACGGGCACGCCCCTCGCGCCCGTGGCCGCCCCGGCTTCCTCGAGCGCGCGCTCGTAGCCGCCCATGATCAGCGGGGACCACTGCGGCGACATCACGATCCCGACGATCCGTTCCGCGCTCGCGACGGCCAATGTCCCGACCGCTTCGCCTATCGTCGGCGGCGAGTAGCGCATGCCCGCGACGACGAGCCAGCCGTCCCCCAGCTCCCGCTCGAGCGCCTCGGCCTGCGCGACGGTGCGCTCGACGATCGGCGACCAGCCGATGAGCTCGTACCGGCGTGTCATCTCCGCGATCAGGTCATCGGTCGGGGTCTTCCCGCCTCTGATCCTCGCGAGATATGGACCGACCTCGTCCCGCCCTCGCGGAGCGCCGTAGGTCATGAGGATCACGCCCGTGCTCACGGGTCCACCCGTGCCCGTCGGTCCGGTCCGACGCGGACCTCGGAATTCGAGGAGCGAAGCTCTAAAGCGATGTCGGGATCCGCTCTGCCTACCTTCCCGAAGGGCATGTCAAAACCTGAACCAGATCGGTTCGATCTTGGACCGAAACGGTTCAAAGATCGGAGTGACCTCAAAGAGAACACCGAGCGTCACGCGCCGCCCTGCTCCGTCCCGACCCCATCCCTCCTTCTTCGGGGCATGTCGGATGTTGGACCCAAAGGGAAGACACCTCACGCGGCGACCTTCTCGGTCTCGCGATGGACCATCTCCGACAACCGCCTGAGCACGTCGGGATCGGTATCAGGAAGGACTCCGTGTCCGAGATTGAAGACGTGCCCGGGTCGATCGCCGGCGCGGCGTAACACCTCACGCGCGCGATCAGCGACTACCTCAAAGGGAGCGAGACAGACTCCGGGATCGAGGTTGCCCTGGATCCCGACGTCGTATCCGATCGTCCGCCATGCCTCATCGAGCGGCACGCGCCAATCGACGCTGACGACGTCGCACTCCGCGCGCGCCATGAGCGGCAGGAGCGCGGGATTGCCGGTGGCGAAGTGGACCCGGGGCACGCTGAGATCCGCGAGGGCCGCGAAGATCCGCCTCGTGTAGGGCAGGACGGCGCGCTCGTAGTCGGCCGGTCCGAGCGCTCCCGCCCATGAGTCGAACAGCTGCACGACCTGGGCGCCGGCCGCGATCTGGGCGCGGAGGTAGCGCGAGATCACCTCGCTGATCGTCGTCATGAGGGCGTGCCAGAGCGCGGGCTCGCCGAAGAGCATCGCCTTGGTCCGCGCGTACTCGCGCGAAGGACGCCCCTCGATGAGATAGGACGCGAGCGTGAACGGCGCGCCGGCGAAGCCGATGAGCGCCACCTCGGGCGCGAGCTCGCGGCGCAGCGCGCGGATCGTCTCGAAGAGGTACGGCGTCGCCTCCTCGGCGTCGATGATGCGGATCGCGTCAACGTCGGCCGCCGCACGCACCGGCCGCTCGACGATCGGACCGAGATCCGGCTGGATGTGGAAGGGGATCCCCATCCCGTCGAGCGGCAGCATGATGTCGGCGTAGAGGACGGCGCCGTCGACGCCGAGGCGATCGACGGGCATCTTCGTCACGCGAGCGCACAGCTCGGGCGTGCGCGCCATCTCGAGGATCCCGTAGCGGTCGCGGAGGGCGCGGTACTCGGCGAGGCAGCGGCCCGCCTGCCGCATGAACCAGATCGGCGTGCGCTCGGTGCGCTCGCGCCGGCACGCGCGGACGAGCAGCGGGTCTATGCGAAGGCCTCGATCCGCGCGGACGCGCCGTCGATCTCATCGAGCGCGCGCTCGAGCGGCATCGCCGCCCCGACGAAGATCGGCGTCTCGCGCTCGGTGTAGCTCGAGGCCTCCGTCTCACGCAGGTCCGCGACCAGCGCGAGGAAGCGGCGGACGTCGTCGACCTCGAACGCGACGACGAACTCCTGGTCGTCGATCCCGAAGCTGTACCCGGTGTGGATACGCACGTCCGGATAGCCGTGGCCGACCTCGAAGTGCTTCGCCATGATCCGCGTCCGCTCCTCGTGCGGAAGCGCGTACCAGGTCCGCTTCTTCACCATCGGGTAGACGACGAGATAGGCCTTGTCGCCGACGGGACCCGCCTCGCCGCGGGCGTGCTCGTTCGCCGGGTGCGCGTGATCGCCGAGATACGGCGACCGACGCCGGGCCGCGAGATAGCCATAGGGCCGCGCCGCGTACGACCAGAGCCGCGTCGCGGCCAGCCGCGTCTCGAGGCTACGGATGCGCTCGAGGTCCTCGCCGACGATCCAGAGCAGGAGGTCGGCATCCGCGCGCGTGCCGACGAGCGAGTACGCGTGCACGCGCACCCCGTCGGCCTGCGCCGCCTCGGCGAGCTCGCGCTTCTGCGCCGCTCGCTCGCTCGCGGGCAGCCGTCGCCACTCGGGCGTCATCGCGAGGGTGAGGTAGCGGTACAGCTCGTTCATGCGACCTCCTGCAGTGACGCGCGCGCCGCCGCGACGACCTCGTCGACCGCGGCGTCGTCATGCGCGAGCGAGACGAACCAGCATTCGAACTGCGAGGGCGGGAGCATGACGCCCCGCTCCAGCATCGCGCGGTGGAACGCGGCGAAGCGCTCGCGATCGCTCGTCATCGCGTCGTCCTCGTTCCGCACCGGGCGGTCCGTGAAGAAGAGCGTCAGGAGCGAGCCGACCCGCTGTACGCGGGCCGCGGCGCCGCTCGCCGCGATCGCGTCGTTCAACCCCGCTTCGAGGCGCGCGCCGGCCGCTTCGAGGCGCGCGTACGCGCGATCGTCGAGGAGCCGCAGCGTGGCGAGACCGGCCGCCATCGCGAGCGGGTTCCCCGAGAGCGTGCCGGCCTGATAGACGGGTCCGAGCGGCGCGACGAGCGACATGAGCGCACGCGATCCGCCGTACGCGCCCACGGGCAGCCCGCCGCCGATCACCTTGCCGAAGCACGTGAGGTCGGCGCGCACACCGGTGCGCTCCTGCGCGCCGCCCCGCGCGACGCGGAAGCCCGTGATGACCTCGTCGAAGACGAGCAGCGCGCCGGTGCGGTCGCACACCTCGCGCAGTCCCTCGAGGAACGCCGGCGCCGGCGGGACGCAGCCCATGTTCCCCGCGTACGGCTCGACGAGCACCGCGGCGAGCGGCAGCGCGTCGGCCGCCGCGCGGACGGCGCCGAGGTCGTTGTACGCGACCGTGATCGTGTCGGCCGCTGTCGCTTCGGTCACTCCGGCCGATCCGGGCAGCCCGAGCGTCGCGACGCCCGAGCCCGCCTTCGCGAGCAGCCCGTCCGAATGGCCGTGATAGCAGCCCGCGAACTTCAGGATCTTGCTGCGCCCCGTGGCCGCGCGGGCGAGCCGGACCGCGCTCATCGCCGCCTCCGTCCCGGAGGAGACGAAGCGCAGCATGTCCACGCTGGGCACGGCGCGCGCGATCGTCGACGCGAGCTCGACCTCGAGCGGCGTCGGCGCGCCGTACGACGTCCCGCGCCGCGCCTGGTCCTCGATGTCGCGCACGACGTCGGGATGCGCGTGGCCCGCGATGAGCGGCCCCCACGAGCACACGAGATCGACGTACGCGTAGCCGTCGGCGTCGCGCACGCGGCAGCCCTCGCCCGCGACGATGAACGGCGGACCCCCGCCGACGGCGCGGTACGCGCGAACGGGGCTCGACACGCCGCCGGGCATGAGGCGCTCCGCGCGCTCCAGCAGCTCGGCGCTGCGGGATCCCGTGCCGACCTTCACCGCCGCAGCCACTCGGCCGCCTCCAGCGCGAAGTACGTGATCGTGACGTCCGCGCCCGCGCGGGCGATCGCGGTGAGCGACTCGAGCGCGGCGCGGCGAAGGTCGATCCACCCGCGGTCCGCCGCCGCGTGCAGCGCGGCGTACTCACCGCTCACCTGGTACGCGGCGAGCGGGACGTCGTACCGCGCGCGGGCCGCCCCGATGACATCGAGGTACGGACCGGCCGGCTTCACCATCACCATGTCCGCGCCTTCGGTGATATCGGCGGCGATCTCGATCATGGCCTCGCGCGCGTTCGGCGGATCCATCTGGTATGCGGCGCGGTCGCCGAAGAGCGGCGCGCACTCCGCCGCCTCGCGGAACGGTCCGTAGAACGCGGAGGCGAACTTCGCCGCGTACGAGAGGATCGCGGTCTCGACGTGGCCGGCGAGATCGAGAGCGCCCCGGATCGCCCCGACGCGGCCGTCCATCATGTCCGACGGCGCGACGACGTCGGCACCCGCAGCGGCATACGCGATCGCGGCGTCGGCCAGCAGCGGCAGCGTCGCGTCGTTGTCGATGGCGCCGTCGTCACGCACGATCCCGCAGTGCCCGTGCGTCGTGTACTCGCAGAGGCAGACGTCGGCGATGAGCGCGAGATCCGGCACACGCGAGCGGATCGTCCGCAGCGCCGCCGGCACCGGTCCGAGGGGATCCGCCGCGGCGCGGCCGTCGTTCTTCTCATCGGGTAGGCCGAAGAGGAGCAGCCCGCCGAGGCCGGCGGCCGCGGCGCGCTCGGCCATCTCCGCGACGCGCGCGATAGGCCAGCGCGCGTGTCCCGGCAACGATGCGATCGGCGTCACCTCGCTCGCGCGCGCGTCAACGAACACGGGCAGGACCCACGCGGACGGGTCGAGGCGCGTCTCGCGGACGAGGCGCCGGAGGGCGGCCGTCCGACGTAGGCGGTGGGATCGATGGAATGACGCTCCCGCGCGCGGCGGTGCGATCGTCATGTGACGGCGACCCTCTCTGGCGGTCGGATCGCGTTCACCAGCGATGCGGCATCCGTGACGTCGGTGATCGCCGCGATGACGCCGATGCGCCGCCGGACCCGCTCCGCGGTACGACGGCCGATGGCGATGAACCCCGCCGCGCGCAGCGTCGCCGCGCCGACCGCGTCCGTGAGCGCATCGACGGCGCTCGGGGACGCCACGACGATGCTCACCGGCCGCCGCGCGATCGCGCGCCGGACCGCGCTGGGATCGCCGCTGACCTCGGCGACGGTGCGGTACGCCGTGAGCTCGCGCACGCGCGCGCCGCGCCGGCGGAGGATCGCCGGAAGGTCGCGCGACGCGATGTCCGACCGCGCGAGCAGGATCTCGCCGCGGGGCACCGGCAGCTCGCTTCCGAGCGTGCGTCCGTCCGCGCGCGAGGCCACGAAGTGGACGCGCAGCCCGACCGCCGCCGCGTGTTCGGCGGTGCGCTGCCCGACGGCCGCGACGCCGCACGCGAGGCCGGACCGCGGGACGACGGCGGCGACCGCGTCGACGCCCGCGCGGCTCGTCAGCACGAGGAGGTCGGACGGGCGGAGCCCTTCGATCTCGCCCGCGAGCTCGCTCGTGTCCGCGAGCGGCTCCGCGCGCATGCACGGCAGCTCGATGACCTCGGCGCCGAGCCGGCGTAGCTCCGAAGGCAGCGTTCGCTCGTCCTCGGGACGCCGCGTGAGGACGACGATCGCGCCGTCGAGGGGTCGGCGCTCAGACATGTACGCCGCCGAGCACGTCCGCGCACTGGCGCGCGATCGCCAGCGGATCCTCCCCGCGCGCATGGGCACGGACGAGCCCGTCCGCCGCCGCGAGCGCGGCGTCGAGGGTCAGCACGCCGTCATCGACGCGACCCCAGGTGCCGAGCGGGATCTCGCAGCTCGCGCCGAGGAGGCGCAGCACCTCGCGCTCCGCGGCGACCGAACGTCGTGTCACCGGGTCGTCGAGCGGGACGGCGAGCGCGATCGTCGCCGCGTCATCGGCGCGGCACTGCACCGCGAGCGCGCCCTGACCCGGAGCCGGGGGACAGTCGCGGGGATCGAGGATCTCGCGCTCGTCCACCGCGATCCCGAGCCGGCGAAGCCCGGCGAGCGCGAGGACCGTCCCGTCGTACTCGCCCGCGCGGACCTTCGCCATCCTCGTATCTACGTTCCCGCGGATCGGCCGGGTCACGAGGTCCGGCCGCAGCGCGCGCAGGAAGGTGTCGCGCCGCGGGCTCGACGTCCCGATGACCGCGCCGTGCGGGAGCGAGCCGAGACCGCCGCGCGCCGTCGTGATGAGGACGTCGCGCGGATCCTCACGTGCGAGGATCGCGGCGAGGACGAGGCCCGGACGATCGTCGGTCGGCAGATCCTTCAGCGAATGGACCGCAAGGTCGATCTCACCGCTCCGCAGCGCCTCCTCGATCGCGGTGACGAAGGCGCCGTCGCCGAGCTCCGGGATCGGCCGATCGCTCGCGTCCCCGGTCGTGCGGATGATCACGATCTCGGCGTCGCCGGCGAGGGCACCGAGGACGATCGCCGTCTGCGCCCGCGCGAGCGCGCTCCCGCGCGTGCCGATCCGCAGCGTCACGGGTCGATCCCGAACAGCGTGCGGGCGACCGGCTCGGCCTCGGGGGTGCGCCGGAGGCGCACGGTCGGCTCGTGCAGCAGCGCGTGGGTCAGTCCCGCAGCGAGCGACGCGACGACCTCGCGGTCGCGCTCCGGCAGGTGCCCGAGATGCCGCATGGCGCGCGAGAGCTGCTGCTCGCGGATCGCCTCCGCGCGAACGCGCAGCGCATGGATCGTCCGCGCGCTTGCGCGCTCGTCGATCCACGCGACGAACGCCCGGGCCTCCTCGCGGCAGCGCTCCTCCGCGCCCGCGACGACCGCGTCCGGCACGGTCGGCGAGCCCGCGGCGAGATCGTCGACGTCGCGGTACAGCACTCCCGGCAGGTCCCGCGCGTCGTCGGCCACGCTGCGCGGGACGGCGATATCCACGACGACGAGCGGTCGCACGGCCGCGCGAGGCCGCAAGAGCGCACGCGTGAGCACCGCGCCGCGCGTGTCGGCGGCGGAGATGACGAGGTCGGCGCGCGCGAGCGCCTCGGGGAGCGAGCCGAGGGCGATCGCATCCGCGCCGATCGACGACGCGAGATCGGCGGCCCGCAACGCATCGCGGTTCGCGATGATGAGACGGCCGACGCGGCGCGCGAGCGCGCGTGCGGCGAGCTTGCCGATCTCACCCGCGCCGACGACGAGCGCGGTCGCGCGCGCCGGATCGGGGACGTGCGCGAGCGCCTCGTCCACCGCGAGCGAGCCGATCGATCGACGGACCGATCCGAGCGGTGTCGTCGCGCGGACCGTCCGCGCGAGATGCAGCGCGCGCTGCAGCAGCGCGGCGAGGATCGGATCGAGACCACGTGCTCGCGCGGCTTCGCGGGCGCGGCGGACCTGGTTCGCGATCTGTCCCTCACCGACGATCGCGGAATCGAGACCAGCGGCGACGCGGAAGAGATGGGCCGCGGCATCGATGTCGGTGAGCACACTTGCCTCGTCGAGCACCGGATCCGCGTGTCCGAGACGCTCCGCGATCGCGCGGCGTGGGTCCTCGCCGGCAAGCACCGTGGTGTAGACCTCGACGCGGTGGCAGGTGAGCAGGGCGACCACGTCGCGACGCGGCGGCGCCGCGGACGCGATGGTGGTCAGCCGCTCACGCGCGTCGATCGACGCCGTGCGCTGATGGAGACGAAGGAGCGCGAGGCGCGCCGCAGGCACCGCACCGAGGGTGAACGAGGACCGGCCGCGACATCAAGAGATATACCGAGATTTGCCTAGGTTGTCGCTGCGACCCTCCATCCGGCGCGGCGCAGGCGATCGCGCTCCGCCAGGAGGTCCTCGTAATGGCCGACGCGCACCCAGGCGACGTCTTCGTCGTCGGCGATGCCCGGGTTGACGCGCTGCTCGATCGTCCCGTCGCTCAGATACGCGCGCGTCATGAGGTAGCGCTGCCCATGGCCGACGCGCTTCGCGACGTAAGCGCGCATGAGCTCACGCCGGATCATCGCGGGAAGGTATCACTCGTGGTCACTCGATAGAGAAGCATCCGGACATGATCAGCTGCACCTTGCGCCACCTACCACCGACGAGGACCTCGGCGCGATAGGCCGTCGCTGTGCCGCTCGAGAACGCGTTGACGACGTCATGCGGGACGGCAAATGCCGCCACGCCGGTGGCCTCCGCGAGGCAGCCGTACGACTGCGGAGGACCGAACCGCGCGGTCGAGATCGTGGCCCCGCTCGTGTCGAGGAGACGTGCGTCATCAGGGAACGGACCCGACCTCGTCGCGAGGTACACACGGTGACCCGTCGGGCTGTGGCTCACGTGGGTGGACAGGTAGAGGCGCATCACATCCGTCGCAGTCCCTCGCGCGATCGGCCGCATGGCGCGAGCGAGGTCGATGAGCGCCTGTTCGCTCGCGTATTGACCGAAGGTCGTCGGGTAGAGAACGATCTCGGTCATGGCCCCGGACGCCGACGGCTCGCGCCAGTGGAGCATCGGGCCTTCGCTCGCGCCGAGCGGTGGGTAGAGCTCGCCGACGAGCGGCTTCGTTCCTCCGGATCCTGCGCGGATCGTCACGTCGCGTGGTGTGCCCTTCGAGAAGTCCGGGCAACATCCCTCCGCTCCTTCGGCGATCCGCAGCCACGGCTTCGTGCCTGCGGTCTTGCTCACCTCGATCGAGAGCACAGGATCGCCCAGACCGCGCGGTCCGAGCGCGGGAGAGCCGAAGAGTGACGCCGTCACCGCGAGATCGGCCGGCAGACCGTCAGGGACGTAGGGCTGGAACGCGAGGCCTGCGGTCAGGGAAGTGATGGCAGCGGCGAGCGGTGAGCTCGGTGTCTCAGCCGGCGTCGGGCTCGCCGTGCCTCCGGAGAGCGCATTCCCGTTAGGAAGTCGACCGCACGCGAGGGCTACGACAGCCAGCGACAAGATGAGCCGACCCACATCAGGCGATAACGTCGGCATGGGCTCAAAGGTTCCGCAAGTGGCCGGGGTACCGATCTCCAAGACCGTCTACGGGAGGCGAGCCGGTGATCAACAGGTAGGGAGGGATCCATGAGCCATCTGCGCTTCCACTCACAGCACGCGCATCTTTCTGCTCCGTTCGGGCAAACGACCTTCGGCCAACTCGCCGAGAGCTTCGCGCGCTTCTTCGGGACCCCGCAGTTCCTCATCGGCCAGACGGTCGTGGTCGCGGCGTGGATCGTCACCAATGCGATCGGCGTGGCGAGTTTCGATCCGATGCCGTTCATCCTTCTGAATCTCGGCTTCAGCCTCCAGGCCGCCTACGCGGCCCCGCTCATCCTCCTCGCACAGACACGCCAGGCCGAGCGTGACAAGGCGCTCTCGGACGCCGATGCGATGCACCGCGAGGAGCTGGCCAAAACGAATCTCGAGCTGCTCAAACTGAACACTGACGTCACGAAGCGGATCGCTGAGCTCACCGAGCGCATCGAGCAGCTGACGGAAGAGATCCATGCATCCGTCGCGCGCGCGAGCGGCTGATCCGACGTAGAGTCACGGTCGCTCGAGATGACGGCATCTTCCGCGGAGGAGAAGCGCGAGCGCCTGGTCTGGCTCGACATGGAGATGACCGGGCTCGACCCGCGCCGCAACCAGGTCATCGAGATCGCCGCCGTGGTCACGGAGATCGGCGACCTCACGCCGCTCGGGACGTACCACGCGGTCATTCACCAGCCGACCGTGGCCATCGACGCTGCCGACGCGTACGTGCGGGAGATGCACACGCGGTCCGGGCTCTGGGACCGCGTCCGCACGTCGACCGTCTCGCTCGAGGACGCCGAGAAGGGCGCGCTCGACCTCGTGTCGCAGTGGTGCGATCCGCGGCAGGGCATCCTCGCCGGCAACTCGATCTGGCAGGACCGGCGCTTCCTGTTCGTGTACATGCCGCGGCTCGAGGCGTACCTGCACTACCGCCAGGTGGACGTGAGCACGCTCAAGGTCCTCGTCGGCGCGTGGTTCGGCCCGAACGCGATCCCGAAGAAGTCGGAGAAGCACACTGCCCTGGAGGACATCCACGAGTCCATCGCCGAGCTCGAGCAGTACCGGAGGCTGATGCAGCCGGCGCGGGTCTGACGAGGGTCAGGCCGACGCGGCCGATCGGAGCGCGCGGCCTTCCCGGAGCGACGCGGCGAAGCTCGTCGCGCCGACACCCATCAGGCCGACACCCGAGATCGCGATGAGCAGCACCGGGCCGGCCACCGTGGCGAGAGCACCGGTCACGGCCAGCGAGACCGGCGTCGTGAGGTTCATCGCGGTGCTGAACGTCGCGAACGTCCGCCCGCGCATGTCCGGGGGGACGGTCGTCTGCAGCAGCGCGGCGTACGCGGCATTCAGCACCGCGTCGGCCACCCCGAGCGCGAAGAACGCCGCTGCGGCGAGCAGCAGCGCGATCCCGATCGCGATGACCACCGGGATGCGCGCCTGACCCGTGGCGACGAGGACGGCGAGCGCGCCGACGAGCGCCGCACGGACGAGATCGGTCGCGACCATGAGGCGCCGTCGATCGACGCGGTCGACGATCGTGCCCGAGAGGATCCCGAGCGCGAGCGCCGGGACGACATTGGCGATGCCCAGCACCGCGAGCGCCTGCGGTCCGCCACCGAGGGTGTCGAAGACGAGCCACGTGATCGCGATCGCATGGAAGCCGTCGCCGATGACGGAACCGGCGTGCGCCAGCCACAGCCGCCGATAGTCGGGGAGCGCGAGGACCCGCCAGCCCGGCGGGATGAACCTCGTCACGAGGAGACAAAGGGTAGTTGGTGCCTCGGCGTTGCCAGGGCCTACTGAGGGCCGGCGGCCATCTCCTCGCGGACGTCCTCAGCACCGGCAGCGCTGAGGACATCCTTCGCGTGCAGGCACTGATCGCCGGTGCAGCACACCGCGACGAGCGTGTCACCGCGTTCGACCTCGCTCGCGAAGCGCGACGCGTCCACGGAGCGACGGACGATCGAGCGCCCGACCACGAGCCCGATGAACCCGAGGCCACCGATGACGCCCAGCGCGCCGATGACGAAGCCGACGGAGTTCACAGGCATGGCGCTGCCGCCCATGAGGACGACCGAGATCGTGAAGAGGATCCCCGCGAGGAAGCCCGCCAGGACCCCGTACCGATCGAACGAGCGACCGCCGAGCTCGCGCGCCAGCTCCGGATCGCCGGCGATGATGCTCACGTCCTCGGGGCGGAACCCGGCGCGCGCGAGCTCGCCAAGCGCCCTCGGGACCAGCTCGCGCTTGGGGAAGTCCGCGATGACCGAGTGGATCGCGGCCATGTCCTGCGGGTGCCGCATACCGCGTGCCGAACACGTGAGCGTCATCGGCTCACGATCCGACCGTTGCCTGCGTTGCAGATATCGGGACCGAGATGACGGAGGGTAGAGGCATGTCCATCGCGCAGGCACAGCGTACGGCCGCGCCCCGGGAGACCGACTGGTCGGGCTACGGCGCGTTCGCCGGGGCGAGCCTCATCTGGGGCTCGACGTTCCTCGTCATCACCCTCAGTAATGAGGTCCTCGCGCCGCTCTGGGGCGCGACGCTCCGCCTCGCGATCGCCTCGGTCGCCCTCATCGCGGTCGCGTTGCTCACGCGCGCGCGTCTCCCGCGCGGCGGTGCGCTGCGCGACGTGGTGTTGTACGGGGCGCTGCAGTTCGGCGTGAACCTCGCGCTCCTCTACTGGGGCGAGCAGACGGTGCCGAGCGGCATCACCGCGGTCGTCTTCGCGACGGCGCCGCTGCAGACGGCGCTGTACTCGCGCCTCCTCGGCGTCGAAGCGATCGACCGCGTGAAGGTCCTCGCCGCGATCGTCGCCGTGGTCGGCGTCGCGATCATCTTCGCGGGGCAGCTCGGGGTCGGCGTACCGCCGATCGGTCTCGCCGCCGTGTTCGGCGCCGCGACGAGCGCGGCCATCGGCGTGGTCCTGCTGCACCGCGCCGGCTCGCAGTCGACGTGGGCCGTCAACGCGATCGGCGCGCCGCTCGGCGCGGGGACCTGCCTGCTCGCGAGCCTCCTTCTGCGTGAGCGCTGGACGCTGCCCGCGAGCCTCGATCAGTGGTGGCCCGTCCTGTACCTCGCGATCCTCGGCTCGCTCGGCGCGTACGTCTTCTTCACATGGCTCGTCGGCCACTGGAGCGCAACGACGGCATCGTTCGTCGGCGTCGTCGTGCCCGTGATCGCGCTGGCCCTCGGCGCGCTCTTCCGCGCGGAGCGCCCGCCGCTCATCTCCGTCGCCGGTGCCGCGCTCGTCATCGCCGCGGTGGTCGTGGCGCTGACGCGCTCACGGAGCTCGGCGCACTAGACGCGCCGCAGATCCCCTCGCGCGCGCCGTTCGGCGACGGTGACGAACGCGACGCCCCAGCCGATCGCCGCGAGCGCCCACACGAGGTCGAGGCTCGACTCGACGTCCGGGAACGCCAGCGACGCGACCCCGAGCAGGACCGGGAGGAGGCCAGCGGCCCACGGCACGACCCGACCGCCCGCGGGACGCACGCTCGACAGCAGGCCGAGCCCGACCACGGTGAAGCCGAACGCGGCCATGAAGCCGTAGTGGCCGAGGAGCGCGTGATCGGTGGGGCCGGCCGTCTGCAGGCCGACGTTCGTGGACGCGAATACGAGCAGTGGCAGCGCCGCCACGACCACGAGGGCGAGGAGCGCCCGATCGATCCGCGGGATGCGGACGGAACGAACGAGGTCGCCGACGGCCGGATGCAACGCCGTCGCGAGCAGCGTCGGCGCGCCGAGCAGCACCCAGGGCACCTGCACGACGGCCGCAGTGGTCAGGGCGGACACGAGCGCCAGCCCCAGGATCGGGATCGCCGCCATGACCTGAGCCGCGGCACTACGCGACGGCCGGCGCAGCTGCGCGATCGTCCCGAGCATCGTCACCGAGATGAGGAACGCG
This sequence comes from Candidatus Limnocylindria bacterium, assembly GCA_036395035.1. Taxonomy (GTDB): domain Bacteria; phylum Chloroflexota; class Limnocylindria; order P2-11E; family P2-11E; genus JACPOT01. The sequence continues at coordinate 19,795 of DASWDY010000003.1, forward strand.
AACGCCAGGTCGTGGATGCGGTGGTGCGGCTCCCTGAAGTGGCTCATGTGGCCGGCCGCCGTACGCCCGATGACCGCGTCGATCGCGTCCGGCCGCACGAGGACGATCCCGATGAACGCCGAGAGCCCGAGGGTGACCAGCACCACCAGCGAGAAGAGCTGGCGTCGCATCAGTGGGTGGGGATGCCGCCGCCGGCGAGGTGAAGACCGAGGAAGAGGACGATGAGACCGAGGACGATGACGACCGCGGCGGGATAGACCCAGGGAGCCGTCCTCTCGTCGTCGCCGTCCCGCTGCTCCGCCATGTCTCCCCAGATAGTTGCATAGACAGCACTATTGCGGCAACGCATAGATTTGGAGCGCGACGCTAGACTCCGGGAAGTGCCGCGACACGAACGCAGGGCGCCGTACTCGCCGGACTTCCTGCTCTCGGCGCTGCGCCAGCTCGGGCGCCGCGAGCTCACGTTCACGCAGCTCGTCGCGATGCACTACCTCGCCGAGCACCCCGGCGCCCCGATCGGCGACGTCGCCACGGCGATCGACCGCTCGCGTCCGGCGACCGGCCGGCTGATCGAGGACCTCGTGCGTGCGGGTCTGGCCGTGCGCGAGGAGGCGGCCGACGATCGTCGCGTGAAGCGCGTCCGCCTCACCGCCAAGGCGCGCACGTTCCTCGCGGGTCTGCGTCGTGGTCATTCGGAGGACGCTTCTCGGCATCATTGAGCTGGGTCCTTACGTGAGCGCCTGGCGCGCGAAGCGATGCGTGCGAACTCAAGACCGTCGGTGATCGCCGAGCACGCTCAGCGCGGCATCGCTGGCGCGCGGGCCGGGCGACATGTGCAGCGCGATCCCCATCTTGCCGAGCATCTGCTGCATACCCTCGCCGATGTGGTGCGCGACGACCGCCTCGACGCGGTGCTGCTGGAGGAACTGCGCCACGCGCGCGTGGTGCTGACCCTCGGGCCCAGCGTCGTGGAGGCGTCCCCAGCCGACGTCGAACTCCTGCCAGCTCTCGATCCCGCTCGTCCGCACGTCGGCGACAGCGACCCGGTCGGCGCGTCCCCAGCGCGTGCCGAGAAGGCCATCCGTCGTGACCGCGAGGCACACGATCATCTGACCGAGGATAGGGTCGTCCGCTACTGAACCTCCGAAGGGGGCCGATCGGCCCAAGGGCTACCCTCTCCGGACGTGACCGAGAACCCGCACGCGAACGGCTCTCTCCCGCTCCTCTTCTACGGCAACTCGTATCACTACCCCGACATCTATCGGTCGACGGGCTTCCTCGCGCCCGACCCGATCATCGCCCTCGAGCACGGCGAGGAGCGCGTCATCGTCGCGAGCCCGCTCGAGCACGGGCGCGCCGAGAAGGAGTCGCGCGCGACGGCCGTCCGGGACCTCATGGAGTTCGGCTACCGCGAGCTGGCGCAGCAGGGCCTCGACCAGGACCGCATCAACGCGATCGTCATCCAGCGGTTCCTCGGGGAGCGCGGCATCACGAAGGTGAGCGTCCCGCGCTACTTCCCTCTCGGCCTCGCGGACGAGATGCGCAGCCTCGGTCTCGAGCTCGTCGTCGCCGGCGATCTCACCGCGCGACGCCGGACGAAGCGGCCGGACGAGATCGCGTGCATCGAGGCCGCGCAGCGGGCCACCGAGGAAGCGTGGGCGGAGGGTGTCGCCGCGATCCGGCGAGCCGACGTCGCGACGGACGGCACGCTCGTCCTCGACGGCGAGACGTTCACCGCCGAGAAGCTGCGGTGGATCGTCGAGCAGGCGCTCCTGGCGCGCGACTGCCAGACCCCGGACCGCACGATCACCGCACCCGGGAAGCAGGCCGCGGATCCGCATGAGATCGGCCATGGTCCGCTCCGCGCGAACGAGCCCATCGTGATGGACATCTACCCGCAGCACAGCTCGCGCTACTGGGCGGACATGACGCGCACCGTGTCGAAGGGGCAGCCGCCCGACGCGATCTGCCGCATGTACGACGTCGTCCAGCGCGCGCAGGACGAGGCCATCGCGATGCTGCGCCCCGGCGCGACCGGCCGCGAGATCCACGAGCGGGTCGAGGACATCATCTTCGAGGCCGGCTATGACACGCTCCGCCCCGGCCATCGTCATCGTCCCGACGATCCGGTGATCCGCGGCTTCTTCCACGGGACCGGTCACGGCGTCGGCCTCGAGATCCACGAGCTGCCGTCGATCGGCCGCGGGAAGTGGGGGATGGTGCCGCTCGAGCCGGGCGACGTCGTCACGATCGAGCCCGGCGTCTACGACCCCGACATCGGTGGGGTCCGCCTCGAGGACATGCTTGTCGTGACCGAGGACGGCGCGCGCGATCTCACGAAGGCGCCGCGGGAGCTCGTCGTCTAGGGGCTGCCGACGCCTCCGGGCCGCGAGGCGAGCTTCTGGCGGAGCTCGGCGACCGCGGCGTCCTGGTCCTCCTGCTCCGCGGTGTTGGGGTCGTCCTTCACGTCGACGTCGGGGCGCACGCCGCGGCCCTGCCCGTTCAGCTCCTCGCCCGTCTTCGGGTCCTGCATGCGCGCGAGCGTCACCAGGAGGAGGCCCTCGTCCGGCATCTGCCGCGGCTGCGCGATGCCGACGCACCCCGCGCTGCGCGTGCCGATCACCGACGCGACGCCGTTCGCCCGCAGCCCCACCGCGATGATCTCGGCGCCCGACGCGCTGCGGTCGTTCACGAGGACGGCGACAGGCCCCTTGAACTCCACGGTGAAGCCGCTGTTCGTGCGGACCTGCTCCTTCTTCCCGTCACGGCCGACCTGATCGACGAGCGTCGCGTCCTTGAGGAAGATGCTCGCGATGTCCACGGCGGCCGAGAGGTCGCCGCCCGGATTGCCGCGGAGGTCGATGATGAAGGCCTTCGCGCCCCCGGCGATCGCCTTGTTCACGAGATCCTTCGTCAGCCGCGCGACGTCGCCGTTCAGCTGCGAGATCGACAGCATGACGATCTTGCCGTCCTCGAAGTCGCGCTGGATCGTCCGCGGCGGCGTCAGCGTCGCGCGCGTGATCGTGAACGAGACCTCCTGCGTGCCGCGCAGGAGCACGAGCTTCACTTGCGTGCCTTCGGGCCCACGGATCTTCGCGGCGACCTCCTCGGGGCTGAAGCCCGAGACGTCCGTGCCGTCGACGATCTTGATGCGGTCGCCGGATCGCACGCCGGCCTTCTCGGCGGGGCTGTTCGGGAACACCGCGGAGATCACGGTGAGCCCGCCAGCGCCGGCGGGTGGGATGAGCGAGGCCCCGATCCCGGAATACGGCTGTGGCGGCTGGTTGAACTGCTTCGCGCGGTCGGGATCGAGGTAGTAGGTGTGGCACTCGGCCATGGCCTTCGCCATGCCGTCGGTCGCGGCGCGCTCGAGCTGCGTCTTGTCCGCGGCCTTGCACTTCGCGAGCGCCTTGTCGAGCGACTCGGAGGCCTTCACGAGGTCGGACTCGCTGCTGCCGCTGAGCGCCGGACGCTCGATGACCGGACCCGCGCAGCCCGCGCCCTTCGCGGCCGCGGCTGGGGTCGCGGTCCCAACGGGCGCCGGCGCCCCGCTCGGCGTGGGGGTCGCGTTCGTGACCTCGACCTTGCGGGTGAGATACGCCTCGGCGCCGTCGAGCGCGCCGTTCACCAGCTTCTCGGGGGTCGGCCGGTCGACGTGGCGCTCGAGGAGCACGTGGTAGGCGGCCTCGAGCGTCTTGTACTCGGTCCGCTCGGGGATGATCTGCCGCGCGACCTCTTCCGGCACGACCTGGCATGCGGCGAGGACGACGGCGAACAGAGCGACGAACAGGACGCGCATCCGACCCACCTGAAAAGTGTATGGCCGCGCCCCGGCGGGATCTATGAGTTGACTAAGGCCGCTTTGCCGCCTGGATCAGGCCTGATCGCGGAGGATCTTGCGGAGACGGCCGAGCGCGCGGAACTGCAGGGCGCGGATCGCACCCTCGTTCTTGCCGAGCATGCGGGCGACCTCGCGGCTCGACAGGTTCGCCTCGAACCGCAGCGACAGCACCTGCTGCTGCTCGGTCGTGAGGTGCTTCACGGCCCCGCGCAGCGCGCCGACCTGCTCGCCGAGCACGGCTTGGTCGTGGGCCGTCGGGCCGTCCTGGGCCAGGCCGAACGCGGTGTCGAGCTCGACGGTCGGCCGGTCGCGGCGGCGACGGTCGGTGACGGCGTTGCGCGCGATCGTGTAGAGCCAGGCGAGGAATGACTTGCCCTGCCAGCGGTAGCGGTGGATGTTCGCGAACGCGCGGGTGAAGACCTCGCTCGTCAGGTCCTCGGCGTCGCTCGGCTCGCGGAGCCGGTAGAGGAGGTAACGGTAGACGCTGTCGACGTACTGGTCGTACAGCTCGGCGAACGCTGCGCGGTCACCGCCGCGCGCGCGGTCGATGACGTCGGGGATCGGGCCCCATGCGACCGCTCCCTCGGCTGCGGGGAAGGTCGCCACGTGAGCGCTCGCGATCTGTACCGCCACTCTTTCCGTTCCCTTCCTGCTCCGAAGCCGCGCGCTTGCCGTTCACGATCATGCGAGACGGCGGGGGTCGCGCCAAGCAGGTGGCCGTACCAAATGGGTGGCAGCCGCGTTTGCCGTCGGGCGCGCGCCGTACGACGGACGAGCGTGCCCCTCTTCGGTACTAGCCGAGTAGATCAGCAGTACTTCTTCTTCGCGAATGCGATCCAGCCTGATCGGAACGCGTCGGGCGTCACGCCGAGGATCGCCGGCAGGTTCTTGTTCGGATCGGCGAGGTCCTTGTAGGCGAGCAAGAGCTTCTTGTACGCGTCCGGCCCGTACTGGGCATAGAGGTACTCGACCATCGAGTTCGCGAACGCGTAGTAGCGGACCGCGTCCTCGGGGTTCGTGTCGGGCAGGTCGGTGCGCGGTCCGTCGGCGAGCTGCTTGTACGTCGGCGTGGCGGTCGTGCATACGACGGCGCGCTTGTAGTCCGTGGAGCGTGACTGGCCGATGTAGTCGGGCCACCCCTCGACGAGCCACCAGTCGAGGCGCGCGCTGATCCCGGTGATGAACTGGTCCTGCGCCCAGTGCAGCCCCTCGTGCTGGATGAACGAGATCGTCGGCTCCGAGAGCCCGGTGGTGTCGGGCGCGAACCAGTAGCGGAAGAAGCGGATGTACTTGTCCTCGGGCCGGTTCGGCAGGTGGAACCCGACGACCGAGCAGTCGACGATCCCGGCGACGGTCTTCGTCGGGTAGAAGCGGATGCCGAACGGATGCGTGGACTCGGCGAGCTGGTTCCGCACGACGGCGTCCCGCGCGGCGAGCGTCCCTTTCCGCAGCGACTCGACGACGTCGTCGTCGATCGCCCAGTAGTCGATGTCGATCCCGTCGATCGACGTCTTCTTCTCCGCGCCGACCTCGTCCGCGGTGGGCTCGCTCTGGATCCATCGCCCGTCGACGACGCGGAAGTACGTGCGCGCGATGCCGGTGTTGCCGCCTTCGTCGACCCACGCGCGCACATACGTGCCGCCGAACGGCTCGACCTTCACCACCTGCGGGACGGCCGACGACGCGCCTTGCCGGCCAGCGATGTCGAACGACTCGAGCTTGCAGCGCCGGAAGGCGTTGCGCGTCAGGTCGATGGTGCTCTGGTAAGCCGTGATGTCGCGTTTCGCGAGCGCCTCGCGCTGCTTCTGGACGGCGGTCTGGATCTCGCCCTTCGTCTTGTCCGTGACCTGCACCAGGGCGGGGCCGGAGGGGCTCGGTGACGACGGGGGTGGCGTCGAGGTCGTGCACGCCGCGACGACCGATACCGTAAGGATCCAGGTCCACGCCGTCCGTCTCATGTCGTCCCCTTCGCGATCTTGTCCTTCAGCAGCTTGGCCGCGGTGTCGATCGCGGCGGCATCGGTCGCCTCGACGTCGGGTGTCACGCCCACGTTGTTGTAGCGCGTCCCGGTGATCGCGCCCACGTACTCCTCCGCCACGACGTAGAGCTGGGTGCCGTCGGGCATCGCCGTCGGCGACGCCGACCCGATGCAGCCGATGCTGCGCTGGCCGACGATCGTGCCGCGCTTCGTCTCCTTCAGGAAGAGCGAGAGGATCTCCGGCGCGGACCCGCCCTGGCCGTTCTGGATGAGCGCGATGGGCAGCTGATAGGCCTCGGGCAGGCGGAACGCCGGGTTCGCCGTGCGGACGCCCGCCTTCCCCGTGCGGACGTGCACCTCCATCGGCGCCTCATCCTTCAGGAAGTACGACGCGATGATCTCCGGCCCGTTCCCGCCGACGTTCCCGCGCATGTCGAAGAGCCACGCCTTCGCGCCCGCGGCGAGCGCGGCCTCGAGGATCGCCTTCACCTTCGCGCGGATGTCGTACGTCCCCGTCACACGGAACTCGCGCCACCGGACCCACGCGACGCCACCGTCGAGGATCCGCGCCGTGAGCCCCGCCTCATCCGGAGGCGAGACGACCCTGCCATCCGGCGGCGCCGGGTTCGCCGTCCCGGTCTCGCGCACGGGCCGCGAGTCGTGGCGTCCGCGGACGTCGATGTAATAGGTATGGCAGTCGGGGCTCGTCGCGATCATCCCGATGATCGCCGCGCGCACGATGCGGTCCGCCGACAGCTCCGGCGTGCGGGACGCGATCTGCGACACCGCGCTCGCCCATTCCTTGAAGTCGGCGAGCACCGGCTCCGCGACGTCCTTGAACGCCGGCGTCGCGACGTTCGGGTCGCCGCCGAGGGCGCGCGCCTCGGCGCGCACCGCCTCGAGGCCGGCCTCGAGGGCCGTCTTGCTCGAGACCTTGTGCACGTCGGTATCGACGAACGCGCTGTAGACGATGTCGAGCTTCGTGCGCTGGATGTCGGGGGTGCGCGCCGGCGAGGGGGTCGCCGTCGACACGGGTGCGGAGCAGCCGGCGAGGATCGCGAGGATCAGCGCGAGCGAGCTAGTCCGCAGGCGTCGCCGCAGCTTCGTGCTCCGCCCGCCACTCTGCCGGCGCGGCGCAGAACCCTTCGTAGTCGATGTATTCGGTGATCGTCGGATGCTCGCCGCACGCCGGGCACTTCGGGTCGCGGCGCAGCTTGACCTCGCGGAACGTCGCGTCGAGCGCGTCGAACAGCAGGTAGCGGCCGATGAGCGGCTCGCCGATCCCGAGCAGGAGCTTCAGGACCTCGTTCGCCTGGATGGTCCCGATCACGCCGGGGAGCACGCCGAGCACGCCCGCCTCCGCGCATGACGGCGCGAGCTCCGGCGGCGGCGGCTCGTGGAAGAGGCACCGGTAGCACGGGCCCTCGAACGGCTGGAACACCGTGACCTGTCCCTCGAAGCGGTAGATGCTCCCGTGCACCACTGGCTTGCGCCATTTCACCGACGCGTCGTTCAGCAGGTAGCGCGTCGGGAAGTTGTCGGCGCCGTCCACGATGACGTCGTAGTCGGCGATGATCCGGTCGATGTTCTCGGACGAGAGGCGCTCGCGGTAGGTGACGACGTTCACGTCCGGGTTCAGCGCTTCGAGCGTGCGCTTCGCGCTGTCGACCTTCGCCTCGCCGATGCGGTCGCTCGAGTGCAGGATCTGCCGCTGCAGGTTCGTCGCGTCGACGACGTCCGAGTCGATGATCCCGAGCGTGCCGACGCCCGCCGCGGCGAGGTAGTAGGCCGACGGCGATCCGAGCCCACCCGCGCCGATCATCAGGACCTTGCTCCGCAGCAGCTTCTGCTGGCCGGCGATACCGACCTCGGGGATGAGGAGGTGCCGGCTGTAGCGCTCGAGCTGCTTCGGCCCGAGCGGCGCCTCGACCGGCAGTCCCTGCCGGCGCCATTGCTCGAATCCGCCGGCCATCGACGCGACGTTCGTGAACCCGAGCTGCTGGAGCTGGTACGCCGCGACCGCCGACCGCACGCCCGCCGCGCAGTGCACGACGATGCGCTCGTCCTTCTTCGGCAGCCGCTCGTTCGCGACCTGCGCGACCGTCCCGAGCGGCATGTGGTCGGCGCCGGGGATGTGCCCCGCGTCCCACTCGCTCTGCTCGCGGACGTCGACGACGCGCACGCCGGCGTCCCGCTCCTTGGCGGCCTCGTCGGGCTGCACTTCCTTGATGAAGGGCCGGACCTGTTGCGCGATCTGAGCTATCGAAGGCATGGATCGAGTCTAAAACCGATCGCTGAGGTCGGGAATTCCGCAAGTTCAGCGCTCGGCGGGGTGACGCACCCGGCTGGCCGCCGCCGCATCTCGCTCGCGGTTTGGCCTCCCCGATCGCTCCCCTCGTCGCTGCGCTCCTCGGGGCGCTCGGCACCCCTCCACTCCCGCTCGCGAGATCGCGGAGCGGCGGCCGCACGACATCACCCCGCCTCGCGCTGAACGGCTATCGCCGTCGCGCGTCGATACGCTCAAGCCGTTGGACACGTTTTATGGAGACGTCCTCCGGGCCGGCTATCACCTTGGACTCGCGGTCATCGTCGGAGGTGGCTTCGCGCTCGGCGCGCTCGCCGCTCCCGCGATCTTCAGGACGATCCGCTCACGCGGTGAGGCGGGGACCGTCTTCGGCGCGATCCTCGAGCGATACGACGGCTTCGCGATCCTCGCCCTGATCCTGGTCGCGCTGACGACGATCCTGAAGTTCCGTGCATTCGAGGAGGATCCGCGCGACGCGCGCACCGTCCTGCGCTGGGTCGCGCTCGCGCTCATGGGGATGGCCGTGCTGTATGGATCGGCGTGGGCGAACCCCGTCGCGCGCGCGATCCGCAAGCAGACGCCGGGGTTCGACGACCTCCCCGACAACGACATCCGCAAGCGGGAGTTCCGGTCTCTGCACGCGCGGTCGGCGCGCGCCTTCACGATCGCGGTGGTGTTCGGCGTGGCCGCGGTCTACCTCTCGTAGTGCCGCTGCTTTCGCGACCCGCCAAGACGCAGACGCTCGACGCGATGCTCGAGGCCCACCGGGAGCGCATCACCGCGAGGCACCGCGTGCGCAACGGCGATCAGCTCGTGAAGATGGTCGACGCGGTCGGCTTCTGCTTCGCGTTCACGTCGGCCGAGGGCCTGCCCATCCCGGCGTGCTTCGACCACCTCAGCACGAGCGACGACGATCGCAAATGGGGCTGGATGTGGGGCTGGAAGGACGAGCTCGCCGAGGAGAAGCGGGTCTACTACGGGCCGGTGATCGCGCGGAAGCCGAGCTTCGTGTCGATGCGCCTCCTCCCCGTGATGTACGCGACGTTCGGCCGCGCCGGTGAGCCCGACGATCACGTCGAGGACGTGCGCGCCGGCCGCATCTCCGACATCGGCCGCCGGATCATCGAGCACGTCACGCAAAAGGGGGAGACGCAGACGCGCCGCATGCGCGCCGAGCTCGGCATCACCTCGAAGGAGGGCCGTGGGCAGTACGACAAGGCGCTCGATGAGGTGCAGCGGCTCATGCACGTCGCGCGCGTCAAGGCCGTCGGCGAGGGGCGCGAGGAATACAACTACACGTACGACCTGTTCGTGCGGCGGTATCCCGAGGTCGTGAAGGCGGCCGAGCCCATCGCGTCGGCCGACGCGCGCGGACGCATCCTCGCGCGGGCGATCGACCTCGCGGGCGGGCTCACCGAGAAGCAGGCCGCGAAGCTGTTCGACTGGGGCGACACGCCGCTGCGCCGCACGATCGAGCGCCTCACCGCTTCCGGCGGTCTCGTCCGCCGCGAGCGCGCGCGCGCAGCGATCTTCGTGCTCCCCACGTACGCTGACGCCGCATAAATGGACATTCAGCAGCTGCGCTCGTGGATCTTCGAGCTGTACGAGCCGCTCGAGAACGACCGGCAGTACATCGTGTGGGACGCCGACCGCGGCAACCTGATCATCGACGTGCCGCGTTTCAGCGAGCGGGCCGTCCGCCTGATCCGCGGGACCGGCCAGGCCTCGCTCATCCTCGTCACGAACGCGGCGCGCGCGCGCGAGGCGGGGAAGATGCGCGACGCGCTCGGCGTGCAGATCGCGGCGCACGAGGAGGATGCGTCCGCCGTCGAGGGCGGCGCCGACATCGTGCTTACCGACGATCAGGCGGTCCGGCCGGACGCGCGCGCGATCCGCGTGCGCCACGAGGGCCAGGGCGCGACGGTCGTATTGCTGCGCAAGGCCGGCGGCGTGCTCGTCGTCGGTGACCTCGACCTCGCGTCGCCCGGTGCGCGGGCGCTCATGCCGCTCGAGTTCTCCGCCGTGCTCTCGGGACAGCACCCGCCGACGTGGAACGCCGGGAAGGACGGGCTCCTCGCGCTCCAGCAGGAGCTCCCGCGCCCGCGCAAGCGCTTCAGCATCCTGCTCGACGCGCCGTGGGACCGCGGCTACAAGGGACGCCTCGAGGACAAGATGACCCACCACGATCCGGTCGTGCCGCGCGAGGTCACGGTCGGGCGCGAGGCGGGCATGGGCACGGAGACGCTCGTCGTCTCCGAGGCGACACGCGAGAGGATCGAGCGCGCGAAGCGGCCGGTGCGCGAGTGAGAGAAGTGCGCCGCGAGCGGCCGCGGTCGTTCGCGGATCTCTGGGACGCGCAGGGGACGCCGCGTCCGCCGACGACGGTCGCGAACCCGCAAGTCGTCGAAGACGCCGCGCCGCGCCCGCCGACCGCGGACGAGGTCGCGTCGGCGCCGGGCGTCGATCGCTCGGGCGGCATCGATCTCTCTCCCGACGGAAGCGAGGTCGCGTTCGCGTGGGACCGCAGCGGCGCTCTGGAGATCTACACCGCGCCGGTCTTCGGCGATCGGATCATCCAGCTCACCGATGCGGACGCGCGCGCGCTGGCTCCGCGCTGGTCCCCGGACGGCCACTGGGTCGCGTACGTGCGCGAGCGGGATCGCCGCCGGTCGCTGTGGATGGTGGATCGCGACGGCGAGCACGACGCCGAGGTGACGGACGGGCATCCGATGCACGGCGCGGTCACGCTGTCCGCTGACGGGATCCCGCAGTGGTCACAGGACACCGCGTCCGAGACGCTCGGCGCGGCGGGCGTCAAGCACGTGCCGGGCAGCGCGCGCTGGTCCCCCGACGGATCGGCGATCGCCTTCACCGCGGCGGACCGTGCTCCGACGAAGATCGCGTTCGCGGACGTCCGGGATGGCGCGGTGCGGCGCGTCGAGGTGCTCGAGGGGACGCCGTTCGAGGACAGTGATCCGGTCTGGCGGCCCGACGGGCGCGGCGTCGTCTACCGCCGCCGCGAGCGCGGCAATGTGACGCTCCACCGCGTCTTCACCATCTCGCACGCGGACGAGGCGGTGCTCGACGTGCCCGGATGGCTCTTCTCACCGCACGTCGCGCCCGACAGCGAGACGATCGTCGCGGTCCTCGTGGATAGGCGGGGCGCGAACGTCGTCGTGCGACCGAGGGGTGGGATCACCGTCGCGCGGCTCACCGCATCCGTACACTGACGCTCATGACCGACCGCACGACGGACCACGTGCGCGTGCTCTCGGACCTGTCGGGTCACGTCGTCGATGCGCTGCTCGATGACGCCGACGACGGGTCGGAGCGTGACGCGTTCTCGGACGCGCTCCGCGCCTACCGCAGCGAAGGCGCGCCGGAGCTCGCCGCGCCGTGGCGCCTGCCGACGTTCCTGGGCGGCGCTCGTGTGGCCGCTGTGCTCCGTCGGCTGACGCGCGATCTCCTGCACGACGCGTCGATGCCGCCGGCCGAGACGGCGCCGGCCGAGCTCGCGGCGGAGACGCCGCCGCCGAACGTCCGCGCGATCGGCGACGCACGCGACATCCCCGCGCTCGAGCTCGCGAGCGATGGGACCTGGCGTCCCTCGGGCTCCGCGCTCGCGTCGGAGGAAGCGGTCGACACCGGTGTGCTCCGTCGCAGCGTGCCCACGGCGCGGTCGCGCTATCCGCAGGTCGCGCGCGAGGGTCTCGACCTTCCGCCCGCGCCGGCGTCGGCCCGCGTTACGCGGATCACCGAGCCTCCCGGGCACACGACCGGCTGACGCAGCGCGCCGTCGTCGTCGGGAGCGGGCCGAACGGTCTCGCTGCCGCCATCGCGCTCGCGGAGCACGGGCACGCGGTCACCGTGCTCGAGGCCGAGGACACCATCGGAGGCGGCTGCCGTTCCGCGGAGCTGACGCTCCCCGGATTCGTCCACGACGTCTGCTCCGCCATCCACCCGCTCGCCGCCGCGTCCCCGTTCTTTTCGCATCTTCCGCTTGCGGACCACGGCGTCGAATGGATCCATCCGCCGGTGCCGCTCGCACACCCGCTCGACGACGGGAGCGCGGTGATCGTGGAGCGTTCGATCGAGCGGACGGCCGCGTCGCTGGGGATCGACGCCGGGAGCTGGTCCCGCACGATCGGCGCGGTCGCGCGAGACTGGCCGAAGCTGCGATCGGTGCTGACGGGACCATTCCTCGCGGTCCACGGGCATCCCATCGCGCTCGCGCGCTTCGGCGTCCTCGCGCTCCTGCCGGCTCGCATGCTCGCGAAGCGGCTGTTCCGGACGGAGCGGGCGCGCGCGGTCTTCGCGGGGATGGCCGCTCATTCGTTCCTCCCCCTCGACGGACCGCTCAGCTCGACGTGGGCGCTCACGTTCGGAGCGAGCGCGCATGCCGTGGGGTGGCCGCTCCCGCGCGGCGGCTCACAGCGGATCGTCGACGCGCTCGCGGCCGTCCTGCGGTCGCGCGGCGGCGAGATCGTGACGGGCCGTCGCGTGCGCTCGCTCGACGATCTCCCGGAGGCGGACGCGACCCTCTTCGACGTCACGCCGCGTGCGCTCGAGCGCATCGCCGGCGACCGGTTCCCCGAGGGCTATCGCCGCGCGCTGCGCCGCTACCGCTACGGGCCCGGCGTGTTCAAGATGGACTACGCGCTCGACGGACCCGTGCCGTGGCAGGCGCCGGAGTGCGCGCTCGCGGGGACCGTGCACCTCGGCGGGACGCTCGACGAGATCGCGGATGCCGAGCGCGAGGTCGCGCGTGGCGCGCACCCCGAGCGCCCGTTCGTCCTCGTCGCGCAGCAGAGCCTGTTCGATCCCTCGCGCGCGCCCGAGGGCAAGCACACGCTCTGGGCCTACTGCCACGTCCCGAACGGGTCGACGGTCGACATGACGGAGCGCATCGAGGCGCAGCTCGAGCGCTTCGCGCCGGGCTTCCATGAGCGGATCCTCGCGCGGCACGTCATGGACACGCGGTGGGTCGAGTCGCACAACGAGAGCTACGTCGGCGGCGACATCTCGGCGGGCTCGCACGGCGGGCTGCAGCTGTTCGCGCGCCCCGTGCTCTCGACGGATCCCTACGCGACGCCCGACCGCTCGATCTATCTGTGCTCCGCGGCGACGCCGCCGGGGGGAGGCGTCCACGGGATGTGCGGCTTCCACGCCGCGCGGTCAGCGCTCCGTCGGGCCCTCGCGTCCTGAATGTGGCGACGCGCCTACGGATCCCGATCGAATGTGGCTTCGCTCCACGGGGATGGCCGCGACGCGCGCCCCATACGTCCGAGATGCGTGTCCCCGAACGCCGTCCTGAGCTTCAGCCCGTAGCCGAGCGCGCGGTCCATCCCGATGTGCGCGAGCCAGACGAGCGCGACGACGAGGCCGAGTGGCCACTGCATGTAGACCGCGGCCGCGCCGAGCGCGAGCGGGCCGATCTCGGTGTGGAACAGGTTGTACGTCGCGGCGCCGACGACGCTGCCCCGGAGGTACCCGAGCATCCCGACGTCCGGGACGAAGAGGAGCAGCCCGAAGAGGATCCAGTCCGCCGACGCGATCGAGTAGAGGTACGCCGCGAGCGCGAGCGTCGCCACGCCCTCGAGCCGCAGGAGGCCCACCGGGCGCGCGAGGATGTTCACGCCCGCAGCGCCTCCGCCTCGAGGGACGCGCGCAGGGCGCCCGCCTCGATGCGCTCGGCGATCGCGCGGGCCTCGTCGGTCGCGGCATCGGCCTGGGCCGCGCGGCCGAGCGTGCTCAGCGCACGGGCGTGGTCGCGGAGCGCCACGGCGCGCTCGTGCTCGAGCCGCAGCGTCGCGAATGACTGCGTCGCGTCGACGAGGAGCTTCTCGGCCTTCGCGTGCTCGCCGCGCGCGAGCGCGCGGAGCCCTTCGGCCTGCACGAGCAGAGCGCGGCCGCGTGCGTGACCCGTGCGCTCGACCCACTCGGAGACGCGCGCCTCGAGCGCCTCGTCGTCGATCCCCCAGCGCGCCGCGGCGACGACCATGAGCGGACCGATGGCGACGACGTCCACCGGACCGCGCGGGAGGCCGGCGCTGCGCGCCGCGTGGTACGCGCTCTCGCTCCGGCGCTGGCCCCAGATCGCGGCGAACAGGTCCGCGCCCGCGATGCAGAGCGGCGGCGCCTCGAGCTGGCTCAGCTCGTCCCGCAGCTCCGCTTCGTCGGGCGACGCGAGCGCCGCCCCCGCGGCGATCCCCAGCACGACGAGCGTCGCGGTGTTCTTGCCCGTGGGAGCAGGCTGCAGCTGCGAGCGCGCCGCGACGGCATGCAGGACGTCCCGGAACCGGGCGGCGAGCAGCAGTGCCGTCGCCTCCGTGTACAGCGCGGCGAAGCCGAGCCGCGACTTCTCGGTCGACGACGCGAGCTCGCGCGCCCGCGCGGCGTGCTCGATCGCGTCGCTGAGGTCGTCGAGGACGATCGCGGCCCCCGCGCACATGTTGTGCGCGTCGATGAGCTCCTCGTTGTCCTGCAGCGACTCGGCGATCGGTAGCCGGCGGCGGTTGACGGCGTAGGCGTCGCGGAATCGCCCGAGCTCGCGGTACGCGTAGCCGACGGCGTCGAGACACAGCGAGACCTCGCGCAGCAGGCCGAGCTCCTCGGCGATCGAGAGCGCTTCCTTCGCGACGGCGAGGGCCTCGCTCCAGTCGGCCTCGGTCGCCTTCGGCATCCGCCGCGGCATGAACGCGCGTGCGGCGAGCAGGAGGACGCGCTCGCGCGAGCGCTCTTCCCCGACGAGCTCGAGGCCGCGCGCGATCAACCCATCGAGATCGGGGTGCTTCGCGTCCCAGCGCGTGCACAGCTCGGCCATGTGCGCGAGCACGCTCGCGATGCGGTCGCGCTCGTCGGGCGCGCGCTGCTCGAGCAGGACGAGCGCGCGCTCGTACGCCGCGAGCGCCGCGTCGTTCTCGCCCCGGTACCGGCGGATGCGCGCGAGCAGGTAGAGCGCCTCGACGGCACGCTCCACCTCGCCCAGCTGCTCGAAGAGCTCGAGCGCCTGCTCGGCGAAGCGGATCACCTCGACGTGGGCGTGGATCGAGAGCGCGCGCTGCGCCGCGCGCCACGCGTAGTCCGCCGCCTTGGCCGGGACCTCGCCGAGGAGGTAGTGGTGGGCGAGCGCCGGGTAGAACTCGCGCAGCTGCTCGCCGAGCACGCTCTCCATCGCCGCCGCGACCGTGCGGTGCAGCTCGGTCCTGCGCCGGACGAGCAGCGTGCTGTACGCGACCTCCTGCGTCACGGCGTGCTTGAAGCGGTAGCGGCCCTCACGCCGCTCGCCGGGCGCCGCGTCGACGACGAGGTCGGCGGCGATGAGTTGGTCCACGCCGTCAGCGAGGCGGTCGCCGCCGGCCTCGCGCATGACACGGTCGCCGAAGCGGACGCCGATGACGGAGGCGAGCTGGATGGCCTCCTTCGCGAGCGGTGCGAGCCGGTCGAGGCGCGACGCGACGACGGCGTGCAACGTCGCCGGCACCTCGAGCCCCGCGGGCACGCGCGCGAGCCGCCATCCGCCGGAGGTGTCGTCCTTCTCCACGGCACCCGACTCGATGAGCGAGCGCAGGGACTCCTCGATGAAGAACGGGTTGCCGCCGGCGCGCGCGACGATGCGGTCGCGGAGCTCGTCGGGCATCGGGACGGTCGTCTCGACGATGCGCGCCGCCTCCTCGTCGGAGAGCGGCTGCAGCACGAGCTGCGAGAAGTTCGCGCGCGCGACGCGCAGCTCGGGGGCGCCCGCGCCGAGCCGGTGCGCGAGGAGGAACAGCAGCGGCGTGCCGCTCGCTCGTCCCGTCACGAATGAGAGCAGATCGAGCGACGCCGAGTCCGCGTAATGGAGGTCCTCGAGGACGTAGAGCACGGGCCGGGTGCGCGCGAGCGCGGCGAGCACGTCGAAGACCGCGATGTACATGGAGCGCTGCTGCTCCTCGCTCTCCTCGGCGATCTCGCCGGCGCCGGGAAGGTGGAGGAACTGCGCGAGCATCGGCGTGAGCCGGCCCGGGGCGGCCTCGGCGAAGCCGAGCTCCTTCATGCGCTCCTCGAGCCGACCCATCGCGCCGGGCGACGTGGGCTCGATGCCGAGCTCGTTCAGGAGCGGCTCGATGAATCCGGCGTAGGAGCGCTGGTTCACGCGCGAGAACGTCCAGCGCAGGACGCGCGGCGCGTCCGCGGCGCGCGCGGCGGTCTCTCCGTCCCCTGACGGGGTAGGGGCCCCGTCGTGGGATGGCGCCGCCAGGCCGAGGAATTCCGATACGAGCCGGCTCTTGCCGATGCCGGGCTCGCCGGTGATGACCACGACCTCGCTCCGCCCGAGGCGCGCAGATTGGAAGGCGAGATCGAGGCGCGACAGCTCCATCCATCGGCCGACGAGCGGGGCAGCGACCTCGACGCGCGACACGCGATCCTCGCCGCGCTCGGCGCTGAGCGCGTAGGCCATGATCGGCCGCTCCTTCCCGCGGAGCTGCATCGGCCCGACCTCGCGGAACGCGAAGTCGCGGTGTGTGAGGCGGAACGTCTCCTCCGTGACGTAGATCTCGCCGGGCGCGGCCGCGGCCTCGAGGCGCGCGGCGGTGTTCACGGTGTCGCCCATGACGCCGTACTCGGCGACCGAGCGGACGTGCCCGGCGACGACGAGGCCGCTGTGGATGCCGATGCGGAGGCCGAGCTCGACCGCGCGATCGTGCTTCACGCGCGCGGCGTGGCCCGCGAACTTGCGCTGCATGCCGAGCGCGCAGCGGAGCGCGCGCTGCGGGTCGTCCTCGTGCGCGACGGGCGCGCCGAAGACGACGAAGATGGCGTCGCCGATGAACTTCTCGATCGTCCCGTCGTAGGCGAGCGCGTCTTCGGCGAGGTCCTCGAAGATCGCCGAGACGGTCTCCTGGAGGACCTCGGGGTCGAGCTCCTCGGCGAGCGTCGTGAAGCCCACGACATCCGCGAAGAGCACGGTGACGAGCCGACGCTCCTGGTAAGACCCTTCCTGCATCCGAGAAGGCTAGCGCGACGGAGAGGCTGCGGGGGTGCGCACGCTCGTGGCCCACTCGGCGATCCGGCCGAGCGCGAGCTGGATGTTCGCGAGGGAGTTGGCGTACGAGAGGCGCAGGTACCCCTCGCCCGCGCGGCCGAACGCCGTCCCGGCGAGCACCGCGACACCCGCCTCGTACAGGAAGCGATCCGCCACCTGTGCGCTGTTCCCGAGGCCAAGGCCGGTGATGTTCGGGAACACGTAGAAGGCGCCCTTCGGCAGCAGGCACGTGACGCCGGGGACCGCGTTCAGCCCGGCGACGATCGCATCGCGCCGCTCTCGGAACGCGCGCACCATCGCGTCGACCTCGGGCGGGCGCGACGACAGCGCGGCGACGCCGGCACGCTGCACGAACGTCGCGGTGCACGACACCGAGTTCGTCACCAGCTTCGTCACCGGGTCCACGAGCGGGCGGGGGAACACGCCGAAGCCGAGCCGCCAGCCGGTCATCGCGTACGTCTTGCTGAAGCCGTCGAGGAGGATCGTTCGCTCATCCATGGCGTCCTCGGCGAGCAGCGAGCGGTGCTCGCCGTCGTACAGCGTCTCGCCGTAGATCTCGTCGCTGAGGACCCAGAGATCCCGCTCGCGCGCGATGCGCGCGATCTCGCGGACCGCCGTGCTCGAGAGGACCGCGCCCGTCGGGTTGTGCGGGCTGTTCACGATGATCGCCTTCGTCCGCGGCGTGATGAGCGAGCGCAGCTCGTCGAGGTCTGGGTCGAATCCGTTCCGTTCGCGGAGCGGAAGGGGCACACCGCGCGCCCCGGAGAACTGGATCATCGAGGCGTAGATGGGGAAGCCCGGATCGGGATAGATGGCCTCGTCGCCCTCCTCGAGCAGCGCGAGGAGCGCGTAGAACATGATCGGCTTCGCACCGGGCGTGACGATGACCTGCCCCGGATCGATGCGCAGTCCGCGGTGCTCGCCGAGCCACCGCGCGATGGCCTCGCGCAGCTCGACCACCCCCGCGGAGGGCGTGTAGTGCGTCTCGCCGCGCTCGAGCGCGGCGACGCCCGCCGCGACGATCGACGGCGGCGTGTCGAAGTCCGGCTCGCCGATCTCGAGGTGGACGACCTCGCGGCCCTGCGCCTCGAGCGCGCGCGCCTTCGCGAGGACCTCGAACGCGGTCTCGGTCCCGAGCCGCGACATGCGCGATGCGAGCGGGCGCATCTCGTCGCGAGTCTAGATACTCGCAGCGTGAAGCTCGGCGCGGTGTTCCCACAGCTCGACAGCGGCACCGACCCGGCGGAGATCGCGCGCTACGTCCGTGAGCTCGAGCGGATGGGATTCGATCACCTGGTCATCTACGACCACGTGCTCGGCGCGCATCCGGACCGTCCGGGGGGATGGACCGGCCCGTACACGCACGAGTCCCTGTTCCACGAGCCGTTCGTCCTCTTCGGCTATCTCGCCGCGGTCACGACGCGGCTCGAGCTCGCGACGGCGGTGATCATCCTTCCGCAGCGCCAGACCGCCCTCGTCGCGAAACAGGCCGCGGAGGTCGACGTCCTCACGAACGGCCGGTTCCGCCTGGGCGTCGGGATCGGCTGGAACCCGGTCGAGTTCGATGCCCTCGGCGAGGACTTCCACACGCGCGGGCGCCGCATGGAGGAGCAGATCGCGCTCCTGCGCACGCTCTGGACGGACCGTGTCGTCGACTTCCACGGGAAGTGGCACCGCGTCGACCGCGCCGGCCTCCACCCGCTGCCGGTCCAGCGGCCGATCCCCATCTGGATGGGCGGCGGCTACAAGAGCAACGTCAGCCCGACGGAGCGCGCGAGCGGCATCGTCGAGCCGGCGCTCCGCCGGATCGCGAAGCTCGCGGACGGCTGGTTCACGCACGTGCAGCCCGGTGACGAAGGAGCCGCGGCCATCGCGCTGTTCCGCGAGCTCGTCCGCGAGGCCGGTCGCGATCCGAAGAGCGTCGGGCTCGAGGGACGTGTCAACGCGTTCCGCGTCGCGCCGGAGGAGTGGCCGCGCGAGATCGAGTGGTGGCGACGTATGGACGCGACGCACATCGAGATGAACACGATGAACGCGAAGTTCGGCTCGCTCGACGAGCACCTCGCCGCGCTCGGCCGCTTCGCGGGGATGGTGCGCGCCGGCTAACGGGCCGGCGCGGTGCTGAGCGGTGCGCCGCCGGGTCCGACAAGGACCGGCGCGCCGCCCGTGAGCGCATACGCGAAGAGGCCCGTAGCCCTCGTGACGTAGTACCACTGGCCGTCCGCCGACCACCCCGCGAACCGGCCACCCTGCGTCGCGATCGCCTTCCCGTCGCTGGGCGACAGCAGGACCGCGCGCTCCTCGGATGTGCGCACGTCGAGCGTGTATCCGACGAGCGGCCGCGTCGGCGACCATGCCAGGTCCGAGAGGTTCTCGCCGGGCAGGTACCGGAGCGGACCACCCTCGCCATCGACGAGCACGACGTACGTGCCGGTGGCGCCGCCCTGCGCCACCATGCGAAGGCTGGCGAACGATCCGTCGCGGGCGGCATCGAGCGTGTTCACGGTCGCGGTCACCGGCGTGGGCGCTCGCGCGAAGCCGTCGCGGATCAGCCGCTCGCGCGTGACCACGGTCCGTGCCTGGCCCTCGCCCTCGATGCGCTGGATCGCCGGCGCGCCACTGACGTCCCGGAGCACGAGGATGCCGCGTGTCGTCCAGGCGACCTCGTTGCCGGGGATCGCGCTGCGCGTCGCGCGCCCGCTCGGATCGAAGAAGCGGACCTCGAGCTGCGCGTCCGTCGCGATGCCGCTCACGCCGCGGGCGTCGACGACGATCGCCACCTCGCTCCCGGCGGGCGACCACGAGTACGACCGCGCCGCAGCCTGGCTCCCCGTGAGCCGTACGGCGTTGCCCGAGCGGTCGATCGCGTACGCGACGAACGTCGTCGAGGACGAGAGCGGCCCCGCCTGCTCGACGACGAGCACGTGCTCGCCCGTCGGGGACCAGCGCGGCGCGGGGACGAACGTCCGCCGCAGGACGGGCGCGGGCCGGAGCAGCGAGGCGACGCCGCCATCGAGCTGCCAGATGTGGCTGCCGAGCGAGAACGCCGACCGCGCCGCCGGCGCGCCGGTGACGCGCTGGCCCCCGCGCGCGAGCGAGAGCGACGACGGGAACCACACGTCGGCCTCGCCGCTCGTGTCGAGGAAGACGGTCACCGCCGACGGGCCGCCGAGCTTCGAGAGGTCGATCCTCGCGATGCGCTCGGGCGTGAACCCGTACGCGGTCCGCCCGTCCGGCGCGAGACGGATGCGCTCGATGACGCCCGCGTTCGTCGGCAGGAGCTCGATGTCCTCGGCGACCGTGCCCTGCGAGTTGCTCGACCCGCGGTGCGCGAGGTAGCGGCCGTCGGGGAGCCGCGCGTCCAGCCGGATGTCGTTCACCTCCCAGGTCGTCTCTCGGCGCACGTCGCTGCCGTCCGTCGCCGCGCTCCACACCGACGCGCGGTTCGCGGTGATGTACGCGAGCGACGGGTCGCGGCTCGTGGGGATCCGGCCGACGAGGAAGTGGATGCGTCCCTCGGGACCGATCACCGGCGAGACCGCCTGCACGCCGCTGATGAGCCGCATCGCGTTCGGTGTCTGCGCGCCGAGCACGCCGATCGCGCCGCCGGCGGTCGACGCCAGCAGCTCGTCGTTCGAGATCCAGTCGCCGACGAAGAGGTCCTCGAGCGCGGTGAGGCGCGTCCATGCCGGCTTCGTCGCCGCGAGCTCGACGAGGAACGCGTCGCTGCGGCCGTCGCCCGGCCGGAGGAGCGTCGCGGCGATCCGCTTCGCGTCGGGCGCCCACCGGATGTCGCTGATGCGATAGCCCGTGTTGCGCAGCTCGATGGGCACGTCGACGTCGACGCGCCTGCCGCCCTCGCTCCCGACCACGGCGAGCGAGAGGCCGCTGTCGACGAAAGCGACCGCACTGCCGTCGATCGCCCAGCGCGTCAGCGAGACCCGCCGGAGATCCTCGATCGACGCGACGGAGCGGCGCAACGAGCCGTCGAGGTTCGAGACCCACAAGCGGCCGTCACGCCAGTACGCGAGGCGCGATGCCTTCGAGAGCTCCGGCGCGGCGCGCGCCGTCGCTGATGCCGACGGCGTAGCGGTCGGCGCGATCCCCGCCGTCGTCGGGCGCACCGTCGAGATGACGGCCAGCGACGAGCCGACGGCCACGAGCACGGCGGCAATGGCGTATGGCACCAGCCCGCGGAGCGCCATCGCGCGACGGATCATCGCACCGGCTGTGCCACCATCCAAGAGGTGGACGCGCCGCTCGTGCGGGCTTATCTCGAAGCGCTACCGGATCTCCCGTCGGATGGAAAGGCGCTGGAGCGCGTGCGCTTCTGCCTGGCCGCGCTGCAGAGCCCGGACGTTCGGTACCTGGTCGCGGCGGTGGTCGGCCCGGACGCGGGCGAGATCGCGCGCGTGACGGCCGCGGTCCTCCGGGCGGCGGGGGCGCCGACGGGCATCCTCGGTCGCTCGCTCGCCGCGACGACGATCGATGGCGCGCCGATCGACGACGGCCTCCTCGCGCGCGCCGGCACGCTCACGGCCGCATCGGGCTACCAGCTCGCCGATCTCGGGCGCGACCTCGGCGAGCTCACGCGTCACGAGGCGTCCGTGATCCTCGGCCTGACCGCGTTCGCGGAGGCGAGCCAGCGCGTCGCGCTGCTCGTCGACGAGGCGGTATCGCCCACCGACGTCGTGCACGCCCCGCGCCCCGACCTCCTGGTCGTCGGGACCGTCGATCGCGACGGCGCCGACCGCGCGCTCGCGCTCGTCCCGGAAGGCGGCCCCGCGGTCGTGTCGTTGCTGGCGGACGACGCACGCGCGCACGTCGAGGAGCGCGTGGCCGAGAGCGGGACGCCGACGCTCATCGGCGGCCGCGACCATCGGCTCGAGGAGCGCGACGGCCGCCTCGTCTTCGTCGTCCGGGACGATCCGTACGTCGCGTTCGATCCGGTCGCGGGCATCGCGCCGTCCGCGCTCGCGACGGGCATCGCGGCAGCGCTCGCGCTCGGGGTGATGGGGATCCGCATGCGCGAGGACTGGATCACGACGGGGATCGCGTCGCTCGGCGCCGAGCCGGTGGCGCCGTGAAGCCGCTCGAGGCCGCGAAAGCATTCATGTCGGCCCTCCAGGCGAAGGAGCCGGAGAAGGCGGCGTCCGTGTGCGCCGACACCGTCGTCATCGAGCTGCCCGGCGGCGAGAACGAGCTGCACGGGAAGGACGGCGCGCGCCAGCTCATGCGCATGGCGCCGCCGTTCGTGCGGATCATCCGCGAAGAGCACGTCGACGGCGACACCGTCGTGCTCAAGGGGCTCACCCGCGCGCCGGGACAGTTCGCGAACTTCACCACCTGGACGTTCGAGACCGAGCGCGGTCTGATCACCCGCGTGACGTTCAACTGGAAGCCTGCGAACTAGGGATCAGCGCTCGGCCGGGTGACGTGTCCTCGGGTCGCGGGTCTCCCCCTCGGCGGCCACTCACATCAGCGCGATGCATCTTGGGCAAGGCCGCCTCGTAGGAGACCCGGCTCCCCTCGACCTCACCCGGCCTCGCGCTGATCGGCTCGCGCCGGCGCTTACAGGTAGCGGAACGATCTGGGCGTCTTCGCCAGCCCGAACTTCTCGAGGGGTCGCGGGCGCGCGTAGCGCTTCACGTTCGAGACCGGGATCGCCCAGCCGTCGTCGGTCTTGCGCTCGGGCTCGCCGAGCTCGCACTCGCCGACGACGCCGACCTTCGGGACGGCGAGGTAGGCGCGGGCCGGGAGCCGCCGTGGCGGATGCGCGCGGTGGTCGGCCGTGCGGGTGCCGTCGAGGATGGCGTCGGCGTTCGCGGCGCCGATCGCGAGGACGAGCTTCGTCATGTGCGGACCTCCGGATGCGTGGTCCGGAGGAGGTCGTCACGCGCTTGCGTCGCACGACGCGCGAGCGCTCATGGCCACAGCCGCTCCGGGACGGGGAGGCCGAGCGCGCTGCGCGCTTCGCCGACGAGCGCGAGCGAGCCGGTCACGCACACGATCCCATCAGGACGTGCGCCCTGCCGCGCGGCAGCGATCGCGGCGGCGACGCTCGGATAGGTACCGGCGAGCCGGCCGCGGAACGCACGCGCGACCTGTTCGGGGGGCATCGACCGGGGACCTGCCGCCGCGGTCGCATAGGCGAGCACGCCGCTCTGGAGCGGTCGCGCGATCGCGTGCGGGTCGCGATCGGACGTGCACCCGAACACGAGGTGGATCCTTCGACCGGGGGAACGCTGCCGGAGCGTGCGCGCGAGGGCGTCAGCGGACTCGCGGGTATGCGCGCCGTCGAGCACGACCGGCGGACGGCCGGGCAGCATCTCGAAGCGACCCGGCCATGCCGCCCTCCGGAGCCCGGTCGCGATCGCGGCTTCGCCGATGGGACCGACCGACGCGCCGAGCGCGCGGACGACCGCGATCGCGACCGCCGCGTTCACCCGTTGGTGGTCGCCGGCGAGCCCGAGCCGCACGGTGCGCGAGACCGGGCGCACCGTCGTACAACGGGCGCCGGCGCCGTCGCATGCGCGCGCGAGGGCGCGCGCGGCGGAGGGTCGCTGTGGCGCGATGAACGTGGGGCGACCGCGACGCATGACGCCGGCCTTCTCCATCGCGATGAGGCCGAGCGTCCTTCCGAGGACGGCTCGATGATCGAGGCCGATCGGCAGGATGGCCGAGCTCGACGGCTCCACGGCGTTCGTCGCGTCGTAGCGTCCGCCGAGGCCGACCTCGAGCACGGCGACGCGGCACCGTCGGGCGGCGAAGTGGCCGAGGGCCGCGACCGTGAGCAGCTGGAACGCGCTCGGCTCGCCGAGATCGCGTCGGCGCCGCCGGAGGCGAGGCACGAGCCGGGTCGCGTCATCGACCGCGCGCGCGAACGCGGCCGGCCCGATCGCGGTGCCGTCCACGCGGATCCGCTCGCGCCAGCTCTGGAGGTGCGGCGAGGTGAAGAGCCCCGCGCGCATGCCGGCGGCCGACAGGATGCTCGCGATCAGCGCCGCGGTGGATCCCTTGCCCTTCGTCCCAGCGATGAGCACGCACGTGAGCGCGGCGTCGGGGGAGCCGGCGAGGTCGAGCAAGGCGCGGGTGCGCGGGACGCTCAGCCTCGGGTCCGGAGGCGACCGCGGGTTCCAGCCGGGTCCGCGGACCGGATCGCCGAACCGCAGGAGCCGCGCGGCCGCGGCGTCCTCCGCTCGCGTCAGGGAGAGATCACCTCGCGCCGAGGTCGTCAGGCCTTTGCGTACTCCGAGTAGAGGCGCGCCGTCGCGCGCAGCGTGCGCCAGTAGTTCGCGAGGATCACGTTCTCGTCCGGCGCGTGTGCCGCCGAGCCGACGACCCATGCCGATCGTCGCGTTCGCGAGCTGGTTGCGGTGGCTCACGAGCCACATCGGCGATGTCCCCGCGTTGTTCGGGATCACCTTCGCGGGCTTGCCGTAGGCCTCCTCGAGCACGGATGAGCACGCCTTCACGAGGGGATCGTCCATCGGCCCGCGGTATGCGCGCTCGCCTTCGACGTGGTCGACCTGGACGTCCGTGAACCCGTGCCGGTCGAGGTGCGCGCGCAGCAGCGACGCGACCCGCTCGGGGTCCTGCTCCGGGACGAGGCGGAAGTCGATCTTGCACGAGGCTTCGGACGGGATGACCGTCTTCGTCTTCGGTCCGATGTATCCCGCGATGATCCCGCAGATGTTCGCCGTCGGCTCGAAGGCCGACGCGAGGTGCGCCTCGCGGTCGCTCCGTCCCCATGCGAAGGCCTTGATCTTGTACACGCGGCGCGCCTCGTCGGCCTCCCATGGGAGCGCCGCGAGCCGCTCGCGCTCGGACTGCGGGACCGGCGTGACGTCGTCGTAGAAGCCGTCGATGAGGATGCGGCCGCGTGCGTCGATGAGCGTGGCGAGGGCGGCATGGAGCCGCCACGCCGCGTTCGGCAGATGCGTCGCGCCGGCCGAGTGCGCGTCGCGCGCGAGGGTGCGCACGCACAGCTGGACGTAACAGATCCCCTTGTTGCCGCAGGAGACGCTCGGGCGTCCGTCGGGATCGATGCCGCCGCCCTCTTTCAGCGCGCCATCGCCGTCGGTCAGATTCGGATCCTTCTCGAGCAGCCGGTGCAGGTTCACTGAACCGCCCTCCTCCTCGCCCTCGATGAGGAAGCGGATCCGGATCGGCAGCTCGCCGAACACGGCGCGGTGCGCCTCGACGGCCTGGATGCGCAGGAGGAGGTGACCTTTGTTGTCACTGACGCCGCGCGCGTAGACGCTGCCGTCGCGCACGCTCGGCTCGTACGGCGGCGTCGTCCACAGCTCGAGCGGGACGGCGGGCTGCACGTCGTAGTGCTGGACCGCGATGAGGGTCCGGGGGCCCGTGCCCACCTCGCCGACGGCCAGCGCCGGGACGTCCGGGATGCGCACCTCGCGCGTCGTGCACCCGGCGGCCCGCATGCGCTCCATGCACCACGCGGCGGCCCGGTCGAGCGCAGCGGGGTCGGTCGCCTCCGAGGGGATCGCGCACAGCTCGCGCAGCTCGTCGGTGAACCGGCGCTGGTTCTCGGTGATGTACCGGTCGAGCGCGTCCGGCGTCGCTATCGCTGCTCTCTCTTGATCACA
>DASWDY010000004.1:0-12891 GCA_036395035.1 Candidatus Limnocylindria bacterium
GGGTCGGCGATACGGTGGAGATCAAGGTCGCCAACGCGACCGGCAGCACGTGGCCGCACTCGATCGACCTGCACGCCGTGAACGGCCCCGGCGGCGGCGCGACCGCGACGCAGACGGCGCCCGGCAAGGACAGCACGGTCAGCTTCAAGGCCCTGAACCCCGGGCTGTACGTCTATCACTGCGCGACCGGGCCGATCCCGCAGCACGTCGCGAACGGGATGTACGGGATGATCCTCATCGAGCCCGCGGGCGGGCTGCCCGCGGTCGACCGCGAGCTCTACGTCGTCCAGGGCGAGCTGTACACGAACGCCGCGAAGGGCACGCCCGGGCACCACGACTTCGACCCGGCGAAGCTCGACGACGAGCGACCCGACTACGTCACGTTCAATGGCAGCGCCGGCGCGCTGACGGGCGACAACGCGATGACCGCGAAGGTGGGAGAGACCGTCCGCCTCTACTTCGGCGTCGGTGGGTTCCTGCCGTCATCGCTCCACCTCATCGGCGAGATCTTCGACCGCGTCTACGCGGAGGGAGGCGGCGCCGTCAACACGAACGTGCAGACGACGTTCGTCCCTGCGGGTGGCGCGACCATGGTCGAGTTCAAGCTCGACGTCCCCGGGACGTACCTCCTCGTCGACCACGCGCTCGGTCGCGCCATCGACAAGGGTGCCGCGGCGCAGCTGGTCGTCACCGGACCCGAGGACCACTCGATCTACAGCGGTCCCATGAGCGGCGGAGGCCACTGAGCCGGGACGGTCAGCCGTCGGAGGCGACGTCCCGCTTCCGCCACTCGAGCAGCCGTGCGTCGCGCTCCGATGCGAGGGTCCGGAGGGACTCGGCGGGTGGGAGATCCACTCGTGCGAGCCACTCCGGATCCACCTTCTCGTCCAGCTCCTCGAACAGCAGTCTCGCGATCTTCATGAACGTTTCCCGTCCGCCGAGCGCCATCGTCTCGAACGGGCCGACGAGGCTCCACCTGCGGCCCAGGGTGCGGCGCATGGCGAGGTCGACGGCCTCCGGGCTGACGCCGTGCTCGACGACGAGCCGCGCGGCCTCGCGCAGCAGCGCGAACTGCAGCCGGTTCCAGAGGAAGCCCGGCACGTCGGGTGCGAGGACCGGCGTCTTCCCGAGGCCCTCGAGCGTGCGGACGACGTCGTCCACCCGGGCGCGCTCGGTCCGCGCACCGGGGATCACCTCGACGAGCGGCATGAGGATCGCCGGGTTCGCGTAGTGCGTGCCGAGGACGCGCTCGGGCGCGCGCGCGGCCTCGCCGAGCGTCGCGATCGGGATCGAGGACGTGTTCGAGCACAGCGTCGCCTCGGGTGCCGCGCGCGCGGCCGCGTCGAGGACGTCGGCCTTCGCGTTCAGGTCCTCCGCGACGGACTCCACGACGAGGTCGCGACCGGCACAGGCCGCGGCGATGTCGCTCGCCGCCGCGAGGCGGCTCGGGGCGGCGGCCGCGCGCTCCTCCGCGACGAGCCCGTGCGCGGCGAGGGCGCGGAGCGCTGCGTGCGCGCGCTGGAGGGCGGCCTCGCCGGTCGCGGCGGACCGCGTCACCAGGACGACGTCGTGCCCGGCGAGCGCGTACTCGGCGCCGATCTGGGCGCCCATGAGCCCCGCGCCGACGATCGCGACCCGCTTCAGCGCGCGGCGGCTCCCGCGACGAGGTCCTGCACGATCGTGCGCTCCTTCTCGAGCTCCGCGATGGAGGCCGAGACCCTCCCGCGCGCGAAGTCGTCGAGCTGGACGCCGCGCACGATCTCCCAGTAGCCGTCGCCGGCGACGCGGACGGGGAAGCTCGAGACGAGCCCCTCAGGAACGTCGTAGCTGCCGTCGGAGACGACCGCGACGCTCGCCCAGTCGTCCGCCGCGGTCGGGGTCATGAGGCTGCGGACATGGTCGACCGTCGCTTGCGCCGCCGAGAATGCGCTTGAGGCACCGCGCGCAGCGATGATCGCGGCGCCGCGCTGCTGAACGGAGGTGAGGAACTCGGTCTCGAGCCACTTCCGATCGACGACCTCGGTCGCCTTGCGGCCGCCGACCAGCGCGTTCGTGAAGTCGGGGAAGAGCGTCGCGCTGTGGTTGCCCCAGATGACGAGCTTCTTCACGTCGCGCACGCGCGCCCCCGCCTTGCCGGCCAGGAGCGAGCGCGAGCGGTTCTGATCGAGCCGTGTGAGCGCGGTCCAGCGGTCGCTCGGCACGCCCGCCGCGGCGTTGCGCGCGATGAGGCAGTTCGTGTTGCACGGGTTCCCGACGACGACGACGCGCACACCGGGGCTCGCGTGCTGGGCGATCGCGCGGCCCTCGCCGACGAAGATCGGGCCGTTCTCGCGAATGAGGTCGCCGCGCTCCATGCCGGGGCCCCGCGGCTTGCTGCCGACGAGGAGCGCCCAGTCGATGTCCTTGTGGGTCACGGCGCGGTCGGCGTTCGCCGTGACCTGGGAGAGCAATGGGTACGCGCCGTCCTCGAGCTCCATGACGACGCCCTTGGCCTTGTCGATCATCTGCGGGATGTCCGACAGCCGGAGGTCGACCTCGGTGTCGGGCCCGAACATCTCACCCGCGGCGATGCGCGGCAACAGCGCGTATGCGACCTGTCCCGTCGCGCCGGTGACCACGACCTTCGCTGACCTGCCCATGGTGCCCTCCTACTACTGCGCTGGATCGACGATGGCCTCGGCCTCGATCTCCACGAGGATCCGCGCGTCGACGAACTGCGTCTGCACGATCGTCGTCGCCGGCCGGATCTCGCGGAAGGCTTCGCCGTGCACCACGGCGACGGTGTCCGCGTCCTTGATGTCGGCGACGTACACGCGCGTCATCATCACGTCCTCGAGGCGCGATCCGAGCTCGCGGAGCGCGTCGCCCACGATCTCGATGGCGCGGCGGAGCTGGCCCGAGACGTCATCGGCGACGACGGTGCCATCCTCGCCCAGGCCGGCGGTACCGGCGATGCGGATCACGTCCCCGTGTCGAACGGCCCTCGAGTAGCCGAACTGGAACTCGTACTTCGTCCCGGTGCTCACGTAGCGCCGTCCGGCCTTGTTCGCGGGGGCGTCAGTCACGGGCCATCCGCCGGATGACGGCGTCCGCGAACTCCTTGGTGCCGACGGCGGTCGGGTCGTCGCGCACGGCCTTCAGGTCGTACGTGACGTCCTTGCCCTCGGCGACGACGTCGGCGATCGCGCGGTCGAGGCGGTCGCCCGCATCGCGCTCGCCGAGGTACCGGAGCATGAGGACGCCCGCCAGCATGAGCGCCATCGGGTTCACCTTGTTCTGGCCCGCGTACTTCGGCGCCGACCCGTGGATCGCCTCGAACACCGCGACGCCCTCGCCGATGTTCGCGCCGGGCGCCACCCCGAGGCCGCCGACGAGGCCGGCCGCGAGATCGCTGACGATGTCGCCGTAGAGGTTCGGCAGCACGAGCACGTCGTACAGGTCGGGCTTCTGGACGAGCTGCATGCACATGTTGTCGACGATGCGGTCCTCGAACTCGATCGTCGGGTACTCCGCGGCGACCTCGCGCGCGATCCGGAGGAAGAGACCGTCGGCGAACTTCATGATGTTCGCCTTGTGCACCGCCGTGACCTTGCGGCGGCCGTTGTCGCGCGCGTACTCGAACGCGAAGCGCACGATCCGGCGCGACCCCATCTCGCTGATGTACTTGATCGCGATGGCCGCGTCCTCGCGGATGCGCGTGTGCGCCGTCCTCTCGATCACGGCCCGGACCTCCGCGAGCTCGGGCGTGCCGATGTCGAACTCGATCCCCGCGTAGAGATCCTCGATGTTCTCGCGCACGATGACGATGTCGACGTTGCCGAGCGGCGCGCGCACGCCCTTGTACGTCCTCGTGGGGCGGAGGTTGGCGTAGAGGTCGAACTCCTTGCGCAGCGCGACGTTCACCGAGCGGAAGCCCGTACCGAGCTCGGTCGTGAGCGGCCCCTTCAGCGCGACGGTGTTGCGCCGGACCGAATCGAGCGCGACCTGCGGGAACGGGGTCCCGTGCTTCTCGATCGCGGCGACGCCGATGTCCTGCATGTCCCACCGGATATCGACGCCCGTCGCGTCGATCGCGCGCCGCGTCGCCTCGACGATCTCGGGGCCCGTGCCGTCGCCCGGGATCAGCGTGACCACGTGCGTCACACCGGCTCCATCGTGGGCGCGGTCGCGATGATCTGCCGCAGGACCATGGGCAGCACGCCGCCGTGACGCATGTAGTCGAGGTCCGTGGGGTCGTCGACGCGCGCGATCGCGTCGAAGAGCACGACGTCGCCGCTCGGTCGCTTCACCTCCACGCGCACGGCCGCGCGCGGGGCGAGCGCGGCGAGGGCCCTGATGGTGAACGTCTCGTCCCCAGTGAGCCCGAGCGACGCCGCGGACTCGCCGGGCTTGTACTGCAGCGGGAGGATGCCCATGCCGACGAGGTTCGAGCGGTGGATCCGCTCGAACGACTGCGCGATGACCGCGCGCACGCCGAGGAGGAGCGGACCCTTCGCCGCCCAGTCGCGCGAGCTGCCCGAGCCGTACTCCTTGCCGGCGAGGATCACGAGCGGCGTGCCCTCGCGCCGGTACCGCGTCGAGGCGTCGTAGATCGGCATCTCTTCGCCCGAGGGAAGGTGCTTCGTCCACCAGCCCTCGCGCTGGACGAGCGCGTTGCGCAGGCGGATGTTCGCGAACGTCCCGCGGATCAGCACCTCGTGGTTCCCGCGCCGCGTGCCGTACTGGTTGAAGTCGACGGGCTTCACGCCGAGCGAGACGAGGTACTGCCCGGCGGGGCTCGCCTGCGGGATCGGCCCCGCGGGGGAGATGTGATCCGTCGTGACGGAGTCGCCGAGCACCGCGAGGACGCGCGCGTCGGTGATGTCGCCGACGTCGCGCGCCGCGCCGATCTCCTTGAAGAACGGCGGCTCCTGGACGTACGTCGAGGCCGCGTCCCAGTCGTACATCAACCCCGTCGGGGCGGGCATCGTCTTCCAGAAGCGGTCGCCCTCGAGGATGCGGCCGTACTCGGTCTCGAACATGTCGGCGCTGATCGCGGAGCCGATGAGGTCGTTCACCTCGTCGGCGGTCGGCCAGATGTCCTTCAGGTATACGGGCGCGCCGTCCTTCCCGGTGCCGATCGGGTCGCGCGACAGGTCGGTGTTGACCGTGCCGGCGAGGGCGAACGCGACGACGAGCGGCGGTGACGCGAGGTACGACGACTTCACGAGGGGATGGATGCGTCCTTCGAAGTTGCGGTTGCCCGAGAGGACGGAGACGACGTTGAGGTCGTGGTCCTTGACCTCTTGCTCGATCTCGGGTGTCGCGAGCGGCCCCGTGTTGCCGATGCAATTATGCACAACCTTACCGTTCGCGACGAACGCATGAAGACCGTCAATGGAGAGATCGAAGACCTCGTGCATGCCCGCATCGCGGCGGTCGATCAGCTTCAGTGACAGCGACGGAAGCGTGAGCGCGTCCTTCTCGAGGCAGTACCGCTTCTTGTAGTTCGCCTCGGCGCGTGGCTTCAGATCCGAGAACCAGTTGCGTGCGCCGATCTCCGTAAGCACCTGTGCTGGAGACGGGAAATCGGTCCGCTTCCGATGCAGTGGCCTGAAGCCCATGGCCCCGGGTCCCAGCCGATCGAAGCGGTCATGTCCCATGAACGTCGAGTAGTGCTCGTGCACGACGGACTCGCGCGATGCGAGTTCGCTTGCAGCGAGCCTGCGAGCCGTTGCAAATGACAGCTCCGGCTCCGTGGAGTGGATCGCGGTCAAGCGCTCCTGCATCCACGTGCGCTGGCGCTCGATGGATCTGACAGTGCGCCAGTACACGGCTGCCGCGGTCGCCTTCAGCTGCTTGTCAACGCAGTAGCGGTAGCCGACGTTCGAGACGAACGAAAGACCATCGGGGAGGACCAGGCGCACTTCGAATTGCGCAGCCTCGTCCGACTTCTCGTAGGTCGATGCCGAGCGACGAACGGAATAGACGTAGGTGGCGGCACGCTGAGTCTCCACGCCGCAGCGCCGCAGCAACTGAACGATCTGCCACATGACGAAGCGTTGGCGAACGACGTTCTCGATGTGAACGGCCTGCGAGTATTCCGGCCGGGCCAAGACGGCGGCATCCTCCATGGGTCCGTGCCGCCTTAGCGTCGGCGCGTGTCCATCCGCCCCGAATAGCGCGCCCAGGAACTCGCGCACGAGGGCGACGGGACACCGTGGATCGAGCAGGAATTCCGGCAGCGCAGGTGGTTCAAACGTCTTTCGGCCGACCCGAACTCCGTCGAGCTTCATGACCTCTCGCGTGAATTCCATGGGGAGTGCGATCGACCACTTCCGCTCGTCGTACATCGAGCCTCTTGGGCGCTTTCCGGTGACGATCTCGACGTCATTCAGCATCGCCTCGCGATCGAGCGCCTGACCTGGATTCATCCGTCCTTGTCCGTAGACGCTGATCGAACCATCACTCATGAGGTGTCCGAGGATCCGTGCGAACGCGAGCGTGCGGATGCGCTCACCCGGCGAGTCGAACGTGAACGTCAGATCGCCGACTTCGAGCACATAGCCAGCTTCGTCCTCGCCTGGCACATCGAGCGGCGCTTCGGGCCCCGAGACGACGCGGTCAACGCCGATCTCGAGCTCGTCGGCGCGCACCCACGCTCCGCCGGTGCGGAGCAACTGGTGGTCCGGCGTGCACGTAAGGGTGCGGCCGTCCTGGAAAGTGAGGGTCACGCACGCGCGCAGACCCGTAGACGCGGCGGCATCCTGGCGCGCGACGGCGAGGCGCTTGGACGCGTCGGGTCCATACACGAGCGCGCCGCCGTGCGTTGGTAGATCCTCGATCCGCCGCGCCGTTCCGTTCGCCTGTAAGACAGACGTCCCCCGGGCTATGCAGACCGTGCAACCATAGCCGACGAGGTAAAAACCTAGTTTATCGAGATACGGCGTCAGGCCGGCCTTGTCGAGATAGCGCGTCACGACGCGCGAGCCGGGCGCGAGCGTCGTCTTCACGTGCCGCTTCACCGTCAGCCCGCGCTCCACCGCTTTCTTCGCGAGGAGCCCCGCCGCGATCATCACCGACGGGTTCGACGTGTTCGTGCACGACGTGATCGCCGCTACCACGACGGAGCCGTCGGCCACGCCACCTTCCGTCGGCGCGCGTTGCGCGACGACCGCGGTCGCGGCCGTCGCCGGCGCGACCTGCGTCTGCGGCGCGTCGTTCAGCGGCTTCGGGCCCTCTGTGTGGCCGGGCAGCGTGATGCCGGTCGTCGGCTTCGGTCCGACGAACGAGGCCCATACGTGCGGAAGCTCGACCCGGTCTTGCGGGCGCTTCGGGCCCGCGACGCTCGGACGGACAGAGCCGAGATCCACCTCGATCGTCTCGTCGAAGCGCGGCGCTGGAGCGCCGTCGATGCGGAAGAGGCCCTGCGCCTTCGTGTATCGCTCCACGAGATCGACGAGATCGCCACGCCCGGTCTGCGTGAGGTATCGCAGCGACTGCGCGTCCACGGGGAAGAACGCCGCGGTCGCGCCGTATTCAGGGCACATGTTCGACACCGTCGCGCGGTCCGCGACGGTGAGCGACGAGAGCCCGTCCCCGCTGAACTCGACGAACTTGTCGACGACGCCGTGCTGGCGCATCTTCTCGGTGAGCGTCAGGACGAGATCCGTCGCCGTCGTGCCGATCGGTAGCGCGCCCGTGAGGCGCACGCCGACGACGACGGGCCACGGCAGGTACGTCGGCTGGCCGAGCATCGCGGCCTCGGCCTCGATCCCGCCGACGCCCCATCCGAGCACGCCGAGGCCATTGACCATCGTCGTGTGCGAGTCCGCGCCGAAGAGCGTGTCCGGCAGCGCGACGCCGTCGCGCACCTGCACGACGCGCGAGAGCCGCTCGAGGTTCACCTGGTGGCAGATCCCGGCGCCCGGCGGCACGACGTTGAACGCCTTGAACGCCTGACCCGCCCAGCGCAGGAGCGCGTACCGCTCTCGGTTGCGCTCGTACTCGCGCACGAGGTTCCGCTCGTACACGTCGCTCGCGCCGAAGAAGTCCGCCTGGACGGAGTGGTCGATGATCAGGTCGACCGGGACGAGCGGCTCGATGCGCGCCGGGTCCCTGCCCGCGCGCTGCATCGCGGCGCGCATCGCGGCGAGGTCGAGCGCCGCGGGGACGCCGGTGTAGTCCTGGAGGAGGATCCGCGCGGGCCGGAACGGCACGGACGTGCCGGGCGGCGGCTTCGCGGGATAGGCCGCGAGCGCGGCGACGTCCTCAGGCGTCGCGCCGCCCTGCGCGGCCGCGCGGACAAGCCCCTCGAGGAGGATCTTCACCGTCATCGGGAGCGCATTCACGCCGTCGATCTCGGTGATGGGGAAGTACGAAACGGAGGCGCCCTCGAGCGGCCGAAGCTGCGGAAGGCGAACGCTCCCCACGGGGTCATCGTACCCGCGCATCACACGGATCGCCGTCGCGCACGCGACGTCCTCGCTCGACCATAGCATCGCCATGCATGGCGCAGCGAGGCGCGATCGTCGCGTTCGAGCAGGTGTCGAAGCGCTACCCCGGCGGGACCACGGCGCTGGACCAGCTGACCCTGACCGTGCCGTCCGGCGAGATCTGCGCGCTGGTCGGCCCGAGCGGTGGGGGCAAGACGACGGCCCTGAAGACGGTGAACCGCCTCATCGAGCCGACGTCGGGGTGCGTGCTCATCGACGGCACCGACGTCATGAGCGTGCAGGCGGTCGCGCTGCGGCGCCGGATCGGCTACGTCATCCAGAACGTCGGGCTGTTCCCGCACCGCACGGTCGCCGAGAACGTCGCGACCGTTCCCGAGCTCATCGGCTGGCGGCACGATCGCATCCGCGCGCGCGTCGACGAGCTGCTCGACCTCGTCGGCCTGGATCCAGCGAAGTACGCCCGTCGGTACCCCGCGCAGCTCTCGGGCGGCGAGCGCCAGCGCGTCGGTGTCGCGCGCGCCCTCGCGGCGGAGCCGCCGGTCATGCTCATGGACGAGCCGTTCGCCGCGGTCGACCCGATCGTCCGCGAGCGCCTCCAGGACGAGTTCCTTCGCATCCACGAGCGGCTCGGGATGACCGTCCTGTTCGTGACGCACGACATCGACGAGGCCATCAAGATGGGCGACCGCGTCGCCGTGCTGCAGGCTGGGCGCCTGGTGCAATACGCCCCGCCGGCCGAGCTCCTCGAGCGGCCGGCCAACGACTTCGTCGCGAAGTTCGTCGGCGCGGACCGAGGGCTCAAGCGGCTCTCGCTCATCGCGGTCGCGGACCTCGATCTGCGGAAGGTCGCGACGGCGCGCGTCGGCGCGCCCGTCACGCGCGGCGAGGATCCGTACGTGCTCCTGCTCGACGGCGACCGCCGGCCGGCAGGCTGGGTGAACCTCGAGCGCGTTCGCTCCGACGTGCTCGACGCGTCCATGGCGGACCCGTCCTCGCCGCTGTTCACCCGCGAGACGCGCGTGCGCGACGCGCTCTCCGCGCTCATGGCGAAGGGCGTCCGGAACGGCGTCGTCGTCGACGACGCCGGTCGCTACGAGGGGATCGTCGCGCTCGACGACCTCGTTTCGCTCCTCGGGCGGCAGGGATGACGTCGGGCGAGCCGCTCGTCCGCTGGGACTGGATCGCCGGGCACCTCGACGAGATCGCCCTCCGGCTCGGCGAGCACGTCGAGCTCGCGGGGATCGCGATCGTGGTCGGCCTCGCGATCGCGTTCGCGCTGTCGCTCTTCGTGCTGCGCTTCGGATGGCTCGAACAGCCGACCACGTTCGTCACCGGCACGCTGTACACGATCCCGAGCCTCGCGCTGTTCGCGCTGCTCATCCCGTACACGGGCCTCAGCATCCTCACCGCCGAGATCGGCCTGGTCGGCTACACGCTGCTCATCCTCGTGCGCAACATCGTCGGCGGGATCCGCTCCGTTCCTGCCGAGGTGCGCGAGGCCGCGCGCGGCATGGGCTACAGCGGGCCGCGCCTGTTCTGGGAGGTGGAGCTGCCGCTCGCCCTTCCGGTGATCGTCGCGGGCATCCGCATCGCGACGATCACGACCATCGGACTCGTCACGGTGACCGCGCTCATCGGCCAGGGCGGGCTGGGGTACCTGATCCTCATCGGGATCCAGCGCTTCTTCTCGACACCGTTGCTGGTCGGTGCGGTCCTCTCCGTCGCGCTGGCGATCGCGGCGGACGGCGCGCTCGTGATCGTCCAGCGTGCGCTGACACCCTGGAGCCGCGAGCCGCAGCGCGTACGAACCCCGGACCGCGCCGAGCCTGGGCTGATCCCCCCACCACCATGACACTCCTCACATCCGTCGCCGCCTGGTTCGCCGATCCGCTGCACTGGCAGGGGAGCGACGCGATCCCGACGCGGATGCTCGAGCACGTGCAGCTCACCGCGCTGTCCGTCGGCGTCGCGGCGGCGATCGCCCTGCCGGTCGGGCTGTACCTGGGCCACACCGGCCGCGGCGGCTTCCTCGCCATCAACGTCGCGAACCTGGGGCGGGCCCTGCCGTCGCTCGCGATGCTCGCGTTCGCGCTGCCGCTCTCGTTCGCCCTCGGGCTCGGCCTCGGGTTCTGGCCCACCTTCATGGCCATGGTCCCGCTGGCGCTGCCGCCGATCCTCACGAATTCGTTCGTGGCGATCCGCGCGGCGGACCGCGACACCGTGGAGGCGGCACGCGGCATGGGGATGCGCGAGCTGCAGGTGCTGCGCATCGTGGAGATCCCGGAGGGCCTGCCCATCGTGCTCGCCGGCCTGCGCACCGCGAGCGTCAACGTCATCGCGACCGCGACGCTCGGCGCGCTGGTCGCCGGCGGCGGACTCGGGCGATACATCATCGACGGGCTGGCGCTCCAGGAGCACGACCGGCTCTTCGCGGGTGCCGTCTTGGTCGCTCTCTTGGCGATCGGAACAGAGCTGGGATTCGGCCTGTTGGAGCGGGTGAGCGGTCATACTGCGACCGTCGGCCGAGAGCCCTGAGAGTGCGCGGCCGTCCCGGACGGAGGAGGACATCGATGCGGCGTTCCATCCCCATCCTGCTCGCGATCTTCGGTCTGCTCACGGCCGCCTGCGGCGGCGGCGCGGCCCCGGGGCCGAAGCCCGACGTCATCGTCGGGTCGACCAACTTCTACGAGCAGGTCACGCTCGGCGAGCTCTACGCGCAGATCCTCGAGGCGAACGGCTACAAGGTCACCCGCAGGTTCAACCTCGGGAACCGCGAGATCGTCCAGCCGGCGCTCCAGTCGGGCCAGATCGACGTCCTCGCCGAGTACCTCGCGACCCTCGTGCGGTTCCTCGACAAGAACGCCGACCCGACGACCGACAAGGCGCAGGCGGCGAAGGTCCTCCAGGGTCTCCTCACGCCGAAGGACCTGACCGTCCTCGACGCCGCCGACGCGACGGACCAGAACGGCATCGTCGTCACGAAGGAGACCGCGGCGAAGTACAACCTCAAGAAGATCAGCGACCTGACTCCGGTCGCGAAGGACCTCATCTTCGGCGGGCCGCCCGAGTGCCCGCAGCGACCGTTCTGCGCCATCGGCCTGAAGGAGAAGTACGGGATCACCTTCAAGGACTTCAAGCCGCTCGACTCCGGCGGGCCGCTCACCGTGGCCGCGCTCGACGGCAAGCAGATCGACGTCGCGCTGCTCTTCACAAGCGACCCGACGATCACCGCGAAGGGCTTCGTGCTCCTCGACGACGACAAGAAGCTGCAGCTCGCCGACAACATCGCGCCCGTCGTGCGCAACGCGCTGCTCAGCAAGGACAACGGCGACATCAAGAAGCACCTGAACGCCATCAGCGCGAAGCTCAGCCAGGCGGAGCTCGGCGAGCTGAACAAGGCCGTGTCCATCGACAAGAAGGACTCGAAGGACGTCGCGGCGGCGTGGCTGAAGAAGCAGGGCCTCATCCGTTGATCCCTACTCCCTTCGCCGCCTTCGGCTGCTCCGGTCGTGGGGGCCAGGTACGCGCTCGTCACGGCGGAGCCGCTCCTCGCGATTGACCTGGACGAACTTGGGCGGCGCGCTGGCCACGGGGCCGGCCGCCGCCGGGTGGGGCAGCCACGAGGCCGAGGTGTGGGCGATCCATGACGACGGTCGCCTCTACGACCGCTACTGGGACGGTCGCGAGTGGCATCGCTGGGAGCCGCTCGGCGCGCCCGAGGGCGTGCACCTCGTCGGGCAGCCCGCGGCGGCCGCGCGCGCTGCCGACCGCATCGACGTCTTCGCGCCCGGCGACGACGGTCGCCTGTGGCATCGCTGGTGGGATGGCACGGGCTGGGTCCCGTGGGAGATCGTCGCCGGCGCGCCCGCCGGGGTGACCGCGGTCTCGGCGGACTGGGTCGGGGGACGGCTCGACGTGTATGCCGTCGGCGCGGATCGGTCCCTCTGGTACCTCGCGCTCCAGCCATGACCGAAACGTTCGACGTCGTCGTCATCGGCGCGGGCGCGAGCGGCGAAGCGGCGGCCGACCTCGTCGCGTCGCGCGGCGCGACGGTCGCGCTCGTCGAGAAGGACCTCGTCGGTGGATCGTGCGCGTACTGGGCGTGCATGCCGTCGAAGGCGCTCCTGCACGCGGCCGCGGTGCGCGCGAAAGGCGGCGAGTATCCGTGGCCGAAGGCGTCCGACTTCCGCGACTACATGATCAACAGGACGGATCGCGCGTATCCGGACGACTCGTCGCACGCCCGCGGGCACGAGCGCGCCGGCGTCACGATCGTCCGCGGCACCGGGCGGCTGAACGGTCGCGGCCGCGTCGACGTCACACCGCCGGAGGGACCTGTGCGCACGCTGCGCGCGAAGCGCGCGGTCATCGTCGCCGCGGGATCGCGCGCGAAGGTGCCGCCCATCCCGGGGCTCGAGGAAGCCGGCTACTGGACGAACGTCGAGGCGACCTCGCT
>DASWDY010000005.1:0-8936 GCA_036395035.1 Candidatus Limnocylindria bacterium
TTCGACCAGATGATGCGTATGGCCGCGACCCCCGCCGCGAGGATCGCGCTCGCGCGGATGAACCAGCTCATCGACGTCCGTGGCATCCTCGGCAGCATCCGCGTGCCGACGCTCGTCATCGGGAAGACCGGTGACCCCCTCCTTCCACCGGGCTGCGCGAAGGACCTCACCGCGCGGATCCCCGGAGCGCGGCTCGTCGAGATCGAGGGCGAAGGTCACCTCATCGGCAGGAACGGCCCGGAGTTCAACAAGATCCTGAGGGAGTGGGTCACCGATGTCACGGAGATGGCGCCGAGCCAGCGCTTCCTGGCGACGATCCTGTTCGTGGACCTCGTGCGCTCGACCGAGCGCGTCGTGCA
Organism: Candidatus Limnocylindria bacterium; assembly: GCA_036395035.1. Lineage (GTDB taxonomy): Bacteria > Chloroflexota > Limnocylindria > P2-11E > P2-11E > JACPOT01. Next base: position 360 of record DASWDY010000005.1, read on the forward strand.
GATCGGCGACGCGGCGTGGCGCGACCTCCTCGCGCGCTACTACACCGAGGCGCGGCGCGAGCTCGCGATCTACGGCGGCGCCGAGGTCGACACCGCGGGCGACGGCCTGCTCGCGCATTTCGACGGGCCCGGCCGCGCGATCAGATGCGCGGGCGCGATCGAGCGGGCGGCCGGGGAGCTGGGGCTCGAGGCGCGCGCCGGCGTGCACACGGGCGAGGTCGAGCGCGACCGCAGCGCCCTACGCGGCATCGCCGTGCACACGGCCGCGCGCATCGCGTCTCTCGCGAAGGCGAACGAGGTGCTCGTCTCGAGCACGGTGCGGGACCTGGTCGCCGGGTCGGGGCTCGCCTTCGTCGAGCGTGGCGCTCACCAGCTGAAGGGCATCGAGGGAACGAGGCAGCTGCTCGCGGTCAGCTAGCGCGCGAAGGCCCGACCTAGACGGGCCGAACCCGATCGAGCAGGTCATCGACCGTGCGAGCGGCGCGCTGCACGATCGTCTTCTCCCGGCGGTCCGGGATCGGCACGCCCCACCACTCCAGCACCGACGCGCCCCACGTGAACCCACCGCCGAACGCGCAGAGGAGCACGCGGTCGCCCTTCTTGAGGCGCCCCTGCTCGGCCGCCTCGGCGATGGCGATCGGGATCGACGCCGCCGACGTGTTGCCGTAGCGCTGGATGTTCACGAAGACCTTGTCGCTCGGGAAGCGCATCCGCTTCACGACCGCCTCGATGATCCGGATGTTCGCCTGGTGCGGGATCATGAGGTCGATGTCGTTGGCCGTGACGCCCGCCTCCGCGAGGGCCTCCTCAGCGGCGTCGGCCATGGACTTCACGGCGAGCTTGAACGTCTCGCCCCCCTGCATGCGGATGAAGTGCTTCCCCTGCGCCACCGTCTCGTTCGTCGCGGGCACGCGCGAGCCGCCGCCCTCGACCCAGAGGAGGTCCCCCTTGGAGCCGTCGGCGTGCAGGACCGCGGACTCCACGCCGACCGACGCGTTCGATGCCTCGAGGACGACCGCCCCCGCGCCGTCGCCGAAGAGGACGCAGGTCGTGCGGTCCTTGAGATCGAGGAGCCGTGACAGGCACTCGGCGCCGATGACGAGCGCGTTCCGGGCGCTGCCCGCGAGGATCATCCCGTTGGCGATGGCGAGAGATGAGACGAACGACGTGCAGGCAGCCTCGACGTCGAACGCGCCGGCGCGCTCGGCGCCGAGGGCGTTCTGGACGAGGCACGCGGTGGCCGGGAAGAGGTAGTCCGGAGAGCACGTCCCGAGCACGACGAGGTCGAGGTCCTGTGGCCGCAGCCGCGCGCGCTCGAGCGCGATGCGCGCGGCGCGGGTCGCCATGCTCGACGTCGTCTCGCCGTCCGCGGCGAACCGCCGCTCCTTGATCCCGGTCCGCGACGTGATCCATTCGTCGGACGTGTCGACGCCCATCTTCTCGAGGTCAAGGTTGGTGACGACGCGCGGCGGTGCGTAGAAGCCGTAGCCCGTGACGACCGCGTTCCGATCGGCCACGGCGCTACGTGCGCCGGACTTCGCGCCTTGCCGCCGCCGTGCGCTTGAAGAGGGCGGACACTTCGCCCTGGAATGCGCGGAGCGTCTCATGCGCGTCGAGGACGTCGTCGCTCGTCACCGGCGGGCGGCGGCTCGCGCGGGGTCGCTCTTCCTTCACCGGCGTCACGGCGGCCTTCTGCTCTTCGACGACGACGAGCAGCTTGAACGCTGTCGAGCACGTGGAGCAGGTGACGCGGACGATCCACGCGGAATCGAGCTTCCCGAGGACGCGGATGTCGGAGCGCGTGTGGTTCGTCCCGCAGACGCTGCAGTCGAACTTCTTCGCTTCCTCACGAAGGCGCCGGAGGATGTTCACCGTCTCAACTGTACCCCGCCAGCCCGAGGAGCCACGCGAGGAAGGCGGTGCGGTCCGCGACGTCGTCGACCTGCTTGTGCAGCGGCTTCCCGATCCCGTGACCGGCATCACTATCGACGCGGAGCAGGACGAGCCCACCGGTCACGGACCCGAGGAGCGCGGCGAACTTGCGCGCGTGCATCGGATCGACGCGGCTGTCGCCCTCGGCCGTGGTGAGCAGGATCGGCGGATAGCGCGTCCCGGGCCGCACGTTGTGGTACGGCGAGTACGCGCGCAGCCAGCGCAGCTGCTCGGGATCCTCCGACGATCCGTACTCGGCGATCCAGAGGCGCGCGATGAGGAGACGCTGGTAGCGCAGCATGTCGAGCAGCGGGACGGCGCACACGACCGCGCCGTAGAGGTCGGGACGCTGCGTCATCGCCGCGCCGACGAGCAGGCCGCCGTTCGATCCGCCGTAGATCCCGAGGCGCTCCGGTGTGGTCCACGCGGGGGTGGAAGGGGGCGGAGCCCCCTGCGAAGAAGAGAACGGCTTTGCCGTTAGGTGCTCTGCCGCGGCGTGGAAGTCGTCGAACACGTTCTGCTTCCTCGCGAGCATCCCCGCGCGGTGCCAGCGCTCGCCGTATTCGGCGCCGCCGCGGAGGTTCGCGAGAGCGAAGAGCCCGCCGCTCTCCGCCCACAGGACCGCGTCTGACATGTAGACGGGCGTGCGCACCACGTTGAAGCCGCCGTACCCCGTGAGCAGCGTCGGGACGTCCCCCGTCGGACGGACGTCGGCGCGCCGCACGAGGAACATCGGGACGTCGGTGCCGTCCTTCGAGCGATAGCGCGCCTGCTCGACCACGATCTCCGGGATGCCGGCCGGCCGGCGCAGTCGCACGAGCTCCGTCGTCCCGCCGCTGCGGGCGTCGACCGCGTACGCCGCGGCGGGCTCGGCGAACGACTGCCACTGGTAGACGACGGTGTCGCCGCCGCGGTCGGCGCGGAGCCCCGTCAGGAACGGCGACGCGTCGATCGAGCCGAGGCCGGGTAGGTCCACCGTCCGCTCGCGGCGGCCCTCGGCCGTCCAGATCGCGAGGCGCGAGGTCGCGTGCTCGAGCGTGTGCACCGCGATGCGGTGGCGCGTGAGCGCGGCTCCTTCGATCGCGTGCTCTCCTTCGGGGATGACGGTCGTCCATCGCGACGGCGCCTCGGGCGCCGCCGAGACGATCCGGGAGTTCGGCGCGTCCAGGTCCGTCACGAGCCAGATGCGGTCGTTCATCGGGATCGCGCTCGTGAGCGCGTCCGCACCCTCGACCACCGTCGCGAGCCCGCGCTCGGGATGCTCGGCGTCCAGGAGGTACGCGTCGTTGCGGATCCAGCCGTGGTGCGCGGACACGACGACCCACCGCCCGTCCGGCGACGCGACGACGCCGATCATGTCCTCCTTGGGCCGGCCCTCACCGAACACGACCGGGTCCCGCGAGGGATCGTCGCCGAGGCGGTGGAAGCGCACGCGCGTGAAGTAGTGCTCGTCGCCGGGCGCGACGGACCCCGGCGCGGGATGGACCGTGTAGTAGAAGCCGCCCTTCGACCACGCGACGGAGCCGCGCTGCGTGTGCGGGATGCGGTCGCCGGTCTCGCGCCCGCTCGCGACGTCGAGGACGTGCAGCGTCGACATCTCGGTGCCGCCGCGCGACAGGCCGTACGCGACGGATCGCGCGTCGGGCGACGGCCACCACCAGTCGATCGTCGTCAGGCCGGAGGGATCGAGCGCGTTCGGATCGACGAGCGCCCGGTCCGCGCCATGGAGGCCCTCGCGCACGTACAGCACGACCTGGCGCTGCTCCCCCTCCCGCCGGAGGTGGAACAGCTTGCCGCCGATGGGACGCGGCGTGTCCATGAGCCCGACCGCGAGCAGGTCGCGCAGCCGCGCGGCGAAGCGGGCGCGCTGCGGGATGCGGTCGAGCACGGCGCGCGTCCGCGCGTTGTGCGCGGCGGTCCAGGCGCGCACGCGGTCGCTCGAGGCGTCCTCGAGCCAGCGGAACGGATCCTCGACGCGCTCGCCGTCCAGGACGTCGGCGACCGGCTCGCGCGGCGTCGGCGGCGGGGCGGGGACGCGTTCCTCGGCGTGGACGGTCACTCTTCCTTCCCGGCCGCGCTCGCGTCACGGATCGTCTCGACGACGCCGGCGTCCGCGAGCGTCGTGGTGTCGCCGAGCGGGACCCCATTGGCGATGTCGCGCAAGAGGCGGCGCATGATCTTGCCGGAGCGCGTCTTCGGCAGCTCCGGGCTGAACATGATCGTCTTGGGGCGCGCGATGGAGCCGATGCCCTTCACGACATGCTCGCGCAGCTCCCTGGCGAGCGCCTCGCCGCCGTCGTTGCCGGCGCGCAGCGTGACGAAGGCGAAGATCGCCTGGCCGGTGACGGGATCCTCCCGCCCGATGACCGCGGCCTCGGCCACCTGCGGGTGCGACACCAGGGCCGATTCGACCTCGGTGGTCGAGATGCGGTGCCCCGAGATCTTCATGACGTCGTCGACGCGCCCGAGCAGCCAGAAGTAGCCCTCGGCATCGCGCTTGGCGCCGTCGCCCGCGAAGAAGCGTCCCGGGAAGCGGCTCCAGTAGGTGTCCCGGTAGCGCTGCTCGTCCTTGTAGATGCCGCGGAGCATCGCCGGCCACGGCGTGGTGATGACCAGGTATCCGGCGCCGCCCAGCGGGACGCTCCGGCCCTCGTCGTCGACGACGTCCGCGCCCACCCCGGGGAACGGGAAGGTCGCGCTCCCGGGCTTGGTGGTGGTGATGCCGGGGAGCGGGGTGATGAGGATGGTGCCGGTCTCGGTCATCCACCAGGTGTCGACGATGGGGCAGCGGCCACCACCGATCGTTTCGTGGTACCAGATCCAGGCCTCCGGGTTGATGGGTTCGCCGACCGACCCGAGCAGCCGTAGCGAACGCATGTCGTGCTTCCCCGGGTACTGCGCTCCCCACTTCATGAAGGTGCGGATCGCGGTCGGCGCGCAGTAGAGGATCGTGACCTTGTACTTCTCGATGACCTGCCACCAGCGGTCCTTGTCGGGGAAGTCCGGCGTGCCCTCGTACATGACGCCGGTGGTCGCGTTCGCGAGCGGGCCGAAGACGATGTAGCTGTGCCCCGTCACCCACCCGATGTCGGCGGCGCACCAGTACACGTCGTCGGGCTTGATGTCGAAGATGTACCTGTGCGTCGTCGCGCAGCCCACGAGGTAGCCGGCCGTCGTGTGGACGATCCCCTTCGGCTTCGCCGTCGTCCCTGACGTGTAGAGCAGGTAGAGCATGTGCTCGCTGTCGACCTGCTCGGGCGCGCAGTCGGGGCGCTGCCGCGGCACGATCTCGTGCCACCACACGTCGCGGCCCGCCGTCCACGGCACGGCGTGCCCGGTCCGCCTCACCACGAGCACCTTCTCCACGGTCGAGGCCTGCGCGACCGCGTCGTCGGCGTTCCGCTTCAGCTCGACGATGTTGCCCTTGCGGTAGCCGCCGTCCGCGGTGATGACGACCTTCGCGCCCGAGTCATCGATGCGTCCCGCAAGCGCCTCGGCCGAGAAGCCGGCGAACACGACGGTGAAGGGCGCGCCGATCCGCGCGCACGCCAGCATCGCGACGGGCAGCTCGGGGATCATGGGCATGTAGATGGCGACGCGGTCGCCCATGCCGACGCCGAGCTCGCGCAGGGCGTTCGCGCAGCGCTGCGTCTCCTCGAGCAGCTCGGCGTACGTCACGGAGCGCGCGTCGCCGGGCTCGCCCTCCCAGTGGTACGCGACCTTCGCGCCGAGCCCGGCCTGCACGTGGCGGTCGAGACAGTTCTCGGAGATGTTCAGCTTGCCGCCGGCGAACCACTTCGAGTACGGGACCTGCCAGTCGAGGACCGTGTCCCACCTGCGCGACCACAGGAATCCCTCGGCGTGCTTCGCCCAGAACCCCTGGAGGTCGCGCGCCGCCTCGTCGTATACGGCCGCGTCGGTCCAGCTCGCCGTCGCCTTGAAGGCTTCCGGTGGCGCGAACCGCCGCTCGTCGAACGTGAGCGCTTCGAGCGCCCTGGGCTCCGTCGCCATCTCCGACCTCCTGCGCGTCGCGGGAAGCGGAGCCTACCGGGTCTTCCTCATCCGCTGCGCTTGAGGCGACCCGTCCGCTTGGCGTGGCGCTCGGCGGCGAGGAAGAGCCGCATCCCGACGGGGATCGAGATCGCCCCGATGAGGAGCGCGGGCCACGTGAGCGGCCAGAGGGCGACGAGGTCCGCGCCGTCGATGAGCGCGCGGCGCATCCCCTCGATGACGTACGTCGCCGGCGAGATCACGGAGATCGCCTGGAACGCGCCGGGGAGCACCGTCGTCGGGTAGTACACGCCGGACACGAGCAGCACGACGGCCTGGACGATGTACGCCATCTGCAGTCCCTTCTCGGTCCACATGAGCGGGAAGCACGCGGACGCGATGCCGAGGCCGATGAACGCGACCGTGCCGACGCCGAGCAGCGCGAACGCGCTGAGCGCGTTGGCGTGCGACAGGTCGACCGGGATGAACAGCATCACGGCGAAGAGGACGGCGATGCTGATGACCGCGGCGCGCACGACCGTGCCGATCGCCATGCCGAGCAGCTGTGTCAGGCGCGGCACGGGCGCCATGAACGTATATTCGATCGTGCCCTCCCACCGCTCCCACGCGATGATCTCGGCGATGTCCTCGAAGACGATCCCGAGGAACCGCCAGGCGATCGTCCCGACGAGCAGGTACAGCACGAAGCGCGACGTCGTCGCGGCGTCCACGGTCGCGCCCGTGACGATCGGCTGCGCCAGGCCGATGTAGGCGACCGAGAGCGACGTCGTGATCGAGTAGATCACCCACACGATCTCCCAGAGCCAGTAGCGGCGCATGAGCGCGACCTGGCGCTCGACGAAGGCGTAGGCGAGGCCGCCCTGGACCCGTACGTCCATCACGGCCTCGCCTCGTCCTCCGGCTTGTCGGCCTCCTCGAGCCGGCGACCGGTGAGCGTCATGAAGACCTCCTCGAGGTCTCGTGTCCCATGGCGCGCGGTCAGCTCCTCGACGCTGCCTTCCGCGACGAGCCGTCCCGCATGGATGATCCCGATGCGGTCGGACAGCCGCTCGGCCTCGTCGAGGTCGTGCGTGGTGAGGACGATCGTGGCGTCGTGCTGCTCGCGCAGGTCACGGACGAACGTCTGCACCTCGCGCTTGCTGCGGATGTCGAGGCCCGTCGTCGGCTCGTCGAGCAGCAGCAGCATCGGCGACGTGAGGAACGCGCGCGCGATCGCCACCTTCTGCTGCATGCCGCGCGACAGCTTCTCGAGCGGCTCGTGGAGCCGGTCCTCCGCGATGCCGAGCCGCTTCAGGATGGCCTTCGCCTTGTGGCGCACCTCCGACGCCGCGACGCCGTAGAGGCGGCCCGAGTAGACGAGGTTCTCCATCGCGGACAGCTTCTTGAAGAACGACGCCTCGACGGACACGCGGTTGATGAGACGCTGCACCGCGAGCTCGTCGGCGCGCACGTCGAGGCCGAAGATGCTGACCTGGCCAGCGTCGGCCTCGAGCAGCGTCGAGAACACGCGGATGAGCGTCGATTTCCCGCTGCCGTTCGCGCCGAGCAGGCCGTAGATCTCGCCGCGGCGCACCTCGAGCGAGACGTCGTCGACCGCTCGGACGGCCTTCCCGGCGCGGGCCGAGAAGGATTTCCGGACGCCGTGCGCGGAGAGCGCGACGCGACCGGCCTGCTGCCGTTCGCGGTCCGCTTGGATCTCCTGTGTCGCGATCATGGCCGTGTCCCTTTCGGTGGCTGGGGCCGGCCCACGTCGTGGTCATCCACGAAAGCGAAAGACCGTGGGCCCTTGCGGTCTACCCACGGTCCGGAGGTCCTCGCGAGGGTCTGAGCTAGGTCATTCCGGAAGTGGGCAGGCTCCGCCCGCGGGACGTCCGCGGAGCGCCTGTGAGGTAGTTGCTGAGCACTGGCGCCACTTCCTTTCGAGAGATCTCGATCCGCCGCTGCGCTCGAGGCCGCCGAAGACTACGTGCCCGCTCGCTCCCCGTCAACGGATCAGCAGAGACACGGGCCGCCCTCGGCGCAGCCGTCGCAGCAGTAGATCTTGCCGTCGTGCTCGACGCCGCGGTCCGCGACGGCGATCCTGCAGTTCGCGCACGCGCGCGCGGATGGCGCCGCCGGCGCCGGGTCCTGTTCGACCGGCGTCTGCCATCTCATGACCGGACCGTAGGCGCCGGAGGTAAAGATCCGGTAGACGTCCGGTCAGACGACGGTCAATGCGGCTCGGTCTCGCCGCCCTCCGCCGCCGGGAACTGGTACCCGACGCCGCGCACCGTGAGGATGTAGCGCGGTCGCTGCGGATCCGATTCGATCTTGTTGCGCAGCCGCCCGACGTACACCTTCAGGTAGTGCACCTCGTCGCGGTACTCGTGCCCCCAGACCTTCGCGAGCAGCGTCTCGTGCGGCATGACGCGACCGGCGTTCGTCGCGAGGTGGTAAAGCAGGTTGTACTCCGTCGGCGTCAGCTGGACCGCCCGCTCCCCCGCGCTCACCTTGCGCTGCGCGAAGTCGATGCGCAGGCCGCCGTGCTCGAAGACGTTCGCGCGGCGGTGCGCGGTCGCGGCGCGCTGTCGCCGGACGACGGCGTCGATGCGCGCGACGAGCTCCTTCTGGCTGAACGGCTTCGTGACGTAGTCG
>DASWDY010000006.1:0-2320 GCA_036395035.1 Candidatus Limnocylindria bacterium
TACTGCAGCAGCTGCTTCGAGACGAAGCGTCCGGCGCGGCGCTACTAGTTGTCGCGTCGCAAAGGTTCGCGGGCGCGACTGAAGGCGGCGCGACGCCGCGCGAAGTCCGCATCAGCGAAGAAGGGCCAGCGCGACAAGCGCACGGGCAGGCCGATCGTCCGGTCGTAATACCGGACGATCCCGGCCGCTCGGGCCGAGAACGGATCAGCGGATCCAGCACGCGGAGAGGGGCATCGACAGATGGGGCGACGCAAGCGCGCCGGCTTCGGTGACGTGACCACGACCCACGCGGCGTTCGAGCGCCTTGAGGCGCGCTGCCCCAGCTGCCGCCGGCCCATCGGGCCGAACGACGCACCCACGTTCGTGCGACCGCTCGGCGGGAACACGTCGCAGCTCGCAACGATGCGGTGCCGCCGCTGCAGCGCGATGCTCACGCTGCGCTTCGACGACGTCGGGCTGGCCGGAGAGAAGCCCACCGCGTAGCCGCTCCGATCAGCGCCGCAGGTGCGCGGCCATCGCGGCCCGCGTGAGGGGTCCGTACGTGCCGGTCCGGTCGATGCCGTGATCCGCCTGGAACCGTCGTACCGCGCTCTCGGTGAGCGGACCGAAATATCCGGTGACCATTCCGATGTAGCCCAGGCGTGCCAGGTCGCGCTGCAGCGTCGCGACGTCGCTCGAGCGGGATCCGGTCGCGAGCCCGGGCGGCGCCGCGCGCGTTGGCACGCTGGCGAGGGATCGCGCGAGCGCACCCGCCGTCAGCGGACCGTACGTCCCAGTGGCCGGGACGCCGCTCGCCGCTTGGAACGCGCGTATCGCCGCCAAGGTGCGTGGCCCGAACTGGCCTCCGCCCTCGATGACCGCGCTATCGGGCAGCCATCCGAGGTAGGCGAGCTGCCACTGCAGGAGCGCGACGCTCGCACCGGTCGAGCCATATGTCAGATCCGGGGCGGGCACGCAAGCGCAGCCGTCGACGGCGGTGGACGCGGCTCCGCCTCCGCCCGCTGCGACCGCGCACGCCGAGACGAGGCGCATGTAGCGCGACCAGTCCCAGCTCGGGCCGGGATCGGAGTGATCCGTCCGTGCGACCTCGCTGTGACCGACGATGTGCGCGCGGTCGGCGGGGAAGCCGTAGCGGCGGGCGATCGCGCAGACGAGCGTCGCCGAGCTACGGTATTGCGCGTCGGTGAAGCCGACGCCGCTCCGCGGATCGAACTCGTGCTCGATGCCGATGGCGCCGCGGTTGGATCCGCGCGCGTGGAACGCGGTGTCCTTCTCGGCGACCATCTGCGTCACTTGGCCGTCGCGCGCGCGGATCACGTAGTGCGCGCTCACCTTCGCGCGCGGATCGCGGAACCACGACAGCGTCCCCGCGTAGCGGCCGTCCGTCGCGTGGATGACGATGCCGCTGATCGCCGCGCCGACGCGGCCTTCCTCGTAGTTCTCGGGGTCCGCCGGCTGCCAGCGCATCGGCGGATACCACGGCGGTGGCGCGGCGAGCGCCTGCGGCGCCGAGGCGATGAGCGCGCCGATGGACATCGCCACGATGAGCAGGATCCGCATGAGGCCGAGACGCTACGGCGCCGTAGGTTCGCGGGATAGCCGTGTCTGCTCGCTCGGCGGCCAGGAGAACGAGGCCGCGAGGGTGTCGCTAGTTCTCTCCCCAGAGCGCCCACGCGGTCAGCGCGAAGCCGACGGTGGCCACGGCGAGGCCCCCGACCTGCGGCGCGAGCGTCGCGACGAGCGTTCCGCGCGGAACGTGCGTGGCGTCGATGACGAGGATCGGGACCGCGTAGATCGCGACCGGCAGCAGGGCGACCCAGAACGCCCATGCCTCGCCACGTCGCAGCGGCCCGAGCACGACGGCGAGCGCCACGATGACGAGCGACGCGTTCGCGAGCGCACCGGCCCACAGGTGGCGGCCGACCGCGGTATCGAGAGTGGCGTCGCGTGAGACGATCGCGACCGACGCGGCGAGGACACCGAGGAAGGCGAGCGCGATGATCGCGGTGCCCCACGCGAGCATCGCGCCAGACTAGCCTCGGCGCCGGATCGACGGCGCTACCGCTGGATCGTGTACGTGGCGAGCATGCCCGCGTCGATGTGATCGGCGACGTGACAGTGCAGGAGCCATGTCCCTGGGTCGTCCGCGATCATGTCCGCGGTCGCCATGCTGCCGGGGAGCAGCTCGATCACGTCGGTGCGCCGGCCCGCGTGCAGGAGCGTCTTGCCGTGCCAATGCGGCGTGTGGAGGTCGACCTCGTTGCCCATGCCGAGGACGTACCACCGCACGCGCGCGCCGTTCCTGACCGTCAGGCCCGGC
>DASWDY010000007.1:0-12323 GCA_036395035.1 Candidatus Limnocylindria bacterium
CGACTGGGAGCTCGCGTACCTGCAGGAGAAGGTGAAGGCCGAGGAGATCGGGTCCGACGCCCGCGAGACGCGCCCGTACCTCGAGTACCGCGCCGTGCGGCAGGCGATCCTCGACCTGAACAGCGAGCTCTTCGGCCTCGAGTTCTCGCGCTCCGCCGAGCCGCCGTGGCATCCGTCGGTCGAGACGTTCGACGTCGCGATCGACGGCGAGCCGAGCGGGCGCATCTCGCTCGACATGCATCCGCGCGCGGGCAAGTACAAGCACGCCGCGAACTTCGGCTACCGCCCCGGCGCGGCGGGGCGCCAGCGGACGCACTCCGTGCTCGTGTGCAACTTCCCGGATCCGCGCACGGCGCAGGGCCCCGCGCTCATGGACCACCGCGAGGTCGTCACGTACTTCCATGAGTTCGGGCATCTCGTGCACAGCCTCATGCGCGGACGGCTGCGGTGGGCGCGGCTCGCGCGCCCCGTCGAGTTCGACTTCATCGAGGCGCCGTCGCAGTTCCTCGAGCAGTGGATCTTCGACCACGGCGTGCTGCGGCGCTTCGCGCGCCACGTCGAGACGGGCGAGCCGATCTCGGAGCGGCAGGTCGAGAAGCTGCGCGAGGCGCGCGACTTCGGGCGCGGCGTGCAGACGCAGCGTGCCGTCTTCATGTCGATGGTGTCGCTCGAGCTCCATGACCGCGATCCGCGGGACCTCGACGTGATGAAGGTGTGGCACGAGATGGCGGCGAAGTGGTCGCCCGTCGAGATGGACCCCGAGGGCCGGTTCCCGGCGTCGTGGACGCACATGCCGGGCTACGCCGCGCTGTACATGACTTACACGTTGAGTAAGACGATCGCGGAGTCCCTCTCGTCTGGCTTCACGAACGGCTTGATGGATCTGCATCAGACGCGCCGCTATCGCGACATCGTGCTCGGCCAGGGCGGCACGAAGCCCGCGCTGAAGCTCGTCGAGGAGTTCCTCGGCCGCCCGCACGATCTCAGCGCGTACAAGAGGTGGCTCGCCTAGCAAGGCCTCGCGCGCGCTCGACCCCCGTGGGCGATGGAACCGGTGTACTTCTGCGGTAGTGATGGTGTGACCCGCTTGCTTGTCGTGTAGGCGACGATCGGTCCCACGGGGGAATACCGACGCCATCATGCTGGTATGCTGTCATGTATGCCGGATGCTTCCAAACGCAAAGTGACCTTCTACATCTCCGAAGATGTCCTGCGTGCCGCGAGGGTCACGGCGGCGCGCACCGACAAGCGGGACTCGGAGGTGGTCGAGACCGCGCTCCGCCGGTACCTGGGATTCGACCTCCTCGAGCGGGTCTGGGCGCGAAGTGACCTGAGCGAGCAGCAGGCGATGGAGCTGGCCGTTGCGGAGGTCCACGCGACGCGTCGGCGGCGGAAGCGTGCCGCGCGCCGTCCTTGACCCGAACGTCCTGATCTCCGGGCTGATCTCACCCCGCGGCGCGAGCGCCCGCATCCTTCTCGATCTGCGCGCTGGCGCGTTCGAGCTGGTCGTCTCGCCGAGCCTGCTCGCCGAGCTTCGTGAGGTCCTCGAACGCGAGAAGTTCCGGCGTTACGTGACGCTCGACGAGGTCCATGAGTTCGTCGAGGCCGTCCGATCGGCGGCCACGCTCGCCGAGGATCCTGCCCCGTCGGCAGCGCCGCTCAGTGACGACCCCGATGACGAGTACCTCATCGCGCTGGCAGGCGCCACGCGCGTCGATGCGCTCGTCTCAGGCGACCCGCACCTCACGCGGCTGCGTGGGACGATCCCCGTGCGGACGCCGCGCGAATTCGTCGACTCGCTCGCACGCGAGCGATAGGTGCGCGCCCGCGACAACTCGGTCGCACCCTGGCGACCCACGCGCGAGCAGCTCGAGGCGGCATACGGCCAGAGCGTCCGCGACGTCATCGCGCCGGACCTGCGCGTCCTCTTCTGTGGGATCAACCCGGGCCTGTACACGGCCGCGATCGGTCATCACTTCGGCCGTCCCGGAAATCGGTTCTGGACCGTCCTGCATCTGTCCCGGTTCACCGACCGCCTGCTCTCGCCATTCGAGGAGCGCGCCCTTCTCGACCTCGACCTCGGGATCACGAACATCGTGAACAAGGCGACGCGCGTCGCCGAGGAGCTGACGCTGGACGAGCTGCGGGCGGGCGCGCGCGTCCTCGAGCGGAAGGTCCGCCGCAACCACCCGCGCGCGCTCGCGGTCCTCGGCCTCGGCGCGTACCGCGTCGCGTTCGCGCGGCCGAGAGCGAGCGTCGGCCGGCAGCCCGAGACGATCGGCGACACGGCGCTGTGGGTCCTGCCGAATCCGAGCGGGCGGACGGCGTCGTATCAGATGGACGCGTTCACGAGGCTGTTCGGCGAGCTGCGCGATGCGACCGCGGCTACTCGATCGCGACGACCTTCTCGTCCACGACCGTGAACACCCACCACTGCTCGTTCTCTGACTTGTCGCGCATCACGTACACGTAGAACGTGCCCTTCGGGTTCGTGCCGCCGCCGATGTAGTGCATCGCGCTGCAGCTCCAGTCGCGGTCCGAGAGCGCCGCGGAGATCGCGGCGACGTTGCCCGTGAGCGGCGGACCGATGAGCGGCGCGAGCGAGTCGGCGTCGCCGTCGCAGAACGCGGACGCGAACGTGCCGACCCACCCCGGCGGTGCTTGCGTCCCAAGCACCGCCGTCGGCCCCACACCGCTACCAGCGAAGGCTCGCGCCGTCCCGGGGCCGAGCTCGCGATATGCGAGCCCGCCCCATACGAATGCGAGGACAAGAGCGGTCGCCATGCCGAGCGCTCCCCGGTAGCTCCGCCGCTTCGGTGCCGCGGGCTGCGGGGTCTCGGTGGGTATCCCGGCGCCGTCGGAGGGCGCTTCGCTCGGTGCTACGGCAGGCCGCTGCTCGTCCATCGCGGACACCGATGCACCGCGCGTGCCGGATACATCCCCGTGACACGGCGTGGCATGCAGCGTGAAGGCCGTTCACCACCCCGGCCTGGCGCGGGCCCGCGCTCGTGTCGGATCAGGAGCGGGGGACGAAGAGGTACAGGGACACGGCGCCGGCGAGCGAGAACGCCACCATCGCGACGAGCGCGGCCTCGAGGCTCACCGACGCGAGCGCGCCGCCGATGGCTGACCCAATGGGGAACCCGACGAAGTTCAGCGACATCGAGACGGCGAACGCGCGTCCGAGCCACGCGGGATCCGTGCGCCGCTGACGGAGCGTGAACATCGGCACGTCGTAGAGCGCGGCCGTCGCGCCTCGGACGAGCATCGCGAGGACGATGAACACGAGGTCGATGCGGACGAGGAGGGGGAGCATCGCGGTGGTGCTGACGAGGACGCCGACGACCATGAGCGTGCGCTCGCGTCCCTCGGTCGGGACGCGGCCCATGAGCATGATGGCGACGAACGCGACGATCCCCTCCGCCGCGAAGAGCTGACCGACCAGGACCGGCGAGCCACCGAGCCGCTGCAGCACGATCACGGGTACGGCGAGGACGAGGATCCCGTTGCCGAGGTTGCTGATCGACACGCCGATCGCGAGGCCGCGCAGCGTCGGATGCCGCGCGACGTGGACGACGCCGTCCCACGCCGCGCGCAGGACGGGGCCGTGGTCGTGGCCCGGCACGTCGACGTCGGGCGCGCCGGCCGTGATGACCGCGCCGACCGCGAACGCCGCCGCCGCGGCGACGAGGCCGCCCTCGCCGTGCACCGCGGCGACGACCGCGCCGGCGATCGCCGGCCCGAAGACGGAGCTGACCGCGTAGCCGTTGCTGTCGATCGCGTTCGCGCGCTCCCACAGCGGGCGCGGCACGACGAGGGGGAAGAGCGTGCGCATGCCGACGGTCGAGAGCGGGAACGTCAGCGACTGGGCCGCGACGATGAGCAGAAGGAGCGGCGCGGGAAGGGCGTTCGCGGCCGACAGTGCGGCGATGAGGAGCAGGCCCGACATCGCGACGACGTAGTCGAGGACGATCAGCCGGCGCCGGCCGAAGCGGTCGAGGAGCGTGCCGGCGATCGGGCTGACGGCGAGGCCGGGCGCGAGCGACAGGAACGTCGTGAGGCCGGCGAGCGCGGGCGAGCCGTAGCGCTCGAGCACGAGCAGCACGAGGACGAGCGAGACCATCTGCGACGCGATCCGGCCGATGAGCATCCCGGCCACGAGGTGGCCGAAGCGCTCGAGCCGGAAGAGCGCGCGGTACGTCGGAGCGATGTCGTCGGGGATGTTCAGCAGGCTAGCGGGGCATCGGCGGGCATTCAGGCCGCACAATTGACCAGTGCAACCCACCCACGGTGACCTCCAGCGCATCCCCCTGACCGCAGAGCAGCAGGCCGACCGCTCGCTGCTGGCGGAGATCGAGCCCGCCGTCACGCGTCTCCTCGAGCGCCACCTCGCCGTGGCGAAGGAGTGGTTCCCGCACGACTACGTGCCCTACAGCCTCGGCCGCGACTACGACAAGGAGCCGTGGACCCCGGATCAGCCGCGCCTCACGGGCGTCGCGCAGACAGCGTTCGAGGTCAACCTGCTCACCGAGGACAACCTGCCCTCGTACCACCGGCTGATCTACCGCATGTTCCACCACGGCGACGGCGCCTGGAAGGAATGGGTGCATCGGTGGACGGCGGAGGAAGGCCGGCATGCCATCGTCATCCGCGACTACCTCGTCGTGACGCGCAACATCGACCCGGTCGCGCTCGAGCGTGGCCGCATGCAGACGACGCTCCTCGGCTACGAGCACGACGCCGACGTCGTGCGCGGGCTCGCCTACACGTCGTTCCAGGAGCTCGCGACGCGCGTGTCGCACCAGAACACGGGCAAGTACTCGAGCGACCCCGTCGCCGATCGGATCATGACCCGCGTCGCGCTCGACGAGAACCTGCACATGGTCTTCTACCGCGGCGCGCTCGAGGCCATCTTCGACATCGATCCGTCTGCCGCGATGAGGGCGATCACCGCAGAGATCCTCACGTTCGCGATGCCGGGCCACGGCATCGCCGGCTTCACGCGCAAGGCCGCGCAGATGGCCGACGCCGGCATCTACGACCTGCGTATCCACCACGACGACATCCTCTGGCCGCTCCTCCGCTACTGGCGCGTCTTTGAGCGCACCGGCCTCGACGCCGAGGCCGAGCAGGCGCGGGAGCGCCTCGCGCACTTCCTCGACAAGCTCGATCGCTCGGCGACCCGATTCGAGGAGCGCCGCGCCGCGAAGCGCGAGCGGGCGACCGTCGGATGAAGCGCGCCGACATCCGCAACATCGCGATCATCGCACACGTCGACCACGGCAAGACGACGCTCGTCGACGCGATGATCCGGCAGAGCCACATCTTCCGCGAGGACCAGCAGATGGTCGAGCGGCTCCTCGACTCGAATGCCCTCGAGCGGGAGCGCGGGATCACGATCATGGCGAAGAACATCGCCGTCACGTACCGCGGGACGAAGATCAACATCGTCGACACGCCGGGCCACGCGGATTTCGGCGGCGAGGTCGAGCGCGTGATGAACATGGTCGACGGCGTCCTGCTGCTCGTCGACGCCGTCGACGGCCCGATGCCGCAGACGAAGTTCGTGCTGCGGCAGGCGCTGCGACGCGGGCACAAGGCCATCGTCGTCATCAACAAGATCGACCGCCCGCAGGCACGGCCGAACCACGTGCTCAACGAGACGTTCGATCTCTTCCTCGACCTGGGCGCGACCGAGGAGCAGGCCGAGTTCGAGACCGTGTACACGAACGCGCTCATCGGCGCCGCCGGTACCGATCACCGGCACATCGGGACGTCGCTCGAGCCGCTCTTCGACGCGATCGTCGGGGAGATCCCGCCACCCGACGTCGACGCGGTCGCGCCGGCACAGCTCCTGGTCACCACGACCTCGTATGACGACTACAAGGGCCGGATCGCCGTCGGCCGCCTCCAGAGCGGGACGCTGCGCCGCGCCCAGTCCGTCGCGCGCATCGACCACAGCGGCGGGATCTCGACCTCGAAGGTGACGCAGCTGTTCACGTTCCAGGGCCTCGGGCGCGTCGAGGTGGATGAGGCGCGGGCCGGCGACATCGTCGCGGTGGCCGGCGTCGCGGACGCGGGCATCGGCGACACGATCGCCGACGCCGCGGACCCGCGGCCGCTCCCGCCGATCCGCGTCGAGGAGCCGACGGTGCGCATGACGTTCGGCACGAACACAAGCCCGTTCGCCGGACGCGAGGGGACGCACGTGACCGGGCGCAAGATCCGCGAGCGCCTCTACAGCGAGCTCGAGCGCGACGTCGCGCTGCGCGTCGCCGAGGGCGAGTCGCCCGACTCTTTCGTTGTCAGCGGCCGTGGCGAGCTGCACCTCGCGATCCTCATCGAGAACATGCGCCGCGAGGGCTACGAGATGCAGGTGTCGCGGCCCGAGGTGATCTTCAAGCACGTGGGCGGCGAGCGGCTCGAGCCCTACGAGCAGCTCGAGGTCGAGGTCTCGCAGGAAGTGCTCGGTCGTGTCGTCGAGATGGCCGGTCAGCGCCGCGGGGCGCTGCTCGACATGAAGTACCGCGAGGACGGCATGGTCCACGCCGTGTACCGGATCCCGACGCGCGGCCTGCTCGGGTTCCGCAAGACGTTCCTCACGAACACGCGCGGCGAGGGCGTGATGAACACGCTGTTCGCCGACTACGGGCCCGACGCGGGGCCGATCGAGTCGCGAACGTTCGGCTCGCTCGTCGCGTTCGAGGACGGGACCGCGACGACGTTCGGGCTGACGCAGGCGCAGGAGCGCGGGACGCTCTTCATCGCGCCGGGCACCGAGGTGTACGAGGGCATGGTCGTCGGGGAGCACATCCGCGAGCGCGACCTCGAGGTGAACATCGCGCGCAAGAAGCACCTCACGAACATGCGCAGCTCGACGTCGGAGATCACGGTGCGGCTCGAGGGCATGCGCGACCTGTCGCTCGACGACGCGATCGAGTTCCTCGCCGACGACGAGCTGCTTGAGGTCACGCCCGTGGCGTACCGCATCCGCAAGCGGATCCTCTCGAAGCACGACCGCGACCGGATCGCGGGACAGAGGAAGAAGGAGAAGGTCGCGGTCGCCGATTAGCTCACCGGCGTCCCTCGAGGGCGCGGTCCGCGTCGATGAGCCGCCATGCCTGGTCGACCTCGGCGTCGATGCCCTGACGCTCGAAGTACGTCGCGAGATGTTCGAGGTCGCGGCGCAGGATCGCGCGAGCGCCGGCATGCGTCACGAGATCGACCGTCTGCGAGAGGTCGATGATCACGGGCCGCTCGCGCCAGTAGAGGACGTTGTAGGCGGAGAGGTCCCCGTGCACGCGCTCGGCGCGGAGCATCAGCCAGATCTCGTGCAGGAGCTCTCGCCAGACCCGCTCGGCATGCTCGGGAGAGAGCCGTAGTGACGCGAGCCGTGGCGAAGCCACCGGCGGATCGCCGATGAACCCCATGCGATAGCCGCCATCCATCGCTTCGTCGTGGCTGCCTTTCGTGGGCGCGTTGAGCGAGCTCCAGTGGAAGGTCCGAGACGGCAGCTTCGTGGGAAGGATCTCCTCGACCGGCGGCGGGACGGTGACCCCGGCGGTGTAGAGGTGGCGCAGCTCGTTCCACTCGTGCCCGTACCAGGCCGCTTCGAGCATCTGGCGGCCGCGACGGGTCTTGTCCCGGACAGCGCGCTGCGCACGCGCCTCGCCCGGGCCGGTGAACCACGTTGCGCGGTACACCGCGTCGTTGCGGAACGAGCGGAACCCTTTGGACTTGAAGCGCTTCTCGGCGATGTAGCTCGTGCGGCCCTGGCCGCTACGAGCGACGAGACGCACCTCGCTCTCCTTGCCCATCTTCAGCACGCCGAGGGTCTCCTCCTCGTAGTCGTGCTCGACGAGCCAGCCGTCGGCGAAGAGCGGCTCACGCGTGTTCGCGAGCGACATGGATATTCCTCCTCCGGCACATGTGGGCGTGCTGATCCGCGGAGGTGTGATGCCGGAGGACCGCCAGGGCGCGTCGCGCCGGGAGGCGCGGGCTAGTGCGCGGCTACGCCGTGGCGGAGGCCGGCATCGCGCGAACAGGGGTCACACGCATGTCGGGCCTCCCTTTCGCCGCGCGTGGCGGCAATGTCGTCGCGGCGCATTGTGGTCGTCGAACAGTGGATCGTCGAGGCCCGCCGTCTCGTGGTCCGTCGAGCGGCCGGACAGCGACATAGCCTAGAGCGTCATGGACATCGATCTCGCGCTCATCGGGAGCGGACGCGATGCCGACGTGTACGACCGGGGCGACGGGACGGTGCTGCGCCGATATCGCCGCCGCGACGTTCCAGGGCGCGAGGTGGAGGTCATGCGCTATGCGCGGGCCTACGGCTATCCCGTGCCCGAGGTGATCTCGGTGTCCGGCCGTGACCTCATCCTCCAGCGCGCCGACGGACCGACGATGCAGGATGTGCTCCTCGGCGATCTGGGCACGCTCGAGGACATGTCCGCGTGCCTCGCGGAGCTGCATGACCGCTTGCATCGCATCCCGGGACCCGAGTGGCTTCCCGCGCGCGGCGACGGCGATCGCCTGCTCCATCTCGATCTGCATCCGCGGAACGTGATCATGTCCGGCTCCGGCCCGGTCGTGATCGACTGGGCGAATGCCGCGCGCGGTCCCGCGGCGCTGGATCCGGCGCTCGCGATCGCGATCTTCCTCACCGCACGGGCGAGCTTCGCCGAGCAGCGCGACGCGATCGACGCGTTCATCCACGCGTTCGCTTCGCACTTCGATGCGTCGGATCTGCGCGCGGCCTTGCCGCTGGCGTTCGAGCTGCGCGCCGCCGATCCGAACGTGACCGATGCGGAACGCGCCGAGCTTGCGACGGCGGCCGATCCGATCCGATCTGATCTGAGCCAGAGCGTCGGCCGCGAGTTCGGGTGCTCCCGCCGCAAGGCAGGACCGATAGAATAGGCGTTCGATATCAGGATCAGGCGCATGCGTCCGGAGGCGGCGGAATGTCGGAGCTGTTCGAGAGTCCGGGCGACTACGCGATCGTCACGATCGATGGTCGTCGCTGCTCGCGTTGCGGTGAAGTGAAACCGATAGAGGACTTCCCGATCAAGGATAGGGAGCGCGGCCTCCGCCGGGTGTGGTGCCGCGACTGCTGCCGCGCGTACGGCCGAGAACACTACCGAAAGAACAAGCCGACGTACCCCGCGAAGGCAGAGCGTCGTCGCCGAACGGAACGCCCGCGCGTACGTGCACTCATCGACGAATATCTGCGCCAGCACCCCTGCGTCGAATGCAGCTGTTCGGATATCACGGTCCTCGAGTTCGATCATCGTGATCCAGAGCAGAAGGACCTTGCTGTTGGTGAGCTTGCGCGGGTCGCCGAGTGGGCTCGGGTCCTTCGGGAGATCCAGAAGTGCGACGTTCGATGCGCCAACTGCCACCGCCGAAAGACGTCCTCGCAGTTCGGGTGGGCGCGCTCGGTCGGAGTCGCGATCGATCCGGCTGTCGTACGGCCTGGACGTTCCGGCCGATACGCGCTGATCGAAAGTCCTCAACAGAGCCCGTTGTTCAGCGCGGACCCTCATGGACTCCGGAAATGCTCGCGCTGCGGCGAGCTCAAGGCGGTCTGGCAGTTCCCATTCCGCGACATTCGCACGAGCACGCATGCGTATTACTGCCGCGAGTGTCAAGCGACATACAGGCGCGGACACTACGAACGGAACAAGTCCGACTACATGCGGCGAGCGATCACGGAGGCGCACCTGAAGAAGCAGGACGTTTTGTTGGTGCTCCATGAATACCTGCGTGAGCATCCATGCGTCGACTGCGGCGAGTCCGACCTGGCCGTTCTCGAGTTCGATCACGTCGACAAGGACGGCAAGATCATGGCGATCGGCCAGATGATCGGTCGACGGAGCTGGAAAGCGATCCTTGCGGAGATCGAGAAGTGCGTCGTCCGATGCGCGAACTGTCACCGCAAGCGAACGGCCGCTCAGCAAGCCTGGCAGTGCCGTCTTGGCGAACGACCCGGTCGCTACGCTAGAATGAGGTCGTCCTCGCGGGTGTGGCGTAGTGGTAACGCAGAACATTCCCAATGTTCGGTCGCGGATTCGATTTCCGCCACCCGCTCAGTCAAACCGCCACGCTGAACGCGCGGCGTTCGTGCGTATCAAAGGATGCCGAGTCCCATCACCTTCACACCTCGTGTGGTCCCGCCGCAGAACAGCGCGCCCTTGCCAGAAAGTCGGATCCGCTCCTCGCCGCGGATCAGCGTGAAGTCGACGGGTCCGATGTGCGCGGCACCGTCCCAACCGACGAGCCCGTTGACCTGCGCGCCCACGAACTCGAGCCGATCACCGACTCGATGTCTCTCGGTCAGCATCCGAAGCGCGTCGTCACGCGAGTAGGCAGTCAAGTGACCCAGAGAGATCGCCCAGAATTCCGTGCTGATCACGGGATTCAGCCTCGACGCGTCACCCGAGTTGAACGCGGCGGCGAACTCGCGAAGGAGCGACTCGACATCGGCGTTCGTGCCGCAAGCCTCCGCGCCCGGTGGCGTGCCGGACCGCGCGCGGAAGGCGATATTCGGATCCGCCGTCCACGCTGCAGCAGCGGAGTGATCGAGGTTGGGTGCCGGGCTCGCTGATGGACTGCGAACGGCGACGGTCGCGTCCGCGGCCGAGCAAGCGCACGCAAGCGCGATGGCGAGCACGACGCAGCAACGCACGAACTCACTACCACGGAAGAACGCGACCGGTTCCAGGGCGGGTCGCAGCAACACGCCGGTCAAGCGCGCGGCGTTCGTGTTCTTAGGACGACGCCGCGGCGAGTTCTTCGATCCGCTCCGCCACGCGCGCGAGGTTCACGTCGTCGTGGCGTGACAGGTACCAGTTCAGATCGCCGAGTCCGATCCGCAGCTCGTAGCAGCGCAGTCGCTCCTCGAACGCGGGCACCTCCACCCCGACCCGCGCGTAGTGCTCGCTCGCCGTGCGAGCGAAGTCGATCCCGCTCCATTGCGGGAACCACGGCTGCCAGAACATGAGCCAGGCGATGTCATAGACAAAGTCGCCGATGAGCGAGCTGCCCCAGTCGAGCATCCCGGTGACACGGTCGTTCTCCACGAGCACGTTCCAGTGCAGCAGATCGCTGTGCACGAGATGACGGTCGTCGGGGCAGTGCTCGACAAGCTCGCGCACGCGGGGCATCCCGATGTCGAACGCTCGCGCCGCGAGCGACGCCGGCGCCGTGGCCTGACCCCACTCAGGCGCGGTCCGGTCCACCTCGAGCGTTTCCGCGCGCCACGACGGCTTCGCGCCGATGGCGCCGTCCGTCCAAAGGCCGTATCCGGATGAGTCGCTGAGATCGATACGCCGAACGCCGTCGAGCGTATCGAGCAGCGACGGCAGCCTGCGGCGCACCGCATCTGCGTCCAGCGCGTCGAGGTGCCGGCCCGGAAACCGACGAGACACGGCGTACCAGGCGCCGAGCGCCTCGCCGATCTCGAGGATCCGCGGCACGGGCATGTCCGCAGGCGCACGTACGCCGACGAACGCATCCTTGTCGAAGTCTTCACGGATGTTCCCGAACCGGACCACAAGGCGGTCCGCGCCGACACGGAAGCTATAGGCGCTCGACCACAGTCCGCGGCGCAGCTGAACGACGTCAGAGACGTGGCCGAAGCGCTCCGCGAGGAAACGCTCCCCATCCCTAGGCGTGACGCTCCACTCCGACCTCATCCGCGAGACGGATCATGCGACCCTGGCATCGATGTCGCACCGACCCGGAGGCATGCGCCGGCGGTACATCGCCGCGGGGACGGCTGCCGTCGTCCTGATCGCGGCGCTCCTCGCGTTCGCCGCCCTCCGCGGTGGCCCGCGGCCGGAGCGCACGCCGGAGCCGACCGCGGCGGTCGCGCCGGCGTCGCCGACCCCGCTTACCGCCACCCCGACCCCCACGACCGCGCCCACGGCGACCGCCGTACCGGCGACGCCGTCACCGACGCCGCGGCCGAGCCCGACGCCGGTGGGCCAGTTCGTCAAGTACGTCAGCGCCTCGATGGGCTACGCGATCGAGCTCAAGCCACCGTGGCATCGCGCGACCTGTGGCTCATCGCTCTCCGGTGGTCCGCTCGAGAATACGAATGGCGCCGACCTGTTCATCCCGATCCCGGACGCGGACTACCGCCCCGGTCACGTCGGGCCGCTCTCGGGTAATGCGGACTCGATACGTTCCTCGACAGGCTGCGCGAGCGTTTCGCGAAGGGTCTCGTCGTGGACGTGCGAGCACGACCGGTCAACGGGGATCCGAACGCGACGATGAGGGTGCGGTCAATGTGGCGAGAGCCGGGCCAGCCGGACCGCGAGGCG
>DASWDY010000008.1:0-3808 GCA_036395035.1 Candidatus Limnocylindria bacterium
GACGCTGTGGACGCGCTCTGTGTCCAGCGCTACGTGGCCGGGCTGCCGCAGACGCTGCCTAGCTGTCTACAGGCGATCGGCGTCGGGCTGACCGCGCCGATCTTCACGCCGGCGCGCTCCGCGAGCGCGCGGAGCCCGACGATGGGCGACGCGTTCAGCGCGGCGAGGCCTCGCCGCACGAGGTGCCGGTTGCCGGAGCGGAGCGGCACGACGTCGGCGACGGTCGCGACCGCGGCGAGCTGCAGCAGCTCGCTCTCGTGCGCCGCGAACGCGTCACCGAGGAGGTCGCGCGCGATCGCGTACGCGACGCCCGCGCCGGCGAGCTCCTTGTCGACCGACGGGTCGCCGGGGCGGCGCGGGTTCACGACCGCGAACGCGTTCGGGAGCGCCGGCGGCGGATGGTGGTGGTCCGTGATGATCAGGTCGATCCCGAGCTCGCGCGCGAGGTGCGCCTCGGCGACCGCGGTGATGCCGCAGTCGACCGAGATGACCACGCTGACGCCGTCGGCGGCGATCGAGCGGAGCGCGCCTGCGTTGATGCCGTAGCCCTCCTCGTAGCGATCCGGGATGTACGCGCCGACGGTGGACCCCAGGCGGCGGAACGCGCGGACGAGCAGGGCCGATCCGGCGACGCCGTCCACGTCGTAGTCGCCATAGACGACGATGCGCTCGCGAGCCGCGAGCGCACGACGGATCCGCTCGACCGCCAGCTCCTGGTCGAGCATCGGCGGGCCGACCTCGGTCGGGTCCGCATCGAGGAACGACCGCATGGCGGCGGGGGCGATCCCGCGCGCGCACATGATCCGCGCGACGATCCCGGGGATGCCGGCCGGGGGGTCGCCGAGCGTCACGACGGGCAGGACCCAGCGGCGTTGCGCTACAAGGGGCATGTGACCTTCAAGTATCTCGCATGCGCTTGCACGCTCGCCCTCATCGTCGCGGCCTGTACTGCTCCGGCGACCGCTCCGTCGGCGTCACCGGACCGCACGATCGCGAGCGCCTCCCCGGCGAGCGCGCCGCCGTCGCCCACCGCGGCGGGGCTCGCGGCCGCGCCGCTCGCTCGGTTCGGGCCGCTGCGCCGCTGGTACACGGTGCCCGATCCGCTCAGCCACGAGGACGTGACCGTCGCGGTGACCTTTCCGGACACGGATCCCACGGCCGGCACACCGCGCCTGCGCCTCCGCGCGAACGGGCGCGTCGCGTCGCTCGAGCGATCGGACCTGGGTGCCGCCTTCTGGCGCGGCACGATGCCGCTCGATGGCGTGACGGCGGGAGAGCAGGAGCTCGAGGCGATCGTGCGCCTGCGCGACGGGCGGGACGTCGCGGTCGCGAGCGCGCGCTTCCTCGTCTCCCAGCCCGAATACGTCGTCTGGACGCTCGACTTCGAGGGCGACGAGGCGACCGACGCGGCCATGGCCGACACCGCGGCCATCGCCGATGGCCTCGCCGTCCCGATGACCGTCATGTGGAATCCCCGCGCCTGGACGACGACCGCGGTCGCCCCCCAGCGCGCGGAGGCGATGCTCGCGTGGACCAAGGGCCGCGCGGCGAAGGGCGACGAGGTCGCGCTCCACCTCCACATGTACCTCGACTACGTGCGTGCGGCGGGGATCGCGCCGAAGAGCCGCCCCGCCTGGTCCGGACGCCTCGACGGCTACGACGTGCCCATGACGGCGTACAGCGAGGACGAGCAGCGGACGCTCATCGCGTACGGCCTGCGGCTGATGTCGGACCACGGGCTGAGCGGGGTGACGTCGTTCCGCGCCGGCGGCCTCATGGCGGACGCCGCGACGCTGCGCGCGGCGGTCGCCGCCGGGATGACCGCCGACTGCTCGGCGACCGGCGCGGGCACGTTCGGGTCGCTGCGCCTGCCGTGGACGCTCGCGGCAGACGCACAGCCGTACCGGCCGTCGAAGGACGACGCGAACAAGGCGGGCGACCTCGCGATCCTCGAGGCGCCGACGAACGGCGGGAACACCTACGGCTACACCGTCGCGTCGATCGCGCCCGTCGTGCGCGCGGACCTCGCCATGCTCGCGAAGCCGGGGGAGCCCGCAGCGGCGCGGAAGGGGATCGTCATCGTCAGCCATCCGGCCACCATCGACGTCACCGAGCGCGCGGCCATCGAGACGCTCCTGCGTGCGTTCGACCCGCTCCGCTATGACCACGATGCGGGGCCGCTGCGGTTCGTGACCCTGCGGCAGCTCGCGAACGCGTGGAGATGATCGGCGAAGGCATTCGTATCGACGCGGTCAACGTTCGGTCAATAGGACGCAGCGGGGTACGCCGTCTGCAGCGGCGACCGCCGTGCTCTCGATGGCGGAACAGTACGAGCGGAAGGTCCGTGAGATCGCCCTCAAGCAGTGCCGGTGCGGCACCGGCGCCGACCTCGAGACCGACATGGCGAAGCACGAGCACGACGAGGAGCACCCGCAAGCCGCATAGCTCGCGTACTCTCCCGGCGTGACCCCCACGACCGCCCCGACCCTGGCCGACCTCGCCCTCCGCGCGGCGACGCTCGACGACGCCGACTTCGTCGCGGACATGTGGACGGCGGTGCGCCCCGACGACGCGCAGGACCCGGTGATGACGCGGTACTGGTGGGAGCATCCGTGGGACGACAGCATCTGGGACCGCTTCATCGTCACGCTCGACGGGTGCGCCGTGGGGCACGCCGCGCAGAGCCACCCGCGCCGCTGGGAGGAGATGCCCGAGCGCTACGCGCGGGTCGTCGCCGATCTGCTCCCCGATGCGCGCACGCACGATCGCCTGGTGTCGCTCATCGCCTTCGGCGAGGCTCGCATGGTCGAGGCCGGAGCCCTCCGGACGACGTTCTGGGCGTGGAGCGACGACGCGCTGAAGGTCGGCGCCGCGACGGCCCGCGGCTTCCGCGAGGAGCGCCGCGAGCGCTTCTGGGAGCTCGACCTCGTCGCGAACCGCGACAAGCTCGAGCGCATGACGGACGCGTCACGCGCGCGCATGCGCGAGCAGGGCATCGCGATCCGCACGCTCGCCGAGGAGACCGACCCCGAGCGCTACCAGAAGCTCTGGCGGATGAGCCTGGAGGCCGAGCAGGATGTGCCGACGACCGTGCCGCACGTCCCGATGCCCTTCGACGGATTCATGGCGACGCTCCGCACGCCGGCCGTCCGGGAGGACCGCATCTGGATGGCCCGCGTCGGCGACGACATCGTCGGCATCTCGATGCTCGGCTACCCGCCCGTCCGCGGCACGGTCCAGACGGAATGGACCGCGACCGCGCGCTCGGTGCGCGGCAAGGGCGTCGCGCGCGCGCTGAAGTGCGAGACGGTGATGCAGGCGATCGCGCTCGGCGTCGACCGGGTGCAGACCGACAATGACTTCCAGAACAAGCCGATCCTGCACATCAACGAGTCGATGGGCTACCGGCCGCGGCCCGAGATGGTCCAATTCATCAAGGAGCTCGCCCACTCCTGAGCCAGGACGTCGCGCTACAGGAGCGGTACGCCCCGAAACTCGTCTGTTTCGGATGCGGTCCGGCGAACCCCGCCGGACTCCACCTCCGAAGCTTCCCACGAGGCGACGCCGTCATCGCGACGTTCCGACCGGGGCCGCATCACGAGGCGTTCCCCGGGATGCTCAACGGTGGTATCGCCGGGACGATCGCGGACTGCCACATGCTCTGGACCGCGGCATGGGAGCTCATGCGGCGCGACGCGCTCGCAGCGCCGCCACCTCTGGTCACTGCTGAGTACCAGATACGGTTCGGTCGACCGATCCCCACCTCGGGCGACGTGGATCTCGTGGCCCACGTGGTCGAGGTGCGGGA
>DASWDY010000009.1:0-2235 GCA_036395035.1 Candidatus Limnocylindria bacterium
GAAGTCGAGCGTGCTCGCGAGGCTCGTCGTGATGCCCCAGCGCGAGACGGACACGTAGGTGACGTACCAGCGGCCGTCGATGAAGGTGGCGCGCGGATCCTCGACGCCGTACTCCTCGAGGTCGCGATCCGGCGCGAGCGCAGGCGTGCGCTCGACGTCGAAGTGGATGCCGTCACGGCTCCGCGCGACCCGAAGGTGCGATATCTGCGCGAGGTGGTCGATGTAGCCGTCGTTCGGGTCGTGTGCGGCACGAGGGTCGCGGTAGCGGATGGTGCGCCGGTCGCTGTGGAGGTCGAGCCCGGGCAGATCCATCGGGATGTACGCGACCGCCGTGCGCGCCGGCCGGACGCTCGTGTCGACGACGCACATGCCGACGACGTCGCGCTTGCGGTAGCCCGCGGGAAGCCGCTCGAAGGTCGGGAAGGGCCGGCGCAGATCGAGCGTCAGCGCGCCGGCCGGCGGGTCGAGATCGCTGCGCGGCTGCTCCGCGACCCGGAGCAGCAGGATGACCTCGTCGCCCACCCTGGCGACCGCCGCATTGAAGACGGAGACCACCTCGAGCTCGGGCAACGACGGGATCACGTCCTTGGCGGTCAGCAGCGGGTTCTCGCGGAGGCGATGGCCGAGCGTCATGCGATGAGGGCCGGGGCCGCGATGGGATCCTCGCGGGGCGCGGCGATATGGCGCATGAGCGTCAGGACCTGCGCGCCGATCGCGGGCCAGGTCGTGGCCCGGCCGTACGCGTAGGCGCGCTCCTCGAGCGCGCGCTTGCGGAGGGGATCCCCAAGGATCCCGCTCACCGCGTCCGCGATGGCCCCCGCGTCGCGGAAGGGAACGAGCGTCCCCCGGTCGTCCGCGAGGACCTCGCTCGCGTGCAGGTACGGCGTCGACACGATGGCCTTCCCCGCCCCGAGGGCGTATGCGAGCGTCCCGCTCGTGATCTGCCCCGGGTCGAGGTACGGCGTGACGTACACGTCGCTCGCCAGGAGGTACTCGACGATCTCGCCCTGGGTGAGATATTCGTTCACGAAGCGCAGCTGGTCGGTGACACCGACCCGCCGCGCGGTCTCGATCAGGGAGTTGCGATACGCCTCGCCCTGGCGCTTGAGGAGCTCGGGGTGCGTCTGGCCGATCACCAGGTACAGGGCGCGGGGATGGCGCGCGACGATCGCGGGGAGCGCCTCCACGACGTATTCGAGCCCCTTGCGCGGGTCGACGAGACCGAAGGTGCTGATGACGCTCCGGTCCTCCATCGCGAGCGCGCGCTTCAGGCGCCGGCGGCCATGCGGTTGGATCACCGGCATGCCGTGCTCGATCACGATCGGGACCTTGGAGATGCCATAGGTCTCGCGCAGCAGGCGCGCGCCCGTCGCCGACATGACGACGATCGCGGCGCTGCGATCGGCCGCGCCGCGGATGCCCTCGAGCATCCAGGGCTCGGGGCGTGGCGGCACGGTGTGGAGCGTGGTCACGACCGGCTTGCTGCACGCGTCGAGGAAGACGCGCAGGTGGTCGTCGTACTGACCGTCGTGCCAGAGCCCATACAGCCCGAATTCGTGCTGGAGATTGACGACGTCCACCGACGACCGGCCGATCGCTCGGGCCGCGGCGGCGTAGGCGGAGGGATCCTCCTGCGCGATCCGCCAGTGGACGTCCGTCTTGTAGGTGCGTGCGGCGAAGGGCTCGTCGATCGCGGCGAACTGGATGCCGACCGCGGGATCGGCCATGTGGACGCCCGCCGCGAGGTCGGAGGTGAACGTGGCGATGCCACACCGTCGGGGGACCACTGAGGAGACGAAGGCAACGCGCATAGGCACTTCATTTCCAGGGAGCGCCGGATCGAAGAGGGGGAACAGGGGGTCGCGGTCTCCCAAGATCCGCGAACTGACATGAGTGTACTTCATCTCGAGACGTGAAGCGTGCTAGGCTGGCAGCACAGCGGTCACGAAGATCGCACCCATGAGGGCCGTCCGAGCGGAGCTTCTCCCTTCGAACCCCAAGTCGGTGAGCTCGGGTATCGGCCAGCTAGCGAACAAGGGAGAAGCCTCAACAATGAGCTTCAACGACATCACGCTCACCTGCAAGGACTGCGCACAGCCGTTCGTCTTCACCGCAGGGGAGCAGGAGTTCTACCAGCAGCGCGGTCTCATGAACCAGCCGGGCCGTTGCCAGAGCTGCCGCGGCGCGCGGCGCGCCGGCGGTGGATCGGGCGGCGGGTACGCCAGCGGTGGCGGA
>DASWDY010000010.1:0-7426 GCA_036395035.1 Candidatus Limnocylindria bacterium
CGTCGTCATCGGCTTCGCCGGCGTCGGCCTGCTCGTCGTCCCGCGCGGCGTGAGCGGCGAGATCGCGCCCATCGGGCTCCTGTTCATGCTCCTCGCGCCGGCGTCCTGGGGCTGGGGGACGTTCATGTCGAAGCGGCTCGCCGTGCCGCGCGACGCGCTCGCGTCGACGACGCTGCAGCAGGTCCTCGGCGGGCTCGGACTCCTCGCCGCCGCGCTGGCCACGGGCGAGCGCGCCGAGCCGAGCACGTGGAGCGATCGTTCGCTCATCGCGCTCGCCTACCTGGTCGTGTTCGGCTCGCTCGTCGCGTTCAGCGCGTACACGTGGCTGCTCGCCCACGTGAACGTGTCGAAGGTGTCGACGTACGCGTACGTGAACCCAGTGGTCGCCGTCCTGCTCGGCGCGCTCATCCTCGGCGAGCCGATCACGCCGACGATCGTGCTCGGTGGCCTGCTCGTCATCGTCGCCGTTGCCTTCATCGTGCGCGCGCCCGAGGCTCGCCCTCCCGTCCGGTCTGCGTCCTGACGAGACGGGGGTACCAGAGACCGAGCTGTATCGGAACTTCTACTTTCGCGGGCGTGCCCGACCGCTACCGTCGTCCGTTGTGGAGGGCGCGATGGTCGGCCGCGAACTCGTCCGCACCGAGCTCGCGCTGCTCACATCGATCCTGTCGCGCCGCGATCCCGACCTCGTGCCGGTGGTCGAACGGATCGGCAGCGCCCCCCTCGGCGATGAGGAGCGATCGCGCCTCCGGCGCGCCATCGTCGACGAGCTCTGCGAGCTCCCGGAACGGACGAGCGGCCGCCGCGCCCTCGAGCTCGAGGAGATCCTGATCCACCTCGGCCAGGCCTAACGCCTAGCGCGCCACGGCCCCCTCGCGCCGATATGCGTCCACGAGCGCCGACAAGCTCGACGGCTCCGCCACCGCACCCTCGCTCACGGCGCTCGACATGGGCTGGCCCGCGAGGAGCCGCTTCACCGGCACCTCGAGCTTCTTCCCGTTCAGCGTCTTCGGGATCGCCCCGACCGCGAGGATCCGGTCCGGCACGTGGCGCGGCGAGAGCTCGCGACGGAGCGCCGCGCCGATGCGCCGGCGCAGGTCATCATCGAGCAAGGCGCCCGCGCGGAGGACGATGAACAGCACGAGCCTCCCGTCGTCCTCGTCGACCTCGACGACGAGGCTGTCGCTCACCTCGGGAAGCTCCTCGACGACGCGGTAGAACTCGGCCGTCCCCATGCGCACGCCGCCGCGGTTCAGGGTCGCGTCGCTGCGTCCGTAGATGACGCACGAGCCCTCGGGCGTGAAGCGGATCCAGTCGCCGTGGCGCCAGACGCCGGGGAACATCCCGAAGTACGACGCGCGATAGCGCTCCATGCCCGGGTCGTTCCAGAGGCGCACGGGCATCGACGGCATCGGGTGCGTGATGACGAGCTCGCCGACCTCGTCGATCACCGGCGTCCCCTCGGGCGACCACGCCTCCACCTTCGCGCCCAGCGCCGCGCACTGCAGCTCCCCGGCGCGCACCGGCAGCAGCGGGCACGACTGCACGAACGCCGTGCACAGGTCGGTGCCGCCCGACACGCTGCCGACGAGGATCGGCCGCCCGAGGCTCTCGGCGACCCAGCGGAACCCCTCGGGCGACAGCGGCGCGCCGGTGGACCCCACGCCGTGCAGCGACGACAGGTCGAGCGTCGCACCGGGCGTGATGCCCGCCTTCAGGCACGCGTGGATGAAGGGCGCCGACGTGCCGAAGTAGGTCATCTGCGTGTCGGCGGCGAAGCGCCAGAGCGTATCGAGGTCGGGGAACCCCGGGTTGCCGTCGAATAGCAGCGCGGTGCCGCCGAGCGGGAGGATGCCGGCGAGGTAGTTCCACATCATCCAGCCCGTCGTCGTGAACCAGAAGAAGCGGTCGTCCGCTCCGAGGTCGTTGTGCAGATGCAGCGACTTCAGGTGCTCGAGGAGGATCCCGCCGTGGCCGTGGACGAGGCCCTTCGGCAGACCCGTCGTGCCCGACGTGTAGAGCACCCACAGCGGATGCGCGAACGGGACCTGCTCGAACGCGAGCGGCGCGGTCTGTGACGCGAGTTCGGCCCACGAGGTCCGGCCGGGGGGTAGCGCATCGCGCAGATAGGGAAGGACGACGGTCGCGCGGAGGGTCGGCAGCGCGCGCTCGATCTCACTGGTCTCGGCCGCGCGGTCGAAGTCCTTGCCGCCGTAGCGGTAGCCGTCGACGGCGAGCAGGACGATCGGCTCGAGCTGCGCGAAGCGGTCGATGACGGCGCGCGTGCCGAAGTCGGGCGAGCACGACGCCCACGTCGCGCCGAGGCTCGCCGTTGCGAGCAGGCCGACGACGGTCTCGGGGATGTTCGGCATGTACGCGACGACGCGGTCGCCGCGGCGCACGCCGAGGCGGACGAGCCCCGCGCGCACGGCGGCGACCTGCGCGGCGAGCTCGGCGTACGTGATCGTCGTCGTGCGGTCGAGCCCACGCGTCTCCGACCGCGCCACGAGCGCGGGATGGTCGTCGCGGCGCGCGAGCGCGTGCTCGGCATAGTTGAGCGCCGCGTCGGGGAACCACTCCGCGCCCGGCATCTCGTCCTTCGCCAGCACGCGCGTGTACGGCCGGCTCGCGCGAACGCCGAAGAAGTCCCAGATCGACGCCCAGAACGCGTCGAGGTCGGTCACCGACCAGCGCCAGAGCGCGGCGTAGTCGGTGAAGCGCAGCCCGCGCTCGCGCTCGAGCCAGCGCAGATAGCGCGTGATGTGCGCGCGCTCGATCGACCCGGGTGTCGGCTCCCAGATCGTGGCCACGCGAGGAGACTACGTGCTAGACGGTCCTGCCCGCGATCGCGCGCACGAGCGCGACGATGAGCCAGCCGACCAGGAACAGGAACACGATCGAGAGCAGCGCCGCGACGTCGATCACCACGGCGGGCGCACGCGGCTCGGGGAAGATCCCCTGGAACGGCCGGACGAGCGGCTCGGTGAAGCCGTAGAGCCACGCGATGAGCGGCTGCGAGGAGTTGGCGCCGGTGAGCTTGAAGACGAAGCGGAACAGCAGCAGGGCCTCGAGGACCGTGATCACGAGCATCACGACGCGCGTGACGATCGTGACCGCGTCGCTCGCCGCCGCCGTCGGCCCGACGTTCACGTTCGTCGCCGGTGCCGGTGTGACCACGCCCGGCTCGTGGAAGTGCTCGACACGTTCGATGCGCTCGGTCTTGGTGTCGCGAGGATCATTCTGTCGAATTGCCATGCCCGCGGGAGGAGCAGGGGTCGTGCCAGCCGGTATACGCTCGGTCGAGTGGCCGAGCACCCGTTCCCGTTCGCGGTACGGCAGCGCGTGCGCTTCAACGAGACGGACATGCAGGGCGTCGTGTACTACGCGAACTACCTCGTCTACGCCGAGGTCGGCCGCGCGGGGTTCCTGAAGCATCTCGGGCTTCGCTACGCAGAGCTCCTCGACGGCGGCGTCGACTTCACCATCGGCGAGGCGTCGGTGCGTTACCACGCGCCGCTCCGCTACGACGACGAGTTCGACGTCCGTGTCCGCGTGGGGGAGGTCCGCCGCGTCTCGTGGGCGTTCGAGTACGCGGTCGAGCGCGCCGACGGCCAGCGCTGCGCGGACATGACCACGGTCCAGGTCGTCTTCGATCGCTCGAACCTGAAGGCGGCGCGGCTGCCCGAGCGGCTGCGCGCCGCGCTCGCGGGAGGTGCCGCATGACCGTGACAGCGACGGACGCGCCCGCCATGGCCGGCCTCGATCTGCCCGAGGAGCTCGTCCTCCTGCAGCGCACGGTCCGCCAGTTCGTCGAGGAGAAGCTGCAGCCGCACGAGCGGGAGATCGAGGAGCGCGAGGAGATCCCGCGCGCCCTGCTCGACGAGATCGCCGCCATGGGCCTGTTCGGGATCGGGTTCCCCGAGGAGCTCGGCGGACAGGGCTTCGGGAAGCTCGGGTACACCGTCGTCGTTGAGCAGCTCGCGCGCGCGAACGCGGCGATCTGGAACGTGGTCGGCGGATCCGTCGGTCTGTGCGCCACCGCGATCTCGCTCGGGGGCGACGACGCGCAGAAGAAGCGGTTCATCCCGGATCTCCTGTCCGCGAAGAGGATCGGCGCGTACGCGCTCTCGGAGCCGAGCGCGGGCAGCGACGCCGGGTCGCTGCGCACCCGCGCCCGGCGCGACGGCGACGCGTACGTGCTCGATGGGGCGAAGACGTTCATCACGAACGCGCCGATCGCCGACGTCTTCGTCGTCTTCGCGAACGCCGACCCGGCGGCCGGGTCGAAGGGCATCACCGCGTTCGTCGTGGACCGCGACACGCCGGGCCTCCGCATCGGACCGAACGACGCGAAGATGGGGCTGCACGGGTCGACCTCGGCGCAGCTGTTCTTCACGGAGATGCGCGTCGGCGCCGACCGGCGCCTCGGCGACGAAGGGCGTGGCTTCGCGCTCGCGCTGCGGACGCTCGATCACGGGCGCCTGGGGCTCGCCGCGAGCTCGGTCGGCGCGGCGCAGCGGCTCCTCGAGGCGTCGATCGGGTACGCGCGCTCCCGGAAGCAGTTCGGGAAGCCCATCGCCGCGAACCAGGCGATCCAGTGGATGATCGCCGACGCGGCGACCGAGATCCACGCGGCGCGCCTCATGGTCTATGACGCCGCGACGCGGGTGGACCGTGGCGAGCGGATCACGCAGCGCGCCGCGATGGCGAAGCTCTTCGCGACCGAGACGCTCGGACGCGTCGCCGACAACGCGGTGCAGATCCACGGCGGGATGGGGTACATGCGCGAGCTGTGGATCGAGCGCGCGTACCGCGATGCCCGCATCGCGCGGATCTACGAGGGCACCAGCGAGATCCAGCGGTCGGTGATCGCGCAGGCGCTTCTCGAAGATCGCTGAGCGTCCTGTGAAGAGCGCTGAGGTCGTGGTCCGCACACCCGGCGCGCATCCCCTGATCCGGTCGGCGTGGATCGCGGCGGTCTGCCTCTTCGGCGTCGCCGCCGGCGTCGCCGCGTTCCTGCATGCGCTCCGGCCCGCCGGCGTCGTGGCCGTGGTCGCGATCGTCCTGCTCATCGGCGGCTACGCCGCGTACCTCGTCCGCCACCTCGCGTTCGAGCGCGAGATCGCGCGTGCCGAGGCCGCGCTGGACGCCGCGGAGCTCGAGCGCGCGCGCGCCATCCTCGCGCCGCTCCTCGAGCGCTACCCGCAGCTGGCGCTCGTGCAGCGCGCGGCCGGCCGCACGCTGTACGCGCTCGGCGACCCGCTGTCGTCGGCCTCGCTGCTCGAGAAGGCGGCGCGCTCGTACCAGGACGACGCCGTCGTCGCGGCCACGCTCGTCGCTTCGTACGCGGCGCTGAACCGCGGCGGCGACGCGCGCCGCGCGGCCGCGCTGGCGCCGCGGAACGTCGACGTCCGGCTCGCCCTCGCGTGGAGCGAGCTCGTCGCGCTCGGAGGCGACCGCGGCGCGGGCGACGCGATGGTGCGCGAGCTCCGGGACCGTGCCGACGTTCGCGGCGTCGTGACGCGCGGGGCGATGACCGCCGTCCTGAACGCGATCGCCGCCGCCCACGTCGCTGACGCGGCCACCGCCGACGCGGCGCTCGCGGCGGTCGCGGCGGCGCGCGAGGCGCTGCCCGCGTACGAGGGCGCGTTCATCGGCTACCTCGAGGGTGTCGCGCTCCGCGATCTCGGGCGCGCGGACGCTGCCGTCGCGGCGTTCGATCGCGCCATGTCCGCGGCGCCCGGGACGATCGGCGAGGCGCTCGCGCGGCGCGAGCGGGCGAACCTCATGGCGCGCTTGTCGGCTCCGCGAACATGAGCGCCGTGGCGGCCGGACCCGACCGGACGTTCAACCTCGCGTCGGCGTGCATCGACGCGCCGCTCGCGGCGGGCCACGGCCGGTCGCCCGCGATCGTCTGCGAGGGACGCACGCTCACGTACGACGATCTCGCCGAGCTCGTCGCGCGCGCCGCCGGGATGCTGCGCGGCCTCGGCCTCACGCGAGAGGATCGGTGCGCCCTCGTCCTGCGCGATGGACCCGAGTTCATCGCGACGTTCCTCGGCGCCGTGCGCATCGGCGTCGTGCCCGTCCCGTTCAGCACGCTCCTCACCGCGCCCGAGATCCGCTATCAGCTCGGGAACTGCGGCGCGAAGGCCGTCGTCGCGAGCGCCGGGCTCACGTCCCTCGTCGACGACGCGCGCTCCGGCCTTCCGGTCGAGGGCCGGCTCGTCGCGACGGACCCCGACGTCCCGCGCGGCTGGCGCTCGTTCGACGATCTCATCGCCTCGTCCCCTCGCGTGACCGAGGCGGTGCCGACGGGCGCGGACGACTGGTGCTTCTGGCAGTACTCGAGCGGTACGACGGGACGCCCGAAGGCGGTCGTGCACACCCAGGCCGGTGCCGCGTTCCCCCGCGAGGGGCATGGCCGGCACGTCGTCGGGATCGGCCCCGGCGACCGCAGCTTCAGCGTGTCGAAGCTCTTCTTCTCGTACGGCCTGGGCAGCTCGCTCCTCATCCCGCTCCAGGTCGGCGCATCCGTCGTGCTCGAGCCCGGGCGCCCCATGCCCAAGGTCGTGTTCGACCTCATCACGCGCGAGCGGCCGACGATCGTGTACGCCGTCCCGACCGCATACGCCGCGGCGCTGGCGTACGCCGAGGAGGGCAACGCGTGCGATCTCTCGTCGGTGCGCATCTGCGTCTCCGCGGGCGAGGCGCTGCCGGCGGCGCTCTGCGCGCGGTGGCATCGCCGCTTCGGCGTCGAGATCGTCGACGGCATCGGATCGACGGAGGTCGGGTACATCGCGATCTCGAACCGGCCGGGCCAGGTGCGTCCCGGGACGTCGGGACGCGTCCTGCCGGGATACGAGGCGAAGGTCGTCGACGCCGACGGCCGCACCGTCGCGCCCGGCGAGGTCGGCGACCTGTGGATCCGCGGCGGGTCGACGTCCCTCTATTACTGGCGCGACCGCGCTCAGACGGAGCGCACGTACATCGGCGAGTGGGTCGTGACCGGCGACAAGTACGCCGTCGACGCCGACGGCTGGTTCACGCACGCTGGCCGCAGCAACGACATGTTGAAGGTCGGCGGGATCTGGGTCTCGCCGATCGAGGTCGAGGGCTGCCTGCTGCAGCACCCCGCCGTCCTCGAGGCCGCCGTCGTCGGCCGCGAGGACCGCGACGAGCTCGTGAAGCCGTGCGCCTACGTCGTTCTGAAGGACGGTCGCGCGCCGAGCCCGGCGCTCGCCGCCGAGCTGCAGGCCTTCGTGAAGGGCCGACTCGCGACGTACAAGTACCCGCGCTGGATCGAGTTCACCACCGAGCTGCCGAAGACCGCCACGGGGAAGATCCAGCGATACCGCCTGCGCGAAGGGCGGTCTTAGCTCGACCGTCCCCCGGGCGCGCAGACCGAGGCGCGCAGCGACGAGGT
>DASWDY010000011.1:0-3154 GCA_036395035.1 Candidatus Limnocylindria bacterium
AGATGATCCGCAGCAGCGGACCCTGTCCGCTCTCGTCCGACGCGAACGCGGGGAGCTCCGCCAGCACGGTCCGGCCCCCGTCGAGCCCGAATCCCAACAGGGTTGCCGGTCCCGGACCTCCGCCCGGCGCCACGATGACGCGGTCCCGCGCGGCATCGACGAATGGAAGGGGCGATCCGCGGATCCACGCCACCGTCGCGAGCGGCACGCTCGGCGCGCTGCCGGGCGGAGCGACGTACAACTCCATCGTCCCGCGCTGACCGTCACAGTGAGCGCTCACGAGACGGCCATCGATCGTCCATCCGACCGCCATGAGCGGCTGGCCCGCGCCATTGACGAGATCGACGACGATCCCACGGTCGATGTCGTACACGCCGGACGCGCCGAACCCGGAGCGCGTGCAGGTGCCGCGACCGACGTCGACCGTCAGCCACTTCCCATCAGGCGAATTCGGCGGCGATCCCCAGACGACGATCGTCGCGCGCAGCGGTCGCGGCGCTTCCGGAGCGGTCCCGACGCGGATCCGGCTGATCCAGCGAGCTCCGCCGCCGATCTCCGCGGGAGCGAGCACGGCGAGCACATCTCCCGCTCCGACCCATCCCGCGCGAAGGATGATGTACTCGGCGCCGAGGTCCGCGATCTGCCGCACGTGACCCGTTCGGTCACCGACGTAGATCCGCGCACCTGCCCACAGGAGAAGACGCTCGCCGTCAGCGCTCCACGACGGAGCCGATCCGGCCGCCGGCCCGCTGATCGGGAGGAGGACGCTCGGTCCACTTACGCCGGGCACGGGTGGCTCGCCCGGCAGCGTGTTCGCTGCGAAGATCGCCCTCAGCCCCTCATGAGGATCCGCATCGGGCGCGTGCAGCTCGAAGTAGTACCCCACGAACGATGCACCGGTGATGAGCCTCTGGATCAGCCTTGCCGCATCCCCGACGGCTCGGCTCCCGGGCGCCCACAGCCCTGCGACCGCAACGAGCGCGAGGACCATGGCGAACACGACCGCGGGCGCGGACCACCGGCGCGCCGCCCCAGCGCGCTCGAACTGCCGAGCGCGGGGCGCGACGGGGAGCGCGTCGAGCGCGGGAACGAGCCGGGCCGCGACGAAGCGGTCGAGCTCGG
This sequence comes from Candidatus Limnocylindria bacterium, assembly GCA_036395035.1. Classification (GTDB taxonomy): domain Bacteria; phylum Chloroflexota; class Limnocylindria; order P2-11E; family P2-11E; genus JACPOT01. Next base: position 1,123 of record DASWDY010000011.1, read on the forward strand.
CGTCCGCACGGTCGCTCATCGACGGTCCTCCAGTTCCCGGAATCGCGCCGCGGCACGGCTGATCGCGGCGGACACCGTGCCGCGGGGTAGACGCATGTACGACGCGATCTCCTCCTGCGTCATGCCGAGGTAGTGCTTCGCGATGAGCAGCTCGCGCTCCCGAGGGGCGAGAGCGCGCAGCGTCTTCGAGATGTCCGCTCGTGTGAGCGCGCGGTCGAGCTCCGCGGGCTGCGCGGCGGGCGCGAGGCGTAGCCGCCGCAGGATCGCCGCCCGGCGTCGCTGGCTGCGCAACCTGTTCAGCGCCACCGCGTACAGCCATCCTTCGACGGAACGAAGGTCGGCCGGCGCACGCCGCACGGCTTCCACGAACGCGTCATGCACCGCGTCCTCGACGCCCTCGTACGATCCCGTCGCCGCCGCGAGGGCGCGCACGAGAGCGGGCCGGGTGCGGACGTAGATCGTCTCCCAGGGCGTCTCTGCGCTGACCGTCTGGTCGCTGGTGACGCCTACTTCAGCCGTCGCTCTCCTCTCCCTTCCTGCGGCGCGTCGGGGCCGCTGACTGTAGACGCGCGAGCGGCCCGGATCGCTGCGCGCGCAGGTGTGGCCGTGTCACGCAGCAGAGCGGCCTCTTCGAGCGTCTTTCGGGCGTTCGTCGATCGATCCCAAATGAGGAGGCCTTTCCATGGAAGTGAGCGCACGCGCCCGCGCAGCCATCGCCTCGGCGCTCGTGATCGCGACGGCGTGCGGTGGGAGCGCTCCCGGCTCGTCGGTGCCGTCTCGCCCGACGGAGGCGACGACCGCGCCGGCGATCCCGGCACCCGCCTGGCGGAGCACGAGCGCGCCGACGGGGGCTCCCGACGGTGGCGAGTGGATCGTCGTGGACAGCCGCGACGGCAGGCCGCTCGTCGCCGTCGTCTATCGCCCGGTGGGAGCGGGTCCCGCGCCGGTCGCGATCGCGCTCCACGCCGACGGCGGCCTGCGTGAGCGCTTCCTTTCGTTGCCCCGCTGGCTCGCGGAGCAAGGCTTCCTGGCCGTCGCTCCATGCTGGACGAGCTCCAACTGGGCCGCGGCGGGTGCTTCGCCGGTCGTAGCGTGCGCCGCCGACGCGCCGCTCAGGAACTCCGTCACAGCGACGGCGGAGGACATCCGAGCGATCGTCGAGGCCGCGCGGACCCTGCCCGGGGCGCGTGCGGACCGGCTCGCGCTCGTGGGGCACTCTCTCGGCGCCATGGCCGCTCTGTTCGCGTCGATGGAGACCACCGTCGACGCGACCGTCTCCATCTCCGCGGTGTACGGGCGCCTATCGACGCCTCAGTTCGGCGGCACCACGCTGCTCGAGCGGGCGGAGCGGCTGCGGTCGCCCGTCCTCATGGTCCATGGGACTGATGACGCTGCCGCACCGTTCGCCGACGCGAAGACGTTCGCGGCGGACGCGCGCGCACGCTCCAAGGAGGTCGAGACGCTCTTCGTCGAGGGCGCGCCGCATCAGCTGCCCTTCACGCCTCAGTACTGGACCGACGACGTCAAGGGCAAGGTGATCGGCTTCTTACGCCGGAGGCTCCCGTAGCGCGGCCACGACGCAGCGCGCGAGCAGGTCGTCGTCCTCCGGGAGCACGCTGCGCAGGTCGAGCGCGAAGCGCTCCTCGACGACGACGCCGATGACGGGCGGGTCGGCGCTCCGCAGCCGCGCCGCGAGGCGCGTCGCGTGTCCCTCGAGGGCGACGGCGCGAGAAGGCTGCGTCTCCTCGGGGAGCGACCCGCCGCCCACGGTCGATCGCGTCTCGACGACGCTCGCGGGGACGCCGGCGGCGGCCAGCGCCGCGGCGATCGCCTTCGCGCGCCGCGCGAGCGCGGTCGGCGACGCACCGATCATCCGCCACACGGGCAGCTCGCGCTCGGCGGTCCCATCGCGGTACGCGGCGAGCGTCGCGACGAGCGCCGCGATGGTCATCTTGTCGGGCCGGATCGCGCGCATGAGCGGATGCGATCGCAGCTTCGCGATCATCGCCGCGCGGCCGACCGCGAGACCCGC
>DASWDY010000012.1:0-3863 GCA_036395035.1 Candidatus Limnocylindria bacterium
ACGTGGACGGCTTCCCGCGCTACCGCGACTGGATCCGCCGCTCCTTCATCCCGCAGGGCGGCCACGCGAATCCGGCTGAGCTGTTCGCGGACATCCCGACGAACTTCCCCGACCCGAGCGAGATCCCGCCGCCGCTGCGGGCGTACTTCGCGCCGCTGCTCACCGGCGGCGATGGCGGGCCCGACACGGTGACCCCGGCGGCCCCGCGCGACCTTGTCTCGTTCCACGCGATCATCGCCGGCACATAGAAGGGCGCGGCAGCCGATCAGCGCGAGGCCGGGTGATGTCGTGCGGGGGGCGGCGCGATCTCGCCCGACGGAGTGGAGGGGCCCCGCCAGCACGACGAGCGTCAAGCGCAAGGAGCTGGCGGGGAGGCCGACCCAAGGGCGAGAGCGACGCCCCCAGCCGGTGCGTCACCCGGCCGAGCGCTGATCCAATGGCGAAGGCACCGAACCTGCACGCTTGGCTGCGGCATGGTCACCGAGCACGACCCGTTCGACCCGCGCTGCGCGACCTTCTACTGCCAGGCGATGCGGCTGCTGCAGGAGGCACGCGTCCCGTTCCTCGTGGGTGGCGCGTTCGCGCTCGCGCGGTACGCCGGCGTCTCGCGCTTCACGAAGGACTTCGACATCTTCATCCATCCGTCCGACGTCGATCGAGCGCTCGGTGCGCTCGAAGCGGCACCGTACCGGACGGAGCTGACCGCGCCGCACTGGATCGCGAAGGCGTTCCATGAGGACCTCTTCGTCGACCTCATCTGGAGCTCGGGGAACGGCGTCGCCACCGTGGACGACGAATGGTTCGCGCACGCCATCCCCGATGACGTCCTCGGCATGAGCGCCCTGCTCGTGCCGCCCGAGGAGATGATCTGGCAGAAGGCCTACATCATGGAGCGCGAGCGTTTCGACGGAGCGGACGTGCTGCACCTCATCCACGAGCGCGCCGAGGACCTCGACTGGCGCCACCTCGTGCGCCGTTTCGCGGACCACTGGCACGTCCTCCTCGCGCACCTCGTGCTGTTCGGGTTCGCGTATCCGACGGAGCGTGGCCGGATCCCGCCCGAGGTCATGCGCGATCTCGTCGGCCGGCTCGAACGCGATCTGTCGGGGTCGTTCGACGGCGACCGCGTCACGCAGGCGACCCTGCTGTCGCGATACCAGTACCTCGGCGACCTCGGTGACGGCGGATACAAGGACGCGCGGCTCCTGCCCCCCGCGGATCTGACCGAAGAGGACATCGAGGAGTGCGCGTAGCCGCCGTCGCGGACCTGCACTGCACCAAGACCAGCCAGGGGAAGCTGGCGCCGCTCCTCGCCCAGGTCGCGGGACGGGCCGATGCGCTGGTGCTCGGCGGCGACCTCACCGACTACGGCCTGCCCGAGGAGGCGCACGTCCTCGCGCGCGAGCTCGCGACCGCGAAGATCCCGACCGTCGCCGTCCTCGGGAACCACGACTTCGAGTCCGGCAAGCAGGATGAGGTGAAGCGGATCCTCGTCGAAGCGGGCGTGAACGTGCTCGACGGCGACGCCGTCGAGATCGAGGGGGTCGGCTTCGCCGGAGTGAAGGGATTCGCCGGCGGTTTCGGTGAGCGCACGCTCGGACCCTGGGGCGAGGAGGCAATCAAGCGGTTCGTGCAGGAGGCGGTCGATGAGGCGCTGAAGCTCGAGGCCGCGCTCGCCCGGCTGCGGACGGCGATCCGCGTGGCGGTCCTGCACTACGCGCCGATCGAAGCGACGGTGCGCGGCGAGCCGCCGCCGATCTTCCCGTTCCTCGGATCGAGCCGGCTCGAGGAGCCGATCGACCGCTATCACGTGCGCGCCGTGTTCCACGGCCACGCCCACTCGGGGACGGCGGAGGGACGGACGAAGGCCGGCATCCCCGTCTACAACGTCTCGCTCCCGCTGCTGCGCCGGACCGTGCGCGAGGGCGAGCCGCCGGTGCGCTTCCTCGATGTGGCGGAGCCGCTCGAGACCAGGGAGGTCGCGGCCTAGAAGACCATCCGGCGCCGGAGCGACCGCAGGACGGGCCCGATCAGCTGCGACCCGAGCTTCACGCTGACGAGCGCGACGACGACGAGCGCGATGAGGAGGAGGGACCGCGGCGACGCCGGTCGGAGGAAGAGGTCGCCGCCTGTGAGGAGATCGACGCCGATGATGATCGCGATCGCGGCGCCGCTCGCCACCAGCACCCGACGGAGCAGATCCGGCGAGGTCAGGCCCATCCGCTCGAGCTGCCACGCGCCGCTCGACCGCACCACGAAGTGCGCGAGGACGATCGTGGCGACGAACGGCAGGAAGATAGAGAGGTAGCGCTCGACGGTCCCTTCCACGGGTCGATGATAGGGGACGACCCCCTACCAGTTGGGCGTCGCGCCGGTGACACGTTCCGGCAGAGGCATCGTCGGCGGGTGGATCACGTACACGGTGCCCTGCGAGCCTCCGAGCCACGCCTGCTCGAAGCGGGCGCGCCCGTAGACGCGGCGCACCTCGGCGTTGCTGTTCGCGGCGGGATCGTGCGAGATCACGTCGCCGCTCGCGGTGAACCCGCTGATCACCAGCAGGTGGCCGGGACTGCCCTGCGGGAGGAGGAACCCGGGGAGGGCACCGGGCGCGATCCGCACCGACGCGACGAGCGGGATGCCGGCCGCGATGAAGCGCTCCGCCTCATTCAGCGAGCGCAGCTGGGTGACGAAGGCGCGCGATCCGTAGCGCGCCGCGTACGCGGTATTGAACGGCCAGTTGCCCGCGCCGCCGTACGTGGCGTCATACGTGTAGCGGGCGGCGTGGTCGACCTGCGGGTCGGCGTACCGGGCCGCGACCCACGCGGTCTCGCTCGGGCTCGGGCCCTTGCCCCAGAACGAGAGGACCATCGCCGTCGACGCCGGGCTGCACCATGCCTCGCCGCCCCCGTCGTATTCCGGGTACTCGCCCCCGTGGATCTCCTGCGAGTACGGCGGCACGGAGAGCTCCCTGCCGGCGCCAGGGCCGAGCGGGCTGGGGATCGTCGTCGTCGCGGTGGCGGGATCGGAGGCCACGGCGGTCACGAGCCGCACCACGGGTGTCTGCGGCGAACCGACCGCACGCGACAGCGTCAGCCGGACGCGATAGGCCGACATCGGGGCGCTCGTGAGGAGGACGTCGGTATCGACGTTCCCGTCACCGTCGCGCTGTCCTTTGACCGAGGCCCGCTTGATCGTCGCATCGCCGTACGCCCACGTCCCGAACGACCACCATTTCGTCTCGCCACCCCCGGGGCGCCGGGTCTGGATGTCGATCCCGATCCACGTCCCTTCGGGCGTCTCCGCGTTCCACGACGGGATGAGGCGCGTGAACGGGAACCCCGGCTCGTGCCATCCCGAGATCCACGTCCCGGTCGTGCCGTTCGTCAGGATGACGCCACCGCTCTCGCCGATCGCCGTGTTCGCGAGCTCGGCCGGCGTGAGCGCGAACGCATGCAGCTCGATCCGCGCGCCCGTCAGCGCTGCCGTCGTCGTCGCGGATGGCGCGGCGTTCGCGGGGGCGGACGCCGGCGCGGTCGCGCTCGGTGTCGGCGCGACGGACGGCGTCGCCTTCGGCTGCTCGGTCTCGGTCAGCGCCGCGCTCGGCGAGGACCGTGCGGATGAGGGCGCCGGCGCCTCACAGGCGACGAGGATCGCGAGCGCGACGACGAGCCACGGCGAGCGGATCACGCAAGGCTGAACGATGCCCCGATCCGGCCGGTACGACGAACGTCGTAGGCGGATCCACCCAGGCTGCGGATGCCCGGCGGCGGGCATCCGGGCGAACGTACGCCCCCATGACGAACGAGATCGGCAGCGAGCTCGGGCCGCTCCTGGCGCGCGCGCACATCCTCATGTTCGAGTAC
>DASWDY010000013.1:0-7229 GCA_036395035.1 Candidatus Limnocylindria bacterium
AGTGGCGCGGCGCGGTCCTCGGGCCGACTCCCGGCCGCTGGGACGACCACACCGCGCGACTGACGACGGCGATCCGCGTCGGCGACGAGTGGGTCGGCCTCTACGACGGCAGCCGAGTGGAGGGCAACTATGAGGAGCGCTGCGGGGTCGCGGTCAGTTCCGATCTCGTGGAGTGGCGGAAGGTGAGCGTGGATGGTCCCGCGATCGGGACCGCGAGCGGTGCCGGCGGTGTGCGCTACGCCGAGCTCGTCGAGATGCTGGACGGCTCGGTGCGCGCGTATTACGAGTTCACGCGGGAGGATGGCTCGCACGACCTGCGGACGGCGCTGTCGCGCAACTTGCTCTAGCGCCAGTCGAGTGACGCTTCGCAAGGAGCGTCGCTCATTTCTTTTGCCCGGCCAGCGCGAGTGGGATCGCGGCGTGCAGGTCGGCGCGGTGTGTTGGCCGGCGTGCTGAACGTCCTGATCCGCGCACACCTCGCCTACTTCTTGTGGGAGGTGATGACGCACCAGGACGATCCGCGTTTCGCGGGAAAGGCGATCCCCATCCGGAATCTCGTGATCGTCAGCGGGATGAGCATGCTGTTCCCGGCGGTCCAGATGCTCACGAAGCGCTGGCGTCGCTACCCGTGGGGCTGGGATGCGCTCTACCTGTCGCTGTATTGGCTCGACATGGCCGGGAACTCGTTCGACCTCTACGACTCGCACACGCACTTCGATCTCATCCCGCACTGCCATGGCGCGGGCGCGATCGCGCTCGTCTTCGAGCGAGCGTTCGGCCTGCCTCGACGGCGGGCGTTCATCGCGGCGAACGCGGTGCACGTCGCGCTCGAGACCCAGGAGTCGCTGACCGACGTCTTCTTCGGCACGCACAACGTGCGCGCCTGGTGGGATCAGCCCGGCGACCTGCTCGCCGGTCTCGTCGGCACGCTCGCGTATCCCGCGCTTGCCCGGCGCCTCCGCATGCGACCCGCCGCGCGGCGGTAGACCTACGGTCGCTCCGCCGGACCACGCCTGGCTCCGTGTAGGGAACCAGCTCAGCAGCCCGGCTGTATGGGGATGAGCAGCGTTCCCAAGGAGGTCAGACATGCGGGTCTGGTCATCTCTCTTCGCGCTCGGCCTCTCGTTCGTGCTCTTCTCCACTGCCGCCGCGGCCGCCGGCTCGTTCGCCGTCTCGGATGTGTCGGTCCAGACGCGGGATGGATCGCCCTGGGCGGAAGGGGCGCCCATCGTCCTCGTCGTGAAGGCCACATCGCCCGCCGGCCTCGCCTTCCCCGACAAGGCGCTCTCCGTCGTCATGCAGACCGACGGTGAGCGGACGAAGTGCCTCGACGTCGCGATGAAGCTGGTATCGGTGGACAGCGGGACCGCGACGTATGCCGGCGTGTTCTACCCGTTCCGCGCCGCTGCCTACGACGGCCGGTTCGCCATCGGCGAGAGCGTCGAGGACATCACCGACATCCGCTTCACGGTCGGGACGTCGGCTCGCGCGACGACGTCCGTTCCCGCGGACGCCGACCTGCCCGTCCTGGCACCGGTCCGCTTCGACTACGGCCCGGCGCTCGACGGTCGCGCCCTCGGCGTCGTCGGAGCGACGGCGTTCGCCGCGCTCGGTGCCCTTGCCGTCCTCATTCGGCGTCGCCGGCTCGTGGCGACGCATTCGGTGGCCTGATGCGTCTCGGCGTCCTGCTGCTCGTGGTCGCGGCCGCGTGCGCTCCGGCCGCGACCCGGCCGGCCGGATCGCCCGCGGCGACCGCCTCGCTCCGCGCGGCGGCCACCGCTACGCCGACCATCAACGTCGACGACATGATGGGTGGGTCGTTCGTGCCCGCGACGGTCTTCACGCTCGCCGGCAGCGAGATCCACGCCGTGAAGCTGCAGAACCACTTCACGCCGTTCCGCATCCCCGTGTCCGGAAAGGCGCACGCGGTCGTCAGCCTCGACGGCGCCCGCCTGTACGTCCTCGATCGGAAGGACGGGTCCACGCGCATCCGCGCGCTCGACGCCGCCACCGGCGCCGAGATCGGGTCGACGACGCTCGCCGAAGAGCCCGCCGACGGGCTGGCGATCGCGCAGGATCGCATCGACCGCGTGCTCGTGCTCGTGAAGGCCGGCAGCGGCGTACGCGTCGAGGAGATCGCGACGTCCCCGCTCGCGGTGCGAGGCGGGATCTCGAAAGCCGAGTGCGGCGATCGCCTGCTCGCGAGCCAAAGCCGGATCGCGATCGTCTGCGCCTCAGCCTCCAAGATCGCGATCGACACCCTCGTCGGACAGACCGCTCGCGTCGAGGTCCCCGGCGGACCGATCGTGGCCTCCGCGATGCTCGCCGACGGCGGGCTCGTCGTCGGCACGACGGCGGGCACGCTCCATCGCGTGAAGCGCGGCGACCTGGCGCTTATCGACGGACCCGAGCTGCCGAACGGCGCGACCGTCCCTGAGGCGATCGTCGCGTCGGACGAGCAGCGGTTCGCGGTCTTCGCGCGGACCGCGAGCGGAGCGACCGTGAGCACCTACGACGCACGTTCCGGCGTGCTGAACGGTGGTCCGTTCGCGGTCACGACGCGGGTGCACCACGCGGTCGCGCTCTGGCCGTTCGCCTACTTCGCGGGTCCCGACCCCGGCCTGTGGCACGTCGATCTCCGAAGTGGCCTCGTCGAGCGCATGGCCGCGCTCACGGATCCCGTGCCGCTCGCGGTCTCAGCGCGCTAGGCCGACATCTCGAGCCGGAGCAGCACGGGCTCGCGGCCCTTCTCGACGTACCAGGGCTGCACCCACTCCGCGCCGTACTTCGCGCGCCACAGCTCGACCAGTCGCTGCAGCGCCGCGTCCCGATCGGGCGGCCGTTCGTATCTCGCCTGGAGCTCGTGCGCGCCGACGCGCACGGCGCACTCGGGATGCCGACGCAAGTTGCGCAGCCAGTCGGGCGTCAGCTCGTCGGCGCGCAGCCACAGCGTGCCGTCCTCGTGCGCGAACCAGACCCGCACCGAATGCGTCCGTCCGCTGCGACGGCCGCGCGTGCGCAGCTCGAGCTCCTCCTCGCGCGCGAGCGCATCCGCGAGGTCGCTCACGCGTCGATGTCGGCGCGGCGGAGCTCCATGAGGTAGTGCTCGCGCTCCCGCGTGTCGGGCTCGTCGTACACCTTGCGGAACCGGTATCCCGCCTTCTCGTACGCCCGGATCGCCGCGGCGTTCGAGCGCGTCGGACCGATGAGCGCGAGGTCGACCTGGTACCGCGGGAAGGCGACGTCGCGGAGGAAGCGGCGGATCAGCTCGGGCCCGAGCCCTCGACCGATCAGCTCCGGCTCACCGATGTACACGTCGATGCCGATAGCAGGCTCGTCGATCCCGATCTCGGCGATGTAGTCGGGGTGGTCGGTCGTGCGGTACGACTGGATGTCGCCGATCGGGCGAGCATCGAGCTCGACGATGAAGTGCTCCGTCGGATCCTCGCCGCGGATCGCCATGCGGCGCTCGCGGATCGAGCCTTCCGGGAAGTCGGGCTCCGAGCCGTCGTCCCACCAGCGGCGCACGTGCGGCCGGAGCAGCCACTCGCGCACAAGCGGCAGGTCCGCTTCGGTCATCGGACGGAAGCGGAGTTCGGCGGTCGCGGTCACCGTGTCCTAGACCCAGATCTCCATGCGCAGGCCCATCGCGTCGCGCGGCGCGTCGGTCGGGATGGGGCGCGCCTGGTCGAACCCGATGCGCGCGGCCGTCCACACCATCGCCGCGGCGTCGAGCACGTCGTCGGCGTTCGCGCCGGAGGGCCGGCGCGCGACGAGCGCGGCAACGTCCAGGCCGAGCTTCGAGAGGAGCCGCTCGCGCTGCGCGCGACCCTCCGCGGACCGTTTCGTCCGCAGCGCCGCGCCGTGCGCCATCTCGCGGAAGCTCAGCTCGGGATGCCCCTCGCGGATGCGCGTCTGCGTCGCCGGCTGCATGGCGCAGTCGACGTCGGCGACCTTGCGCAGGATCCCGAACGTCTGGAGGTTCATCGGCCCGATCGCCCTCGCCGCGGCGAACGTCGCGCAGTTCAGCGCGGCGCGGGTCGGGGCGGGAAAGACCGAAGCCGCTCGCGCCGCCAGCAGGCGCCGCGCCTCGACGTCGCAGGCCCGGGGTCCGTCGCCCGGACGCTCGACGAGGCCGATCGGCACGTCCACCACCAGAAGCTTGTCCGGCAGCGCGACGACGGAGGCGAATCCGCGGTGTCCCTCGAGGCCGACGATGTCCATGCGGCCCCGCCGGTCGAACGAGCAGCGGAGGACGAGCCAGCCCCGCGCGTAGCCGTCAACGCCCGAGAAGATCACGAGCGCGTCCCCTCATACGTGATGAGCTCGAGCAGCGAGCCGTCGGGATCGCGGAAGTACACGCTCCTGCCGTCGCCGTGCGCGCCGGTACGCTCGACCGGGCCGAGCTCGACAGCGACGCCCTTCGAGCGCAGGTGCGCGACGGCGTCCTCGATGCGGCCGTCCCACACGAAGCAGAGGTCGCTGTTGCCGGGCGTGATGCGCACTCGCGCGACCGGCTCGGGCGTCGCGCCCGGGGTGTGGACGTTCAGCTGCTGCTCGCCGAAGCGGTACGCCCGCCGCCCGCGCGGCAGCTCGCGCACGTCTGCGCCGAGGACGTCGTGGTAGAAGGCATCGGAGCGGGCAGGGTCTGAGACGGCGATGACCGCGTGATCCAGGCGAAGGTCCATCGAAGGTAGTCTGAGGCCCCGCGCTCCCTTCGATGAGACGCTATGGGATCGATCGCCCTTCCGCCGGGACGCCCCGGCAGGCGGGTCCGCGCTACCGCATCGCCTCGAGGAGCACGTTCACGTCGCGGTGGAAGGTGTCTATGTCCACGAGCGGCTTCTCGGCGAGCGCGGGGATGCGCCCGTTCAGGGCGTCCTCGTACGTCGGCAGCTCCGCCTGGTAGTAGATGCCGATCGGGATGGGCTCCTTCTCGTACGACTTCACGACCGCCGCCGCCTTCTTCGCGACGATCTCCTGCTCGTCCGTGACGTCGTGCACTACGGGGTCGAAGCCGGTCGCCTCGAGCTTGTAGAGGCGGCTCTTCTTCTCCGGCAGGTCCGCGCCCTCGTACCACTCCTTCGTGTAGAGGTCGTTGTACGTCGGGCACGTCTGGAGGACGTCGACGAGCGCGGCGCCTTTGTGCTCGATCGCCCGCTGGATGATCCCCGCGAGGTGCTTCGGTTCGAGCGCGTAGCCGCGCGCGATGAACGTGTACCCCGCGGCGACGGCCATCGCGATCGGGTTGATGCCGTCCTGGATCGCCTCTTCGGGCATGGACTTCGTGCGCTTGCCCTTGCGGAGGGTGGGTGAGGCCTGGCCCTTCGTGAGCCCGTAGACGTTGTTGTTGTGGACGAGGTACGCCATGTCGACGTTGCGGCGGCCGCTGTTCACGAAGTAGCCGGCGCCGATGCCGTACCCGTCGCCGTCGCCGCCCAGGGCGATGACCGTGACGTCGCGGTTCACGAGGCGCGCGCCGGTCGCGACCGGCAGGACGCGGCCGTGCAGCGTGTGGAAGCCGTAGGCCTTGATGTAGTGGGGCGTCTTGCCGGAGCAGCCGATGCCGCTGAACACGGCGACCTTGTCGGGGTCGAGGCCCATGCTCGCGAGCGCCATCTGGATCCCGGTGAGGATCCCGAAATCGCCGCAGTTGTGGAGAGCGCCGACCGAGCTGACGTAGGAATGGACACCCTCGACCTCGAAGTTGTGGACGTATCCCTCGTAGGAGATGACCTCGTTCTTGCGGACCGGCAGGAAGACGTAGTCGTCCGTGATGACCATCGGCGGCTTGCCCGGACGCACTTCCCGCTGCGGCGCGTCGACGATCGTGGCCAACAGGTTGAAGTCGCGCGTGCTGACGACCTCGACGGCGTATGCCTCCAGATGGATGTCCTTCGCGCGTTGGGCGGTGACCGTCGGGACCATGCCCTGCCGCACGAGGAGCGTCTTCATCTGCTGGGCAAGGACCGGCGAGATCGTCTTGAAGTGCGCCTTGCGCGCGTTGTTCCAGCCGTCGCCGGCCCATAGACCTGAGATCAGCGCGCGCTGGCGCGTCGGCGACAGCGACATGAGAGCGGCCGGGACGCGCTTGGTCTCGGCTGACGTCCCGAACCAAGATGCGAAGATCTCAGCCAGGTAACTCGAGCTGACGTGGACCTCCGTCGAGCCCTTCTCGGGACGCTCGCGAACGGTCGCACCGAGCTCCAAGGTCTTCCCGACCAGCGCAACGGTCTCGTCCACGAGGTCGCGCTCGTGGAAGCCGAATGTGAAGACGATCTCGCGGCCATGCGAGTGGCCCTCGGCGATGTACAGACCCGCGAGACGCATCGCGTCCGCATCGAGCCCGATCGCTCCCGGGAGCGGCTTGCTCCGCGTGTCCTTGGCCTTCCGCTCGTAGCTCAGCGGGAGGGACGCGATGTCCTCGCTCGCAAGCGACCGCGGATACGCCACGTAGTCGCCAGGCTTGACTTCATCCGCGCGGATCCAGGTCGCGTTCCATTCCGTGTTCACGCGCTTGCGTCGCTGGCGACGAACGACATACATCGGATGGTCCGGCGTCAACGTGATGGTGCCGAAGCACTTCACCGACACCCGATGCATCGAGTCGGGGTGCCAGTGGGACATCGTCTCGGTCACGCGATGCGGCTTGCCATCGTGGGCGATCACTTGATCACCCGTGACGACGTCACGGATCGGCTTCCATAGGCCATCGGCCATCGCGATCAACGTGTCAGGGCTCAAACACCCTGGACACCAGTCATTGTGCAGATCGGACTTGTAGTCCTTGATCGCGAACTTCTTGACCGGCGCCTCAACGGACATGCGTCATCACCACGTCGGTCCCTTCCCTGGCCTTGCCGTCGAGGCGCGCGCGGAGCGCGGCGACGACCTCGTCCTCGCTGAAGGGACGGCCGTCGAACTTCAGCACCTTGTCGGCGATGCGGATCCCGGTCTGCTCCGCGATGAGCGAGCCGAGCTGCCCCGAGTAGTTCTCCTCGAGGAGCACGACGCGCTTCGCCGCGCGCAGGATCCGCTCGACGTCCTCCGCCGGGAACGGCCGCATGAGCCGGCACTGCAGGAAGTTCACGCTCTTGCCCTCGTCGGAGAGGATCCGCATCGCGTCGAGGATCGTCCCCTTGGTCGAGCCCCACGCGACGATCGTCACGTCGGCCTTCTCGGGTCCGTGCAACGCGAGCTGCTGATCCTTCGGGATGGCCTTCGAGAGG
>DASWDY010000014.1:0-2138 GCA_036395035.1 Candidatus Limnocylindria bacterium
CAGGTTCTCGAGGAGCCGCGCGGCCGGCCTCCCGAGGCCGCCGGGATCCCAGATCATGCCCGCCACTCCGGGCGCGAGCACGAGCGATCCGTCCTGGCCGGCCGTCGCGAGGCCCCATCGCCGCAGCTCATGGACCGCCGGGTCGAGATGGGCGCGTGCGAGGCCTTCGGCCTCGGCGACGTCGGGCGTCAGCCTGCCGCCCTCGAGGCTCGCGAGCCCGAGCACCTGGCCGAGGAAGCGATCGAGGCGCGCCAGCGTGAGCGCGACGTTGCGCGGGTGCAGCAGCGTCGCGGCGAGCTCCGCCCATGTGGGACGCGCTGTCCGAGCGGCCTCGGCCGCCTCGCGCCGGCGCGACAGCAGGATCCGCAGGTCCTCATCGGGGAGCGCCTCGAGGCCGCGCGCCAAGGTCAGAGCATCGGGCTGCAACGCACCGTGGATCCTACCAGCGGCCGTGTCCTGCTCAGCGTTCCCCCTCGGCGGAGATGTCGACGAGCTCGCGGGGCGTCACGATCGGGATCCCCTCGTACCGGCCGAGCGACAGCAGATCTCGGTCGCCCGTCACGATGAAGTCGACTCGGCCCGCCCTCGCGATAGCGAGCACGATGTCGTCGCCCGGGTCACGCGAGATCGCGTCGATGCGCGTGGGCGCCACGAGCTCCGAGGCGAGCTCGAGGTCGCCGCGCGCGAACGACGCCGCCTCCGGTGGGAAGCCGAAACGCTCCCGCAGCGTCCGCTCGAGCTCGTCGAGGAGCGCGCGTCCCGTCACGAGCTCGAACTCACCTGCGAGCCCGCGCCGCAGCGTGTCGTTCGGGATGCCGCCGAACAGGACCGACGAGATGATGACGTTCGTGTCGAGGAGTACGCGCACTCAGCGCGCCCGTGCGCGCCGTTCTTCCCTGACGACCCGTTCGACGTCCGCCTCGCTGAGCGCCCGACGCCGGCTGATGTCCCGGCCGAGCTCGAAGATCCGCTCCCAGCGCTCCATCCGCGTCGCGTACTGCCGGAACGCCTCACGGAAGAGCTCGCTCCGCGTCCGCCCCTCCTTGCGCGCGAGCCGGTCCGCTGCGCGGGCGAGGGCCGGCGGGATCGAGATGCTCACCGTGCGCTGCTCGGCCATCACGCTCGAATGTAACACAAATTGTCATCGATCACGTCTTCCTCGCGGTCGCCATGTAGAACCAGCCGAGGACGTCCGCGACGGCGGTGCCGTCGAGCGACCGGATGAAGCTCGCGTACTTCCACGTCAGCCGCTCGTAGCGCGGAAAGGTGTACGGCGGGTACACGCCCGCGGAGATCACGCGCACGTCTTGGAGGCCTGCCTCGCGGATGAGGCGGGCCCACGCGCCCTTGGTGAGGCCGCTCTCGTAGATGCCCTCCGCCATGTGCTCCGACCGCTGCATGCGGTCGCGCTCGGCCCAGCGGTACAGCGAGACCTTGCGCGGAACGATGTCGGCGTAGAAGAGCCCGGCCGGCCGGAGGATGCGCGCCATCTCCGCGAGGACGGGCGTGGGATCGCGGAAGTGCTCGAGGAGCCCGCCCGAGAGGACGACGTCGAACGACGCGTCCCGGAACGGCAGCGCGCGCGCGTCGCCGAGCGCCAGGTCGGCGTGGCGGTCCGCTCGCCGCGCGTTCTCGCGCACCGCGCGCATCGCGTAGACGGCGTAGTCGAGCGCGACGAGGCGGAACGGCCGCTCGAGGCCGGCGCGGATGAGCAGGCGGCCGGAGCCCGCGCCGATCTCGATCGCGCTGCCGGATGACGGCAGCAGCGGCCGCAGATAGCGGATCTTCGTCTCGTCGATGAAGTTGTAGATGTCGCGCTTGCGGGGCTCGAAGAGCTCGCGGGGATCGACCTCGCGCTCCCACGCCTCGCGGTCGCCTTCACTGAAGCGGCGCTCGCGGAGGTCGTGCGCGTGGTCATGCGCCATCGCCGCGAGCGTAGCGGCGCGTGCGCGTGTCAGCCCGTCGTCTTCCGGTCGCTCCGCGATGCGGGCTGCAGGCCGATGAGCGGCAGCAGCTCGTCGTACTCGGCGATGGGCCGGATGTCGCCGTTCTCCAGCGACTCGTACAGCACCAGGTCCTTGACCGTGTCCGGACCGAGACGGTCGACCGCCTGGCGCAGTGCCTGTAGCGCTTCCAGG
>DASWDY010000015.1:0-3463 GCA_036395035.1 Candidatus Limnocylindria bacterium
CGCGGCATGAGCGCGACGTCGCGGATCTCGCCGGCGCCGACCGCGGTCGACCCTCGCTACCAGGACCCGCTCACGATCGTCGGGCTGCTCCGCTCCGCGCGCACCGTCGCGATCGTCGGCCTCTCGCCCGACGACCTCCGCGCGAGCAACTTCATCGGCTTCTATCTACGGCGCCACGGCTACCGCGTCGTCCCCGTGAATCCGAAGGAGCGCGAGATCCTAGGCGAGACGGCCTATCCCTCGCTCTCGAAGATCCCGTTCCCCGTCGACATCGTCGACGTCTTCCGCCGGCCCGAGGCGGTCCCGGACATCGCGCGCGAAGCGGTCGCGATCGGCGCGAAAGCGCTGTGGCTGCAGTTCGGCGTCATCAGCCCGGAGGGCGCGCGGATCGCCGAGGACGGCGGCCTCCGCGTCGTCATGGATCGGTGCATGAAGATCGAGCACGCGCGTCACCTCGGCCGCATGCACTGGCTCGGCTTCAACACCGGCGTCGTCACCGCGCGCCGAGCGCGACAGCTCGTCTAGCTCGATATCCGCTCGGCGGCCGTCTCGGCCGCTCGCCGTCGCAAGAGCTCGCGCTCCCGCTCGTTCGCTGTCAGCTCGGCCGCGCGCTCGAACTCGCTCGCGGCCTCGCTCGCGCGGCCGAGCTTCCGCAGGAGGTCGCCGCGGACCGCTGGCAGAAGGTGATAGCCGCTGAGCGCCTTCTCGTCGCGTAGCGCGTCGACGAGGTCGAGAGCCGCCACGGGACCGAACGCCATCCCCACCGCGACGGCGCGGTTGAGCTCGACGATCGGCGATGGCGTCAGCTCGGCGAGCCCGTCATAGAGCGCGACGATGCGTGCCCAATCGGTCTCCTCCGCCGTGCGCGCACGCGCATGGCATGCCGCGATCGCGGCCTGCAGCGTGTACGGACCGAGCGCGCCGCCGAGCCGCTCGGCGCGGGCGAGCGCCGCCAGCCCGCGCTGGATGAGGATGCCGTCCCAGCGCGTGCGGTCCTGATCGAGCAGCAGGACCGGCTCGCCGCTCGGCCCGACGCGGGCGCGCAGCCGCGACGCCTGGATCTCCATCAGTGCCACCAGGCCGTGGACCTCCGGCTCCGATGGCATGAGACCCGCGAGGATCCGTCCGAGCCGCAGCGCATCCTCGCAGAGGATGGGACGGACCCAGTCATCGCCCGCCGTCGCGGCATATCCCTCGTTGAAGATGAGATAGATCACCTCGAGCACCGAGCCGAGGCGCGCGACGCGATCCGGTCCGGTGGGCACCTCGAACGGCACTCGCGCCTCGGACAGCGTGCGCTTCGCGCGCACGATCCGCTGCGCCATCGTCGGGACGGGGACGAGGAAC
Source organism: Candidatus Limnocylindria bacterium (assembly GCA_036395035.1). Lineage (GTDB taxonomy): Bacteria > Chloroflexota > Limnocylindria > P2-11E > P2-11E > JACPOT01. The sequence continues at coordinate 1,348 of DASWDY010000015.1, forward strand.
GCGCGGGCGATCTCCTCGGTGGTGAGCCCGCCGACCACGCGGAGCGTGATGGCGACACGCGCCTCCGTCGCCAGCACGGGGTGGCACGCGGTGAAGATCAAGCGGAGCAGGTCGTCGCCCATGTCCTCGTCCGGCTCGAGCGGGCTACCGGTCTCTTCCGCTATCACGAGCTCGCGGCCGAGCTGCTCGTACTTGCGCGCGAGCGTCGTGGCGCGGCGGATGCGGTCGATGGCGCGGTGCTTCGCCGTCGACATGAGCCATGCGCCGGGCTTCTCCGGGACGCCGGCCGCCGGCCACTGCTCGAGCGCGGCGACGAGCGCGTCCTGCGCGAGCTCCTCGGCGAGGCCGACGTCGCCGGAGATGCGAGCCAGCCCGGCGATGAGCCGGGCCGACTCGATCCTCCAGACCGCCTCGATCGCGCGGTGCGTTCCGGAGGTCACCGGCGCGCCGCGATCTCCTCCTTGAGGCGCGCTTCCTTCTCCGCGATGTCCGGCCGGCCGATCTCCTTCGCGAACTCCTCGCTCTCGAAGATCGGGCGGATGTCGACATCGCCGGCCTCGAACGGGGAGCGCTTCAGCCACTCCACGGCCTCGTCGATCGAACGGACCTGCCACAGCCAGTAGCCCGCGACGAGCTCCTTCGCCTCGGCGAACGGACCGTCGATGACGGTGCGCTTCGATCCGTCGAACCGCACGCGCTTGCCCTTCGAGCTCGGGTGGAGGCCTTCGCCCGCGAGCATGACGCCCGCCTTCACCAGCTCCTCGTTGTACGTCTGCATCTTGTCGACGAGTCCCGCGTCCGGCAGCTTGCCGGCCTCGCTCTCCTGATCGCCCTTCACGAACACCATGACGCGCATCGCGTTCCCCTTTCTGTTCCGCCCCGTTCTGGGGCTCTACCTATGCATCGAACGGGGCGCGGCCAGTTCGACAGGTCCACGCCTATGCTCCACCGCGTGAAGACCCGCGTTCTCAAGGCGGATGCGCGGGGAGCGGTCGAGGAAGCAGCCACCGCTCTGGAGCGCGGCGAGGTCGTCGCGTTCCCCACCGACACGGTGTACGGCGTCGCCGCCGGGCACGGGCACATCGAGGCGCTCTTCCGGGCGAAGGGCCGCCCGAAGGACAAGCGCATCCCGATCCTCCTGTCGGACGCCTCGCACCTCGAGGCGAGCGCGATCGTCACGCCGAGCGCCCGCGCGCTCGCCGAGCGCTTCTGGCCCGGTCCGCTCACGATCGTCCTCGTGGCTCCGCGGCGCGGGACGCTCGCCTTCCGCGTGCCGGCGAGCGACCTCGCGCGCCGTCTCATCGCCGCCAGCGGGGGCGGGCTGCCGGTGACGAGCGCGAACCTCTCGGGACGTCCCGACGCGACGACCGCCGCCGAGGTGCTCGAGCAGCTCGACGGCCGCATCGCGCTCGTGCTCGACGGCGGCCGCACCCCCGGCGGCGTCCCGTCGACGGTCGTCGACTGCACGCGCAACGACGCGCGCGTCCTACGCGAGGGCGCCATCTCCGAGGCCGCGATCGACCGTGCCATCCGCGAGGTCCGCTTCGGTCGTGGCGCCGCATGAGGATCGGGGTCGCTGCCGACCACGCCGGCACCGAGCTGCGCGACCTCGTCCGGGACCACCTGCGCGCCGCGGGGCACGAGGTGCGGGACGTCGGCGGCCCGACCGGGCCCGACGACGACTACCCCGAGATCGTCGTGGCGCTCGCCGACGCGGTCGCGACCGGGCAGGTCGAGCGCGGCCTCTTCTTCTGCGGCTCGGGGATCGGGCCCGCGGTCGCCGCGAACAAGATCCCCGGCGTACGCGCGGCCGTCGTCACGGAGGCGTGGTCCGCGCGCGACGCGGTCACGCACGTCGGCGTGAACCTGCTCACGCTCGGGCAGCGCGTCATCGGCCCCGAGGTCGCGAAGAGCATCGTCGACGCGTTCCTCGGCGCGAGCGCTGAAGGCGGCCGGCACGCGCGCCGCCGCGAGCAGATCGCAGAGATCGAGAGGGAGGCTGTGAGATGACCGACCTGAGCCACGTCGAACGGACCGACCCGGAGCTGTACGCGGCGATGCGCGGCGAGGAGAAGCGGCAGGTCGAGAAGATCGAGCTCATCGCCTCCGAGAACTA
>DASWDY010000016.1:0-3581 GCA_036395035.1 Candidatus Limnocylindria bacterium
CGCGTGCGCGGACCCGGTGACGCTTCGGCACGGGGAGACCAGCATACGGCGGATCTCGGTCATCATGGCGAACGTGCCGCTGGACCCGCAGACCCAGTCGACGATGGTCGTGGCGCTCGCCGCGGCGGTCGTCGTCCTCGCGCTGTGGGTCGCCGTCCTCCAGCGGTCCTCCATGCGGCTGCGCCGGCGCCTCCGCTCGGTCTTCGACAGCAGCGGTGATCAGGGCCTCGACGAGCTGCTCGACGGGATCCTGAAGCGCCTCGCGCGGACCGACGAGCGGCTCGACGCCCTGAACAAGCTCCACCAGGACCTCGACGAGCTCCTGCGGCACGGCACGCTGCGGAAGGTCGGCGTCGTGCGGTTCAATCCCTTCCCCGACGCCGGCGGCGACCAGTCGTTCGCGATCGCGCTGCTCGACGCGGAGGGGACCGGCCTCGTCATCTCGAGCCTGCACGCGCGCACGGATACGCGGATCTTCGCCAAGCCGGTGCAGGGCGGACGCTCGCGCTACCCGCTGAGCGACGAGGAGCAGGACGCGATCCGCCGCGCCCTCGCCCCCGGCGACCGCGGCATGGGATGAGGTCCGAGCGGCGCCGGGCGTACGCGATCGTGAACCCCGCCGCCGGGCATGGCCGCGGTGCGCGCCTCACGCGAACGATCGGCGCGGAGTTCGAGGCCGCCGGCATGACGCTCGAGATCGCCGTCACGCCCGGACCCGGTGAGGCGGCGCGCCTCGCCGCGAACGCGGTCGACGAGGGCCACACCATCGTGCTCGCGGTCGGCGGTGACGGCACCGCGAACGAGGTCGCGAACGGCATGATCGGCAGCGCCGCGGCGCTCGCGGTCTATCCCGTCGGGTCGAGCAACGACTTCGCGCGCAGCCTCGGATACCCGCGCGGGCGCGCGCGGAGGAAGCTCGCGAGCTGGCTCGCGACCGAGGCGATCCGCCGGACGATCGACGTGGGGGAGGCGAACGGCCGTCTCTTCCTGAATGCGGCCGGCGTCGGGATCGACGGCCACGTCGCCGAGCGCGTGATCGCGACCGAGCGGGTCATGGGGCAACCCTGGGCGTACCTCGTGGGCTCCATGATCGCGATCGCAACGTATCGTCCGCAGACGATGGAGGTACGCGTCGACGGTGAGACGCAATTCGGCAAATTCCTGACGATCGTCGCCTCGAACGGCCGCTTCTTCGGGAGCGGCATGCAGCCCGCCCCGCGAGCGCGTCTCGACGACGGCCTGCTCGACGTCACGGTCGCGGGCGACCTCTCCAAGCTCGCGTCGCTCGCCGCGCTCGTGAAGCTGTATTTCGGGAAGCACGAGAACGGGACGACGATCGTGACCCGCCCCGCGCGCGAGATCGACATCGACCTGCCGCGCGTCGTGCCGATGGAGCTCGACGGCGAGGTCGCACGCGTGGAGCACCTGCACATCACGGTGCGCCACCAGGCGCTCGACGTGCTCGCGGCCCCGTGAGCACCGACGCGCGTCGGCGGCTGCCGTCCGTCGACTCGGTGCTGCGCGAGGCGGGAACCCTCGATGCGCGCACGCGCGACCGCTTCACCGCGGCGGTGCGCGACCTGCTCGCGGAGCGGCGCGCGAGCGGCGAGCCCCTCGACGCGGAAGGCGCCGCGCGGCTCGCGCGGGAGCGCCTCGCCGCGCGCGATCGCCCGACCCTCCGCCGCGTCCTCAACGCGACCGGCGTCATCCTCCACACGAACCTGGGGCGGGCGCCGCTCTCGTCCCGCGCGCTCGACGCGATGCGCGAGGCGGCCGCGGCGGTGAGCGTGGAGTACGACCTCGCCGCGGGCCGGCGCGGCGAGCGCCACGGCCACGCCGCGCGGATCCTCGCCGAGGTGACGGGCGCCGAGGATGGCGTCGTCGTGAACAACAACGCCGCGGCGGTGCTCCTGGCGCTCGCCGCGCTCGCGGCGCGGCGCGAGGTCATCGTCGCGCGCGGCGAGCTCGTCGAGATCGGTGGCGGATTCCGCATTCCCGACGTGCTGGCGCGATCGGGCGCGAAGCTCGTCGAGGTCGGCACGACGAACCGGACGTACGCGCGCGACTACGCCGCGGCGATCACCGATCGCACCGCGGCCATCCTCCGCGTGCACGCGAGCAACTTCCGCGTCATCGGCTTCACGGCGAGCGCGAGCTCGAAGGAGCTCGCCGCCCTCGCGCACGAGCGCGGCGTCGCGTTCGTGCACGACCTGGGGAGCGGCACGCTGCTCGAGACGGCGCGTCACGGGCTCGGCGCCGAGGAGACCGTCCAGGAGGCGGTCCGCGCGGGGGCCGATGTCGTCACGTTCAGCGGCGACAAGCTCCTCGGCGGGCCGCAGGCGGGTCTCGCGGTCGGCCGCGCGGCGATGATCGCGAAGCTGCGATCGCATCCGCTCATGCGCGCGATCCGGCCCGACAAGATGACCATCGCGGCGCTCGTCGCCACGCTCGCGGCCTACCGCGATGGGACCGCCGAGCGCGAGCTGCCCGTGTGGCGGATGATCGGCGCGTCGCCGACCGCGCTCGCGCGGCGCGCGAAGGCGATCGCCGCGGCGCTGGCCGCCGCCGGCGTCCCCGCGAGCGTCGTCGAGACGCGATCGACCGTGGGCGGCGGGTCGCTCCCCGAGGAGACGCAGCCGTCGCGCGCGGTCGCGATCGAGGGACACGCGACGCGCCTCGCGGCGCGGCTGCGGAGCGCCGACCCGCCCGTCATCGGCGTCGTCGTCGAGGAGCGCTTCGCGCTCGACCTGCGCAGCGTGCTCCCCGAGGACGACGACCTGCTCACGCGAACCGTCATCGCGACTCTCAAGGAGGGACAGATGGAGATCCGCAGCGCGCACAGCGAGGACGCCCCGAAGGCCGTCGGCCCGTACAGCCAGGCCATCGTGGCCGGCGACCTCGTCTTCTGCTCGGGGCAGATCCCGCTCGACCCCACGACGGGGAAGCTCGTCGAGGGCGACATCGCGGTCCAGACCGCGCGGGTGCTCGACAACCTCGCCGCGGTCCTCAGCGCCTCGGGGAGCGGGCTCGCGCAGATCGTGAAGACGACCGTGTTCCTCGCGGACATGAACGACTTCACCGCGATGAACGAGGCGTACGCGCTGAAGCTCGGCGCGCATCGCCCCGCGCGGTCGACGTTCGAGGTCGGGAAGCTCCCGCGCGGGGCGAAGATCGAGATCGAATGCGTCGCCGTGAGGAAGTGACCCGGAAGGACGACGACCGCCCGTCGCTGCCCCCGCTCGCGACGGGGATCTCGCTCGGGCTCTGGATCGCGCTCATGCTCTTCCTCGCGTTCGTCGTCGTTCCGACGGCGTTCTCCTCGTGTCAGGGCGTGACGTGACGAGCGAGGGCGTGCGCGTGATCGGCACGGCCGGCCACGTCGACCACGGCAAGTCGACCCTCATCAAGGCACTGACGGGCATCGACCCCGACCGGCTGCGCGAGGAGCAGGAGCGCGGCATGACCATCGACCTCGGATTCGCGCACCTGCGGCTGCCCGGCGGGACGGAGGTCGGGATCGTCGACGTGCCCGGGCATCAGGACTTCGTGCGCAACATGCTCGCTGGGGTCGGCAGCATCGA
>DASWDY010000017.1:0-16774 GCA_036395035.1 Candidatus Limnocylindria bacterium
CGCTTGGCGATGACGGTGTTGCGCCCCTGGAAGTCCGTGACGGTGCGGGGGAACGCCGGGGTGGCGGTCGCCGCGGCGCTGGCCGTCGTCGGCGACGGCGATGGGGCGCCGACGTTCGGGGAGCCGCAGGAAACGAGGAGCGCCAGGAGGAGACCGAGGAGGCCGCGTCGCGTGATGTCCATTGACCGCACCCTTTCTTCGGAAGGCTTTCGGCCGCGTGCGGGACATCAGGCGACCCGACTCGAGGAGGCGAACCTCCTCACACGGTGGCCAGACCGTGCCGGACTCTCACCGGCTTCGCTGACAGCCCGCGTATTCAGTTGTCCGCGAGATGCTAGGCCGGGATGCGCTCCGCCGTGTAGCGCACTTCGTCACGCAGGTGCGTGCCGAAGAGGCGCTGCAGCGTCATGACGTGCGCGCAGAGCCCGTGCGCCTGGAAATGGTCGCACTCGCAGTGCCATTCATCTCCCCGCAGCCCCACACGGTGTGTCCCGTTGACGCCGCGGAAGTCGACCTCGAGGTCACGGATGCTGATGCGATCCGGCTCGTCGGCGTAACGCTTCGCCTTCTCGACCATGGAGATGAGGCTCGAATACATCGGTTCCCTCCACGCCTTTTCAGGATCTCGATCCGCTGCTGCGCGACCGGCATTCTTCGACCCGTGGCAACGATAGACCTCTGAGGAAACCCGTCGGAAGGGGCCAAAAGTCGGCAGATCTACGGCCGCGCGCGCTCGAACGCTTTCCACGCATCGATGCCGTGGATCGTCGACGGCCAAGCGAGCTCCGCGAGCGGTGGTATCTCGTCGCGCGGGAAGAACGCCGCCTCCGAGAGCTCCTCGGGGGCGATCCGCATCTCTCCGCCGACGATGTGCGAGCGGTAGATGACGACGATGATCGGTGCACCCGGACGCATGTACGTCGTGAGCAGGCCGTCGAGCTCCACGACGAAGCCCGTCTCCTCCTCGGTCTCGCGTATCGCCGCCGCGTCGGGGGTCTCGTCGTCCTCGACGAGCCCGCCGGGGAGCGCCCATCGTCCGTTCCGCGGCCCATAGTTCACCTTCACCAGGAGGACCGACCCTTCACGCTCGACGATCGTGTTCGCGCCGATCTGGACGTGGACGAAGTCGGCGAAGCCGCAGCGCGGGCATCCTGGCCGGTCGCGTCCGTCGATCCGCGTCGGAACGAGCTTGGTGCCGTCGCGAGGGCAGTAGGCGAAGGGCACTAGGCCTTCGCGAGCCGGTCCTTCAGGAAGTCGATGGCCTTGTTCGGTGACGGGTCGGCGCCGTTCAGGAGCGCGATGTAGAAGGACACGTGGTCCGTGACGTAGGTCATCTGGAGCACCTCGGAGAGGGCGTTCGCCCCGGGCAGCTCGAGGCTGTGGTGCTCGATCCCGGACTGGTCGAGGAGCTCCTTCGTGACCTCCCAGCGGACGCGGTGGCGCCCGAGGTCCTGCGAGCTCCGCAGGATGAGCACCGCGAGCGCCTGCTTCGCGATCGCGGGGTGCGGGAAGCCGACGACGGCGTTGTGGTCGAGCTCGGGCAGCACGTCGAACGCGGCCCACGCCTTCGCGTTCTCGTTCCACTGGCCCTTCACGCGGCGGGCCATGACGCCCATCGCGCCCGCGCCGTACACGAAGACGATCTTCTCGGCGAGCGCGAGGGCGAGCTTCTTCGCGTCGTTCGAGCGCGCGCCCTCGTGCACCTTCTCCTGCAGCTTCGCGACGTCCGCGAGCGCCGCCTCGACGTCGGCGGCGAGGTCGCGAACGAGGCCCATGCGCGAGAGGACGCCGAGGACGAGGGTGAGCGAATAGCCGAGCGTCGCGCGCGGCCGTGCCGGGTACGCGAACGTGACGATCGGGAACCCCGCGGCCGTCGCGAGCTCCGCGAGGCGTCCGCCCGTCGTGATCGCGATGACCTTCGCGCCGCGCTTGCGCGCGTCCTCGAACGAGGAGAGCGACTCCTCGGTGTTCCCGGAGTACGACGACACGATGACGAGCGAGTCGCGCCCGACGTACGCGGGGAGGCCGTAGTCGCGGTGAACGGACATCGGCACCTTCAGCTCGCCGCTGACGAGCGCGGCCGCGAGGTCGCCGCCGATCGCCGACCCCCCCATGCCGCTCACGACGATGCTGCGCACGTCGCCGAAGGCCGGCGGGATCTGCGCGCGCTGCGCGATGGCCCACGCGTCGCGCACCTGCTTCGGGAGCTCCTTGATCCGGTCGAGCATCCCCTCGGGATCCGCCCGCCGGATGCGCTCGACGGTCTCGATGACGGTCGCGTCCATCAGTGGCCCTTCTTCACGCCGATGAGCTTCTCGCCCGCGTCGAGGAGCGGCGCGAGCTCCTTCGGATCGCGCGTCTCGGCGTAGATGCGCACGAGCGGCTCCGTGCCCGAGAGGCGGATGAGCAGCCACGAGCCGTCCTGGCGGAAGAACTTCGCGCCGTCCTTCGTGTCGAGCAGGACCGCGCGCGCCACGGGCTGGCCGTCGAGCCGATCGGGACGTGCGGACCCGAGCTCGGCCATGATCCGCTCCTTCTCCTTCGGGTACGTCGCCGCGTCGAAGTGGATGTCGCGGCGCAGATACGCCGACGGCCCGGCGAGATCCATGAGCTCCGCGATCAGCTGCGACGGCTTCTTCCGCGTCTTCAGCATGAAGTCGAGGAAGAAGAGGTCCGCGACGATCCCGTCGCGCTCGGGCAGATGCATCGCGAAGCCGAAGCCGCCCGACTCCTCGCCGCCCATCATCGCGCCGGTCTCGGCCATCTTCGGGCCGATGTACTTGAATCCGACGGGCACCTCGTGCACCGGCACGCCGTACCGCTCGCCGAGGCGGTCGGCCATGAGCGTCATGTTCACGGTCTTCACGACGGGCTGGCGCAGCTTGCGGACCTCGAGCAGATACCACATGAGCAGCGCGTACACGGTGAGCGTCGTCACGAACCGGCCCGTCTCGTCGGCGAGGCCGGCGCGGTCGGCGTCGCCGTCGACCGCGAGGCCGACGTCGGCGTGCTCCGCGGGCACCCGCGCGAGGAACTCGTCGATGTTCGGCGGGATGGGCTCGGGGTTCACGCCGCCGAAGAACGGGTTCCGCTCGCTGTGCATCTCGATGACCTTGGTGCGGCCGCCGCCGATGAGGCGCGTGAAGTACCCCGCCGCGCTGCCGTAGAGCGGCTCGCACACCACCGTGTACCCGGCGCCGCGGAAGGCATCGAGGTCGAAGAGCTCGGCGACGCGGGCGAGGTAGTCGGGCGCGGGATCGAACACCTCGACGAGGCCCTTCGCCTTCGCGTCGTCGAAGGCCATGCGCTCGACCTTCCCCTTCCCGTCCTGCAGGGGATGGATGATCGCCTCGAGCTCCTTCAGCATCGCCGGCGGTGCGGCGGCGCCGCTCTCGGTCTTCACTTTGAAGCCGTTGTCGGTCCACGGGTTGTGGCTCGCGGTGATGACGATCCCCGCCTTCGCCTTGCGGCGCATCGTCGCCCACGAGAACGACTGCGTCGGCGCCGCGCTCGACGCGAGGTGCACGTTCACGCCGTTCGCCGCGACGACCTCCGCCGCCGCGGCGGCGAAGTGCTCGGAGACGAAACGGCGATCGAAGCCGATGACGACACCACGGTCCGCGCCGCCGTTCGTCCGCACCCACTGCGCGACGGCCTGCGAGCAGATGCGGACCGCGTCGAACGTGTACTCCTCAGCGATCCGCGCACGCCAGCCATCGGTTCCGAATGAGATTCGGAACCTACTCATTCCGACCCTCGCTCGGATCGACCCTCGCTCGGGCCCCGGTGCTCGCCCTCGTCACTTCGGCTTCTCGCCTCAGCGCCTCGGGCTGCGCGCCGGGGGGACGATTGAGCTGCACGATCGATCTCCAGAAGTCGAGGGTATCGGAGAGCGATCGCTCCAGCGGGATGGCAGGCGACCAACCCGTTCGTGCGCGGAAGCGCGACGAGTCGAGCAGGAGCATCGAGGGGACGCCCGGCCGCACGCGGTCTTCGTCGAGCTCGGTCCGGATAGGGACGCGCGCGAGGCCGAGCAGCACGTCGAGGATCGCGCCGACCGAGACCGCCTGGCCGCTGCCCACGTTGTACGTCGCCGGATCCGCGTCATCGATCGCGGCCGCGGCCTCGTACGCGGCGGCCATGTCGCGCACGTCGAGGAATTCGCGGCGGGGATCGAGCTGGCCGTGGCGCAGGACAGGCTCGGCGACCCCGGCCTCCGCCTCGGCGATGCGCTTCGCGAACTCCGACGCTGCGAGGCGGGGATGCTGGCGCGGCCCGATCTGGTTCGACGGGCGCAGGATGGTGACGCGCGCCCGTCCGCCGACCGCGCGGAGGATCGCCTCCGCGGCGACCTTCGTCGCGGCGTACACGTTCGTCGGATGGAGCGGCGCGTCCTCGGTCACGGGGACGCTGTCCTCCGGGATGCCGTAGACGTCCGCGCTCGACGCACTGATGAGATGCGCGTCCGTGCGAGCGACGGCCGCGGCGACGTTGCCGGTGCCGACGACGTTGATGCGGATCGCCGCGAGCGGATCGCCCGTCGCGAGCGTCGGCACCGCCTGCCCCGCGAGGTGATAGACGATCTCGGGCCGCGACGCCTCGACGGCGCGCGGCGCGACGGTCGGATCCGTGAGATCGCCCGCATGGATGGCCACGCGCCCGGCCACGCGCGCGAGGTACGGGAAGGGCGACGGCTCGTGCGCGACGCCATGCACCTCATCGCCACGCTCGACGAGCCGCTCGGCGAGATGGCTTCCCGCGAACCCCGTGATCCCCGTGATGAGGATGCGTCGCGGCATCGCGGGCATCGTACCGATACGCTCATCGCGGTGGGCAACGCGTGCTGACCGTCGTCATCGCGTACGCCGCGATCGCGCTCTCGTGGGGTGGCACGTGGGTCGTCGCGAAGGTCGCGGTCGGCGAGGTGCCACCCATCGAGCTCTCCGCGATCCGGTTCGCGATCGTCGCCGCCGTGCTCCTCGTCGCGTGCGCGGTCCTGCGCATCCCACTGGGCACGCGTCATCTCGGCGCGGTCATCGTCGCCGGCCTCGTCGGGATCCTCGGCTACAACGCGCTCGTCTTCGTCGCGCTGGTCACCGCGCCCGCGTCCGACGGCGCGCTCATCGTGCCGACGATGGTGCCGGTGCTCACGGCGCTCGCCGCGATCGCCATCGGCGAGCGGCTCACGCCGCTGAAGATCGCGGGCTTCGCCGTCTCGAGCGTCGGCGCGTCGCTCGTCATCGTCGGCGCGCAGGGCATCGGCGGCACGTTCTCGGTCGACCGGCTCGTCGCCGATCTCATGACGCTCGGCGGCGCGTTCTGCTGGGCCGTCTACGGCGTCGCCGGACGCATCGCGATGCGCGGCCGCTCCCCCACCGCGCTCGTCGCGCTCACGGCGCTCGTCGGCGCGGCGGCGCTCTTCCCGCTCGGCTTCATCTTCGAGCGTGGGTACCGCGACGTCCCGACCTGGCCGGTCTCGGCGTGGCTGTCGATCGGCTACCTCGTCGCCTTCGGCACGATCGTGGGCTTCGTCCTCTTCTACTGGGCGGTGCGGCGCTTCGGCGCGGGGATCGGCGCGATGTCGAGCTACATGGTCCCGGTGGCCGCGCTGCTCCTCGCGTTCGTCTTCCTTGCGGAGCGGCCGCAGCCGCTGCAGCTCCTCGGCGGCGCGGTGATCCTCGCGGGCGTGCGGATCGCGACGCTCGGCGTCGGCCGGGCGGAGGTCGTGGAGGCCGCGGCCTAACGCGTGCGCTCGTCCGAACCGAGCTGTTGTACGCGCTGGCGCGACAGGCCGAGCAGGTCACCCGCATCGCGCCGACTGAGGCCGGCCCTCGCAAGATGAGCAGCTGCCGTGCGCAGCTCGGTATGTGCGGCAGCGCGCTGCGCCTCGGCTCGATCGCGGGCACGACGCGCACGTCGCACGGTGTCGAGCAAACGTGCGGGTAGACGGAGCTGCTCGACCAGGTCGGCACTTTCGATGTCATAGAGGCGGAGCGCCTCTCGAATCCGTGCCCGCGCCTGGTCCAGCGTCCGGCCATATGAATGACAACCGCGGATCCGCGGAACGGTGGCGATCCACGCACCGCTCTCGTCTCGAGCGAAGACGACCGTTAGCCGGCTCATCGATCTCTCCGGAAGGGCCGGCGAAGCCACTTCCGACCGAGACATGGCTCGAGATCGCGCTCGATAGCGCGCAAAGTTCCCTTCGGGAGGTCTTCGCCCGCGTGGATGGGCACAGTTGTTCGGCACTCGCCACATTCGATGCGCACGTGAGAACCCTCCTGGCGTGCCTGCCGGCACGTTCGCGGCAGGCGTCGCAGCAGCCGTTGTCCGGTCATGGCCACTCTATCGGCGACGACCTGAATCTGTCTACCTAGGTAGACAGTTAGGCGGCCCTCCGTACGCCCTCGACGCGGCTCGCGCCCGCAGCCGCTGCAGCTGCTCGGCGGCGCGGTGATCCTCGCGGGCGTGCGGATCGCGACGCTCGGCGTCGGCCGGATCGAGCTCCTGGAGGTCGCGGCCTAGCGCGCCGGCCGGACCGGGCGCGCGATCAGAAGGCCATTCTCACGTTGGACCGGTAGAGCAAAGTCGAAGCGGTCGATCTCGCACGCCAGCTCGGCGTCGCGGCGCGGGAACCAGTCCGGCCAGTCCGGGTCCTCGTTCTCCCAGAGCCGGCGCAGCATCGCCGCAGGGTCGGTCGGCCGGCCGAGCAGGAGCGCCTCGAGGTGCGCCGCGCACTCCTCATCCTCGCTCGAGCCGGTGGCGCCGCGCTCCCCGCTCGCGACGAGCGTGACCTCGCCGCCTCGCGCCGCGAGGTAGCGCCACGTCGCGGACGCGATGACGAGGCTGCCGAGGACGACCTCGCGCGCGGACGCCGCGGCGGCGACCACGCATTGCGTCCCGCCGCTCGTGCGCTGGATGACGCGGCGCCCGGTGAGATCCATGTCGACGATCCGCGACGGCGAGTTCCCGGCGTCGAACCCTGCGATAGGGCGGCCACCGACCTCGCCCGTGAGGAAGAGGGCGGGGTCCTTGGCCTTCATGGCAAGGGCGTCCTCGGGATCCTTCACGAGCACGACCTCGCGAGCTCCGGCGCCGATGCAGAAGGCCGCGGTCGTGAACGCGCGGAAGACGTCGATGACGACCGCGGTCCCGGTCGCGGTGCGCGCGCCCTCGAGCAGGCTCGCGCGCCGGACGCTGATCGTCATTGGCTGGATACTGCGGCAGGTGCGGGTCGGCCGGTACGACGTCGAGATCTTCAGCGACGGCATCTTCCGCCTCGACGGCGGCGCGATGTTCGGCGTCGTGCCGAAGGTCCTCTGGGAGAAGGTGAAGCCCGCGGACGAGCTGAACCGCGTCGCGATGGACATGAGCTGCCTCCTCATTCGCGACGGTGCCGGGCACGTCGTCCTCGTCGAGACCGGCGCCGGGCCGAAGCTGAACGACAAGCAGAAGCGCAACTTCGGGATCGACACGCCGCCGGCCCTGCTCGACGAGCTGGCGCGCCGTGGCGTGACGCCGGACCAGGTCACCCTCGTCATCAACACGCACCTGCACTTCGATCACGCCGGCGGCAACACGCATCGCGACGGCGAGCGCGTCGTCGCGACGTTCCCGCGCGCCTCGTACGCCATCCAGCGCCTCGAGTGGCACGACGCGATGCACTCGAACGAACGGACGCGAGCGTCGTATCTGACCGACGATTACGCCCCGCTCGAGGCCGCGGGCCGCACCGAGCTGACCGACGGCGACAGCGAGCTCCTTCCCGGGCTGTGGGTCGAGCGCATCCAGGGGCACACCCGCGGGACCCAGACCGTGCGGATCTCCGATGGCGGTCCGACCCTGTACTTCTCCGCGGACTTCATGCCGGACCGCCACCATCTGCCGCTCCCCTGGATACCGGGTCAGGACCTCTTCCCGCTGGACACGCTCGAGGCGAAGCGAACGATCCTGCCGCGCGCGGTCGCGGAACGCTGGATCGTCGCGTTCACGCACGACGTCCCGCGGTTCGGCCGGATCGAGCAGCAGGATGGCCGGTACCGGTTCGAGGAGCTTCCGGCGACATGAGCGACGCGATGCCGCGTACCGCGTCGACCGTCGTCGTCGGCGGCGGGATCGTGGGCGCCGCGACAGCGTTCTTCCTCGCCGACCGCGGCGAACGGGACGTCGTCCTGCTCGAACGCGACACGCTTGGATCGGGGACGACGAAGGGCGGCCTGGGCGGGATCCGCCACCAGTTCACGGACGAGCTCGACGTGCGGCTCTCGCTCATGGCCACGCAGTTCTGGCGCGAGTTCTCGTCGTTCACCGGCAGCGCGCACGAGTTCGAGGAGCGCGGCTACCTCTTCCTTGCCGAGACCGCGGCGGGGCTCGCGCAGCTGAAGGAGCCGCTGCCGCTGTACGAGCGGCTCGGCGTGCCGGTCGAGATGCTCGACCGCCAGGACATCGAGGATCTCGTCCCGGGCATCCGCACCGACGACCTCGCCGGCGGTCGGGTCTGCGTGCGCGACGGCTACGGCGATCCGCTCGCCGCGGTGGCGGGCTTCGCCGCGGGCGCGGTGCTCGAGGGCGTGCGCCTCTTCGAGGGGACGGCGGTCACCGAGCTCGTCCGCGACGGCGACCGCGTCACCGGTGTGCGCACGGCGAAGGGCGACATCGAGGTGCAGCGCGTCCTCCTCGCGACCGGCTGCTGGACGGCGCCGCTCGCGGCGACCGCCGGTATCGCGGTCCCGATCTGGCCGTATCGCCGGTCGATCATGGAGTCGCGCCCGATCCCGGCGCTGCTCGGGATCCCGATGGTCATCGAATGGGAGTCGGGCTTCCACTTCCGCCCGAAGGACGGGCGCCAGCGCTTCGCGATGCCGAACCTCACCACCGACGGCCGGATCGAGAAGGGACCCGGCGCTCCGCCCGCGTCGTTCGACACGCTCGAGCACCTACCGCTCGACGTCCCGGCATCGCTGGAGCCATGGGTGAAGGCGCGCGCCGCCTGGCGGCATCCCGCGTTCGCGGACCTCGCGATCGCGGCGAAGTGGTCCTGCTACTACGAGATGACCCCCGACGACCATCCGGTCGTCGGCCGCGTGCCGGACGTCGACGGCCTGTACGTCGCTGCCGGGTTCTCGGGCCACGGGTTCATGCACGCGCCCGCGACCGCGCAGCTCATCGTCGAAGAGATGCTCGACGGGAAGGCGACGACGCTCGACATCGCGGACCTGTCCCTCGAGCGCTTCAGCACCGGCCAGCGGCCGTTCACCGCGACGGTGCTGTGACGATCGACGACCTTCCCGCCGTCAGCGGGATGCCGATGGTGACGGCGGCCCAGATGGCCGAGGTCGACCGCATCGCCGTAGAGGAGCTCGGGGTCTCCATCGAGATGCTCATGGAGAACGCGGCGCGCCAGATCGCGCTCGCGTGCCGCGCGGTCCTCGGGAGCGTCGACGGCCGTCGCATCGTGTGCCTCGCGGGCACCGGCAACAACGGCGGCGACGCGCTCGCCGCGGCGCGGCGGCTCCACGGCTGGGGCGCGGACGTGCGGTGCGTCCTCTCGGCCGACCGCGAGCGGCTGCACGGCGACCTCAACAAGCGGCAGCACGACGTCGTGCGGCGCATCGGCGTCGACGTCGCGACGGCGGACGCCGCTCGGCTCGACGATGCCGATCTCATCGTGGACGGGCTGCTCGGCTACAGCGTGCGTGGCGCGCCGCGCGGCGCGACCGAGGCCCTCATTCGCGACGCCGACCGCTCACGGGTGCCCATCGTCTCGATCGACCTCCCGTCCGGGCTCGACCCCGACACCGGCGAGCCCCTCGGGATCGCGGTCCGCGCCGCGGTCACGGTGACGCTCGCCCTGCCGAAGCAAGGGCTGCTGCGGACCGCGTCACGGAACCTGGTGGGCGAGCTCCTCGTCGCGGACATCGGCATCCCCCACGCTGCGTACGAGCGGTTCGGGATCGACGCGCGCCGCTGCTTCGTCGACGGCGACCTCGTCCGCACGATCGTCTAGCATCGCGCGATGCCGCTCCGGACGAAGCGCATCGCGTTCATCGGCGGGGGGACGATGGCCGAGGCGATGATCCGCGGGCTGCTCGAGCGCCATCTCGTCCCACCGTCGCACGTCGAGGTCACGGGACCGCGTCGCGAGCGCCGCGCCGACCTCGCGAAGCGCTTCGCCGTGCGTGCGCGCGCGTCGAACGCGGAGGCGGCGAGGGGCGCGCACATCGTCGTGCTGTCGGTGAAGCCACAGGTGCTCCCCGCGGTGATGCGCGAGCTGCACGGGAAGCTGCGCCCGGACCAGCTCGTTCTCTCGATCGTCGCGGGGGCGACGCTCCGCTCGCTCCGTCACGGTCTCGCCCATCCCGCGATCGTCCGGTCGATGCCGAACACGCCCGCGCAGATCGGTATGGGCGTCAGCGTGTGGACCGCGACGCCCGACGTCACCGCCGATCAGCGCGAGCTCGCGGGCCTCGTGCTCGGCGCGCTCGGTGAGGTCGTGCACGCCGAGGTCGAGGAGGACGTCGACCGCGCGACAGCGCTATCGGGCACCGGGCCCGCGTACGTGTTCCTGCTCATGGAGGCGCTCGTCGACGCCGGCGTGCATCTCGGCTTCTCGCGGCGCGTGTCGGAAGAGCTCGTGCTCCGGACCGTCGAAGGCTCGGCCGCGTTCGCGCGCACGAGCGGGCGGCATCTCGCCGAGCTGCGCAACCAGGTGACGTCGCCCGGCGGGACGAGCGCCGCGGCGCTCTACGAGCTCGAGAAGGGTTCGCTGCGGACGGTGCTCTCGCGCGCGGTGTACGCGGCCTTCCAACGGACGAGGGAGCTCGGGGCGAACGCGGAAGCGAAGCTGCCGCCGGAGGACGAGCCCTAAACGGGCTGGAGCTGCTGGACCTCGACGCAGCCGGACGGCGTGACCGTCGCGTGGCCTTCGACCTCGTCCTGCCACCTGCCGTTGCACATCGCCTCGAAGGTCTTCGCGGGCGAGCGCCGCGGCCAGAGGAAGTGCGTCTGCCGGTGCGGCGCGCCCTGCATGAGGAAGTCGACGGCCTCGCGCTCGTTCTCGAGGATCACCGCTGCGGCGACACCCCCGGACCAGGGGACGTCGACCGTGAGACGGCTCGAGACCCACTTCGGGCTCTTCCCCTCGTGCTCGACGACCGCGATGAGCGGGGTCGGGCCGAACTGCCAGAGCCACGCGGCGACATCGCGCGCGACGCAGCCTTCGCCGAGCGGCTCCCATCCCGGCTCCGGCGATGGGAGCTGAAGCTCGAACCGGTCGTATGCGACGCGGCTCACCTGCATCTCGCTGCATGGAACGCCCCGGGACGATCGTGCGGAATGGGACCCGTGGGACCCGTTCGGGTCAGGCGTTGGTACTAGGGCCAGATGGCCCCCTACGCCGAGCGGCGCAAGCGCGGGTCGAGCGCGTCGCGGAGAGCGTCGCCGAGGAAGTTGAACGCGAAGACCGCCATGAAGATCGCGAGGCCCGGGCCGGTGCTCATCCACCACTTCATGTTCGAGAGGTACCGCTGGGAGTAGTTGATGTCCTGCCCCCACGACGGCGTCGGCGGTCGCGCGCCGAGACCGAGGAACGACAACGCGGCCTCGGCGAGGATCGCGAAGGCCGTGCCGAGCGTCGCCTGGACGACGAGCGCGTTCGAGACGTTCGGGAAGATGTGCCGCAGGACGATCCGGATCGGGTGCACGCCGATCGTCCGGGCGGCGAGGACGAAGTCCCGCTCGCGCACCGACAGGACCTGCGCTCGGGTCAGACGGGTGTACACGGGTATCGCGACGATCCCGATCGCGATCATCGCGTTCTGGATCTGCGGTCCGAGCGCCGCGGTGATCGAGATCGCGAGCACCAGCCCCGGGAACGCCAGGAGCGCGTCGATCGCGCGCATGGCGAGGAGGTCGATGACGCCACCGACGTAGCCGGCGAGCAGCCCGAGCGAGACGCCGACGAGGAAGCCGATCCCCACCGAGATCACGCCGACGGACAGCGAGATCCGCGAGCCATGGATCACGCGCGACAGGACGTCGCGGCCGAGGTCGTCCGTCCCCATCCAGTGGGCCGCGCTCGGGGGCTGGAGCGATCGGGTCGGCTCGACGTCGATCGGGTCGTACGGCGATAGGACCGGCGCGAAAAGCGCCACGAACAGGAGGAAGACGACCAGCCCCCCGCCGATCAGGATCCGCGGATTCCGCCGCAGGAACACCACGACCGCCGCCGACCACGGGGCAGCGGTGGGCACCGGCAGTGGTGCCGTCGCGATCGCCGGCCGCTCGCTCGCCGCGGTCATCGGTACGAGATCCGTGGATCGAACCACGCGTACAGCACGTCGACCACGAGCGTCGAGATCATGAAGGAGAGCGCCGATACGAGGACGACCGCCTGGACGACCGGATAGTCGAGCCCCGTGATGCTGTCCACGACCAGACGGCCGACCCCGGGCCACGAGAAGATCGTCTCCGTGATGATCGCGCCCTCGATGATCGCGCCGATCTGCAGACCGATGATCGTGACGACAGGGATGAGCGCGTTCTTGAACGCATGCCGGGTGATGATCGGGCGCTCGCGCAGGCCCTTCGCGCGCGCGGTGCGGATGTACTCCTGCGCCATCACGTCGAGCATGCTCGAGCGCACCTGCCGCATGTTCACCGCCAGGCTCGCTGTCGCGAGCGTGATCGCCGGGAGGATCAGACGCCGGAGGTTCCCGCCGGGGTCCTCCGCGAGCGGCACGTAGCCGCCCGGCGGGAGCAAGCGGAGCGCGAGGCCGAACACGAGGATGAGGATGAGACCGAGGAAGAAGTTCGGGAGCGAGACCCCGCCGAGCGTGATGCCCGTGGCCAGCAGGTCGACGACGGAGTTCCGCTTGATCGCCGAGACCGTCCCGATGACGAGCGCGACCGAGATGGAGAGCGTGAGCGCGGCGATGCCGAGCTCGAGCGTGGCCGGGAACCGCTGCATGATGGCCTCACCGACCTTCTGCCGGGTCCGGAGGGAGCGCCCGAGGTCGCCCTGGACCGCGTGCTCGAGCCAGACCACGTACTGGATGGGCAGCGGCTGGTCGAGCCCGTAGAGGTGGCGCAGGTATTCGAGCGACTCGGGGTCGCGCTCCTCGCCGGCATATACCAGGACCGGGTCGCCCGGTGCCATGCGCATGAGCCCGAACACGATGATCGTGACCAGGAACGCGACCGGGACCATGAGCAGGAGGCGACGGATGACGTATCGCGTCACTCCGTCGCCTCCACGTGCTCAGCCGTGCCGCGCGGCTAGGTCTTGAACCAGGCGTACTGGAAGCGGATGAGCTGGTCCGGGTACGGCTCGAGGCCTTGCAGCTTCTTCACGGTGAGGAGCTGGGCCACGCCGAACCGGTACCAGATGCGCGAGGGGTCGTCGACGGCGAAGATCTGCTCGGCCTTGCGCAATGCGTCCTTGCGCTTCGCCTGATCCGTCGTGGAGCGCTGGTCGTCGAGCAGCTTGTCGACCTGCGGGTTCGAGTAGAGGCCGTCGTTGTTCGGCCGCTTCGTGTACACGAAGTCGTACACGTTCAGGTCGGGGTCGATGCGGCCGCTCCACCCCACGAGCGTCGTGCCCTTGAAGGCGTGATCCGTCTGGAGCTTCAGGATCTCGTTGAACTGCAGCACGTTGATATCGAGGGTGATGTCGGCCTTCTTCAGCTGCGCCTGGATCAGCTGCGCCAGCTGAAGGATCTGGGCGTCCCCGGACGAGACGAGCATCTCGAACTTCAGGGGGCCCCTGCCGACCTCGGCGACGAGCTTCTTCGCGCCTTCCGGATCGGCCTTCTCGTACGGCTTGAAGGCCTTGTCGTAGGCGAAGTGCGGGGGCGCGATCGGCCCGTACGCGACGGCGCCGATACCGAAGAAGACCTGATCGAGGATCTGCTGCCGGTCGATGGCCATCGAGACGGCCTTCACGTAGCGCGCCTCGTTGAAGATGAATCCGGGCGCGCGGTTCGGGATGATGCTCCCGTACGAGAGCCCCGGGATCTCGCGGTAGACGAGGTCGGACTCGGTCTTGAGCGCGGCGACGTCCTTCGCCGCGACGTTGTTCGACACCTGCGCGTCGTTCGTCCGGATGTTGGTGACGCGGACGCTGCCGTCCTTGATGATCCGGATCAGGATCTTGTCGAGGTACGGCAGCTTGGCGCCGTTCGCGTCCTTGCCCCACCAGTCGGGGTTCTTCTCGAGGGTGATGTGGTCATCCTTCACGGCTTCGACGAACTTGAACGGGCCGGAGCCGGCGCCCTTCGGGTTGCGGGTGAAGTCCTCCCCGCCCGCCTCGACGGCCTTCCGCGACAGCATCATGCCGGCGCGGTCCACGAGCGCCGCGAGGATGCCGGCGAACGGCGCCTTCATCTTGAGGCGCACCGTGCTCGCGTCGACGACCTCGACGGCGTCGACGAAGGCGAGCTCGCCGCTGCGCTGCGATCCCTTGCCCGTCTTGTAGCGCTCGAGGTTCCACTTGACGGCCTCGGCGTCGAACGTCGAGCCGTCGTGGAACTTCACGTCCTTGCGAAGGCTGAGGGTCAGCGTCTTGTCGCCGTCGGAGAACTCCCACTTCTCGGCGAGCCAGGGCACGATCTTCCCCGTCGCGTCGATGCGGACGAGCGAGTCGTACATCTGGTAGTGGACGTTGCGCTCGATGAACGCCCGCGAGATCATCGGATCGAAGTTCAGCGGGTCGTCCTCGAGAGCGAAGGTGACGGTGCCGCCCGCGACGGGCTTCTCCGCCGTGCCTGGAGCGCCGGTCGCCCCACCTCCGGTGGGCGCGGCGGGTCCACATGCTGCGAGGATCACCGCGAGCAGTGCGAGGATCGTGATGGGACGCGTGAGGCGCGTCATGACGGATGTTCCCCCTCTCCTCCGACTGACGATCTGGAGAGGATACGGATGAGGCCTCTGCAGAAGTTCACCCTTCCACGACATAAAAAGAGCGGCCGGGTCATCCCCGGCCGCTCCGCTGCGATGCCGATGGGATCTAGGGACGCTCGACGCGGGTCTCGCGGATCTCCTCGTCGCTGCGCGCCGCGGTCTCGCCGCCCTTCCGGCCCATCGCCGGCAGAAGACGGAAGCGCGGCCGCTCGCGCCGCTGGATGTGGCGCTCCTCCACGGCGACCTCGCGCGCTGACCCGGCGGCCACGGCCGTCGCGCTCACCGGCACGAGGTAACGGTCAGGAGCGAGCAGGCCACCGAGCCAACCCGCGAAGATCGTCGCGAGGAAGCTGAGGATCGCGCCGAACGTGACCGTGTCGCCGAGCGTGCGGAGGTCGAGCTCGCGCACCCCGGGGAACACGTCCGACAGCGACCGAACTCCCGACGATGCGAGGAGGCCCTGGTCGGCCGCCGCCGCAGCGAGGAGCGCGAGCAGGGTCACGAACAGGCCGAAGAACGCCGTCATCAGACCGTGCCAGCTCGTGTTGTAGCCCGCCATCCGGCCGGCCACGTATCCGCCGATGAGGTACGCGATCATCAAGCCGAGCACCACCGGGACGGCGAGGGCGAGATCGTTCGGGACCGCGGGCCGTCCGGTGAGGATCGCGGCGATGAGCGGCGCGACGAGCGCGGCCGCGCCGATCGCGGCGATCCATCCGCCGACGACCGCGCTCCACGACGTCCCCGCCGGTCGCACGTAGGTATCCCGCATGTGTCGAACCCTCCTCTCGGTCGAGGGAGCGACCATGCAAGAGCGGGGCCATGCTTGGCAGCACGCTGGCTAGCGGGCCGCGGGCACTCCCTTGGGGGCCGCGTCGCGCAGCCGGTCCGCCATGTCGGTGCGCTCCCAGGGCAGGTCGAGCTCGGGCCGCCCGAAGTGGCCGTACGACGCGGTGGCCCTGTAGATCGGGCGCCGCAGCGCGAACCGCTCGATGATGGCCCCCGGCCGGAAGTCGAAGTGCTCCGCGATGAGCGCCTTGATGCGCTCGTCCGGGACGGTCGCGGTGCCGTACGTCTCGACGTTGAGCGAGACCGGATGCGCGACGCCGATCACGTACGCGACCTGGATCTCGCAGCGTGACGCGAGGCCGGCCGCGACGACGTTCTTGGCGACGTAGCGCGCCGCGTACGACGCCGAGCGGTCCACCTTCGTCGCGTCCTTGCCGCTGAACGCGCCGCCGCCATGACGCGCGTAGCCGCCGTACGTGTCGACGATGATCTTGCGTCCGGTGAGCCCCGCGTCGCCCATCGGCCCGCCGATGGTGAACGCGCCCGTGCCGTTCACGATGAACTTCGTGCGGTCGTCGATGAGGTCGGGGATCGCGCGCCTGATGACCGCCTCGATGACGTCGTCGCGGAGGCGCTGGTACGAGACCCCGGGATCGTGCTGCGCGGCGACGACCACGCCGTCCACGCGCGTCGGCCGCCCGAACGAGTACTCGACCGTGACCTGGCTCTTGCCGTCCGGCCGCAGGTACGCGAGCTCACCGCTCTTGCGCACGTCGCTGAGCCCCTTGGCGACACGGTGCGCGAGCGTGATCGGCAGCGGCATGAGCTCGGGCGTCTCGTCGACGGCGAAGCCGAACATCATCCCCTGGTCGCCCGCACCGAGCTCGTCGGGCTCCGTGCCCTGACGCGACTCGAGCGCGTGGTCGACGCCCTGCGCGATCTCGGGCGACTGCGGCTTGATCGCGGAGATCACGCCGCAGGTCTGGAAGTCGAAGCCGTACTCGGCGTCGGTGTAGCCGATGTCCTTCACGACGTTGCGGACGAGCTTCTGGAGATCGACGTAGCCGTGCGTCGTGATCTCGCCGAG
>DASWDY010000018.1:0-41047 GCA_036395035.1 Candidatus Limnocylindria bacterium
GACCTTGTCGTACTTCAGCTCGAGCTTGTCGATCGTCGTATAGACGGCGGCGAGCTTCTTGTCCGGCAGCACGATGACCGGCAGCTGGAACTGCTCCGCCCAGTTGAAGGCCGAGAACACGTCCTGGTAGCACTCGCGCAGGTCGCCGGGCGCGATCACGACGTGCGGGAAATCGCCCTGCGCGGGGTGGAGGACGAACTGGAGGTCGCCCTGCTCCTGGCGCGTCGGCAGGCCCGTCGACGGGCCGCCGCGCTGGTACATCGTGATGACGGGACCGGGCGCCTCGGTGATGGACGAGAAGCCGATGCCCTCGACCATGAGCGCGAACCCGGGGCCGCTCGTCGCGGTCGCGCTGCGCACACCCATGTGCGCGGCACCGATGGCCATGTTGATGGACGAGATCTCGTCCTCACACTGCACGACGAGCAGGTTCTGATCGCGCTGGTGCCGCTCGAGGTACACGCTCTCGTCCGTCGCCGGCGAGATCGGGTAGTACGTCTGGAACGCGCAGCCCGCCTTCAGCTTCGCGATGGCGATGACCTCGTACCCCTTGGCGAGGATGCGCGCCTTCTTGTCCGCGCCGGGCTGGAGCCGGTACGGGAAGGCCTTCGCGTCGAAGTTGTCGCGGACGTGGTCGAAGGCGAGCCGCGCGGCGCGGACGTTCAGCTGCCCGATCTCGCTGCGCTTGCCCTTGAACTGCCCGATGATCACCTCGGCCACGAGGTCGAACGGGTACTCGCACAGCGCGAGCGACGCGCCGAGCGCGACGGTGTTCTTCATGACCTCGTAGCGGCGCGCCTGCTCGCCCTTGCCGACCTCGTCGAGCGCCGTCTTGATGATCTCCAGGAACGGGACGGGAAAGAAGCGCACGTCGGAGCGGTCCGCCGGCGGATCCCAGCCGATGTCGCTGTCGAAGACCACCCCGCCGCCCTCGTTCACCTCGTGGAGATGCCCGTAGTGGGTGGGCCAGCGGCGATGGTCCCCGTCACCGACGAGCGTCTCGTGGTCGAGGGCCACGAGGATGTCGGTCTTCTCCTTGTAGGAGCGCACGTCCTCGTCGTCCACGCGGACGCGATAGAAGGAGTGCTTCCCCATGATGTTGGAGTGGTATTCGATGTTCGCGTAGACCCGCAGTCCGGCACGGCTGCAGGCCTTGGCGAAGACTTCGGCGGAGGCGTTGATCCCGCTCCCCTGGGGCCCGCCGATCAGCCAGGTGAGCCGGTTCTTCTGCATGTGGGGTATGTGCCTATTCTACGTTGCGGAAAGCCGTTCGGAGGCCCGTCTTCGAGCCGAATGACACTTTGCCGCGACGCGGAGCGGTCGCGAAGGTGGACGTACCTTTGAGCGAAGGAGCGGCCAGATGACGACGATCACGAGGCCTCCCGAGGGAGCGACGACGAGCACGCGCATAGAGAAGGACACGCTCGGCGAGGTCCGGGTCCCCGCCGACGCCCTGTGGGGTGCCCAGACCCAGCGCGCGGTCGAGAACTACCCGATCAGCGGGTACCGCGCGTTCCCCGCGTTCATCCGCGCGATCGTGTCGGTGAAGAAAGCGGCGGCGCTGGCGAACGCCGAGGCCGGGCGCCTCTCAGCCGAACGCCGTGACGCGATCGTGTGGGCGTGCGACGAGATCCTCGGCGGCAAGTACCACGATCAATTCGTCGTGGACGTCTTCCAGGCGGGCGCGGGCGTCTCGTTCCACATGAACACGAACGAGGTCATCGCGAACCTGGCGGACCGCAAGCTCGGCGGAGCGCTCGGGACGTACGCGAAGGTGAACCCGAACGACCACGTGAACATGGCGCAGTCGACGAACGACGTGACGCCCACCGCCATGCGCCTGGCGCACCTCGAGCTGACGAAGGCGCTGACGGCGGAGCTCGATCAGCTCGCGACCTCGATCGCCGCGAAGGCGCAGGAGGTGCGCGAGGTCGTCAAGCCGGGACGGACGCACCTGCAGGACGCCGTCCCCGTCACGTTCGGCCAGGAGCTCGGCGGCTGGGCCGCGCGCGTCCGCTCGGCGGCGGCGCGGCTGCGCGCGGGACGCCAGGAGCTCTGTGAGCTCGGGATCGGCGGCACGGCCGCGGGCACCGGCCTCAACGCCGACCCGAAGTTCCGCGAGCGCGTGTGCCGTCACCTCGCGCAGTGGTACGGCGAGCCGATCGTGCCCGCGGCCGACCTCTTCCAGTCGATGCAGTCCATGGCGGCCTTCGTCCGCATCTCGAGCGGCATGCGCACGGCGGCCATCGAGCTCGGCCAGATGTGCAACGACATCCGGCTGCTCGTCTCGGGGCCGCGCACGGGCTTCGGCGAGATCCACATCCCGGCGGTGCAGCCGGGCTCCTCGATCATGCCGGGCAAGGTGAACCCGGCGATCGTCGAGATGGTCAACCAGGTCTGCTTCCAGGTGATCGGGAACGACACGGCCGTCATGCTCGGCGCGCAGGCCGGTCAGCTCGAGCTGAACGTGATGATGCCGGGCATCAACTACGCGGTCTGCCTCTCCGCGACGATCCTCACGAACGCGGTGCGCCAGCTGCGCACGCGGACGATCGACGGCCTGCGCGTGGACCGCGAACGGGCGCGGGAGCTGCTCGACGCGAGCCCCCCGCTCATCGCCACGGCGCTGTCGCCGCACATCGGGTACGCGCGCGCCGCTGCCCTCGTGAAGCGCGCGATCGCCGAGCGGCGCTCGCTCCTCGACGTCGCACTCGAGGAGAAGGTCCTCCCCGAGGCGGACCTGCGTCGCGTGCTCGACCCGCTGCCGATGACCCGCGGCGGCGTCATGGAGTGATGGAGTGAGGGCGAGCGAGGATCCGGCTCCGCCGGTCCGAGCGAGCTCTACAAGAGCGGAGCGGCTAGCCGCGAGCGAGCGAAGCGAGCCGACGGCTATTGAGGAGGTCACCGACCTCCTCCAGACGCTCATCCGCAACCGCTGCGTCAACGACGGGACACCGGGCTCTGGGAACGAAACGCGCAGCGTCGAGACGCTCGAGGCGTACCTCGCCGGTCCCGGCGTCGAGATGCGGCGCTACGAGGCGGTCCCGGGGCGCGGCAACCTTGTGCTCCGCATCGAGGGCACCGACCCGACCGCGCCCACCCTTTGCCTCATGGGTCACATCGACGTCGTGCCGGCGAGCGCCGAGGGCTGGGAGCGCGACCCGTTCGGCGGAGAGCTGGTGAACGGTGAGGTCTGGGGCCGCGGCGCGATCGACATGCTCGGGATCACAGCGTCGATGGCCGTCGCCGTGAAGCGGGCGATGCGGAGCGACTGGAGGCCGCGCGGCACGCTCATCTACCTCGCGGTCGCCGACGAAGAGGCGCTCGGCACGTACGGCGCGCAGTGGCTGGTCGAGCACGAGTGGGACGCCGTGCGGTGCGACCTGCTCGTCACGGAGTTCGGCGGCGCGCGCATCCCGCTCGGCAGCGCGCCAAGGCTTCCGATCATGGTCGCCGAGAAGGGCTCGCACTGGATGCGCCTGCGCGTGACGGGTGTGCCGGGCCACGGGTCGATGCCGTACCGCACCGAGAACGCGGTCGTGAAGATGTCCGAGGTCGTGCGGCGGATCGCGTCGTACCGTCCGCCGGCGGACACGCACCAGGTCTGGCTGCGCTTCATCGACGGTCTCGAGCTGCCGCCCGCGCAGCGCGCGCTCCTGCGCAGCGCGCCGGACCTCGAAGGCGAGCTGGGCCGGATGCCCGTCGGGGTCGCGCGGATGATGCACGCGGCCACCCATACGACGTTCTCGCCGAACGTCATGCACGGCGGCGTGAAGACGAACATCGTGCCCGACAGCGCCGAGATCCAGGTCGACATCCGCACGCTCCCGGGCATCGACGGCACTGCGGTCCACGCGATGCTGCGCGACGCGATCGGCGACCTGTGGGCCTCGGTCGAGATCGCGGACGAAGGCGACAACCTCGCCACGGCGTCGCCCGTCGACACACCGCTCTGGCGCGCGCTCACGAACGCGACCGAGCGGCTCGTCCCCGGCGGCACGACGATCCCGTTCCTCGTCGTCGGTGCGACCGACGCGCGCTTCTTCCGCCGCAAGGGCGTGACGGCGTACGGCTACGGGCTCTTCAGCGAGCGGATCCCCTTCAACGAGTTCTCGTCCATGTTCCACGGGAGGAACGAGCGGATCGACCAGACATCGCTGGGACTGATGGTCGATCTGTGGGGATCGGCGATGCGCGAGGTGCTCGGCTAGGCGCCGACGCCGGATCCCGCGATGCTGCAGCGGTGCGCCGCGCGGACAGGGCCTTCGCGATCGCCACACTGGCGTCCCTCGCCATCGTCGTTCTCGGCCCGCTGCAGCGCCGCATCGAGCTCATCGGCGAGGACGACCTCTCGGGCATCTGGGCCGGCCCTCGTGCCATCGCGACCGGCCACGACCCGTATGACCCGGAGACGTGGCGCCCGCTCTCCGTCGCGCTCGGCACGCAGCTGTTCGACACGCCCGTCTACATCTACCCGCCCTGGGTCGCGGTCCCCTTGCTGCCGCTCGGCTTCCTCCCGTTGCCGGTCGTCTCGATCCTGTGGCTCGTCGCGAGCCTGGCCGCGGCGCTGCTCGCCTTGCGCTATGCGCTGCGGCTCCTCCTGCCGGCGCGGACCGGCGATCACGCGGTCGCGCCCGTCGCGCTCCTTCTTTCGTGGGTCGGCATCCTCACGCTGGTCCTCGGCCAGTGGGGCTACCTGCTCGTGGCCGCGCTCTTCACCGCGGTCCTCGCGGTGCGCAGCGGCCACGCGATGCTCGCGGGCCTCGCCGCCCTCGCATTCCTCGCCAAGCCCCAGCTCTTCCTCCTGGCCGCGCCCGCGTTCGCGGTCCACGCCCTCTGGCCGGAGCGCCCGGGCGGGCCACCGTCGCGGACCGGCCTGCGCGCGGTCGGGATCGCGCTCGCCGGCGCGCTCACGCTCCTCGCCGCGGGCTGGATCCTGCTCCCGTCGTGGTGGCCGACCTGGGCCCAGATCGTCCTGCCTCAGCAGACGCGGCCGTTCTCGGACACTGTGCCGGCGCTCCTCGTGACGATCATCGGCGGTCCGGGGCTCGTGCTCGCGCCGATCGTCGTCCTTGTGCTCACCGCCGTCGCGCTGCAGTTCCATCCGCGCGGCCTCGCCTGGATGGCGGTGTGGCCGGTGCTATCGCTGCTCGCGGCGCCGTACACGAATTCGTACGATCAGATCCTGCTCATCGTCCCGGTCGTGCTCGCCGCGGGCGTGCTTCACGCGCGCGATCCGGGTCGCAGCCGAGCCGTGCTGTGGGCCGGGGCCGCGGTGCTGCTCGTCGCCACCCCGGTCATGTACTGGATCGCGCTCCAGCGCCATTCGGAGACGTTCGGCGCGGTCGTGACCCTCGCGATCTTCGCGATCGTCACCGCGTCGCTGTGGCGCTACCGGCGCGACCCGACGGCGTGACGCGGCGCCGCGCTCACGCTGTCGCCGCGGCGGGCGGCGCCGCCGGCAGCGGTCGTCGGCGTGCCAAGCGTCCGACGATCCGTCGGGTGAGGGCGTCCATCGCCGCGTAGCCCGCGCCGATGCACGCCGGCGGGTTGCCCGCCGGCAGCCAGACCACCGGGAGCACCGGCGACCACGTCCAGATCCCGAGGCCCGTGCCGTACCACTCGAGCGCCGCTGTCATCACGAAGCTCACCGCGTACAGCAGCGGATAGCGGCCGCGGAGCACGAAGCGGAGGAAGATCGCCCAGACGACGAAGCCGAGGAGATCCGGGAGCGGCGGCCGCGCGAGGCTCACGAGCATCCACGCCGTCGCGGCGACGGTCACGACGGTCACGATCGCGCGCGCACCGCGTACGAGGATCGGCAGCGACGCGGCGCGCAGCGCGGCGAGATAGAAGAGGCCGTGGCCCGCCGGGACGTAGAGCGGCAGGTCCTCGAGGCGGTACGTGTACGCGTGCCAGATGAGCGACCCGAAGACCTCGAGGGCGGTCGCGACGCAGACGAGGACGATGACCTGCACGCGGATGGCCGGCGGCTGCAGCCGGAGCGCGACCGCGAGGAGCGCCCATGCCAGGAGCCCGAGCGCCGTGTGGCCGGCCGCGTCGGCCCGCGCGTCGAGCGGCAGCGCGGCCAGCCAGAACGCGGTGAACGCGCCGACGTACGCGAGCGTGCCGCGGACGCTCACTACGGGATGCGGATCGTCTTGATCTTGTCGCCCATCGCGATCTTGAGCACGACGTCCATCCCGGACGTCACGTTGCCGAAGTTCGTGTATTGCCCATTGAGGTGCGGTGCGTCGTCGAGGCACACGTAGAACTGGCTGTCATTGCTGACCTTGATGTCACCGCCGCGCGCGATGCCGAGCGCGCCCTTCACGAACGGCAGATCGCTCAGCTCGGTGGGCTGCTGGCCGCCGCCGGTGCCGGGCGTCCCCGCGCCCGTCTTGCTGTAGGGGTCGCCGCCCTGCGCGACGAAACCAGGGACGACGCGGTGGAACGAGGTCCCGTCGTAGTCCTTCGCGCGAGCCTTCTTCACGAAGTTCGCGACGGTGTTCGGCGCCTTGTCCGCGCGGAACGCGATGGTGAAGGATCCGCCCTTCTCGAGCTCGACGATCGCCGTGGTCGCGGGGCCTGTCGACGCGGGTGTGGGAGCGGCCGTGTCAACACCTCCTGTGTTCGGTGTGGGTGTGCGCGTGGTGGTCGGTGACGGTGTCGGTGGACGCACGACGCGCGCGCCGCCGCATGCGGAGAGCAGGAGCGCGGCGATGATCGTGAATGCGACCGAACGCGGCACCTGACGACGATAGCCGCTAGGCTCGACGGACCGTGCCGCAGTACCAGGCCCCCCGGGGCATGCGTGACCTCTTGCCCGCCGAGTCGACGACCTTCGATCGCCTCGAGGCGGTGATCCTCGCGCGGGCGACGCGGTACGGCTACCCGCGGATCTCGACGCCGATCGTCGAGGACCGCGAGGTCTTCGCGAAGACGTCGGGTGAGGACAGCGACATCGTCGGGCACGAGATGTACGAGGTGTCGCTCGAAGGCAAGGGCGGGCTCGCGCTGCGTCCGGAGGGCACCGCGGCGGTCACGCGCGCGCTGCTGCAGCACGGCCTGCATCGCGCGCCGCGGCCGATCCGCCTCGCCTATTACGAGCCGATGTTCCGCGGGCAGCGCCCGCAGCTGCTGCGCTTCCGGCAGTTCTGGCAGTGGGGCCTTGAATGTGATGGTGCCGAGGAGCCGAGCGCGGACGTCGAGATCGTGGAGTTCACGAACGGTCTCTTCGCGGAGCTCGGGCTGACCGACTTCGACCTCGAGGTGAACACGGTCGGCGATGCCGCCTGCCGGCCCAAGGTGACCGAGGCGCTCGCGGCGTACTTCACCGAGCACAAGGATGCCCTCAGCGAAGCATCGCAGCGGCGACTCTCCTCGAACGTGCTGCGCATCCTCGACTCGAAGGACCCGAAGGACCGCGAGGTGATCGAGGGCGCTCCGGACGTGCACGGACTGCTCTGCGCGGAGGACCGTGCGCACTTCGATGCCGTCGTCGTCGGGCTGGACCGTCTCGGGATCCGTCACCGCGTGGTCCCGACGCTCGTGCGCGGTCTCGACTACTACACGCGCACCGTGTACGAGTTCATCCTCACGGATCCCGAGTACACCAAGAGCGGCGACATAGCGGTCGCCGCGGGCGGCCGCTACGACGAGCTCGTCGCGCGCATGGGCGGACCCGCATTGCCCGGGGTCGGGATCGCCGGCGGTGTCGACGTCCTCCACGCCGCGCTACAGCGCCAGGGTGTCGCGATGCCTCCAGAGCCCACCGCCGAGGTCTGGGTCCTTTCGGCGCAGGCCGACGACGTCGCGGACCGCATCCAGCTCGCCGCTCCCCTGCGCGATGCGGGGTTCCGCGTCGCGATCGAGTACAGCACGCGGCCCGTGGAGCGGCAGCTCGAGAACGCGGTGAAGCACGGCGCGAAGGTCGCGGTCATCCGGGGTACCGAGGAAGCGCGAGGCGGCAACGTCATCGTTCGCGACCTCACCGCGAAGACGCAGCGCGTGACGCGCCTCGCCGCCGTCGTCGCCGAGGTCGGGCGGCACGCGCCGAAGTACACGAAACCGACCCTGACGGACCAGCCGCCATCCGCGGGAGCGGAAGCCTAGCCGTGCTGCGGACGCACACGTGCGGCGAGGTCCGGCCGACTGACGCGGGGCGCGAAGTGGCCCTGTGCGGCTGGGTGCACACGCGCCGCGACCACGGCGACCTCACGTTCATCGACCTGCGCGACCGCTACGGCATCACGCAGATCGTCGCGAGCGCCAAGGACCAGCCCGACGCGCATGCCGCGCTGAAGGCCGCGCGCGGCGAATGGGTCCTGCGCGTGCGCGGCGTCATCCGCGAGCGCCCGGCCGGCACGCGCAACACGAAGCTGCCGACCGGCGAGGTCGAGGTCGTCGCGACGTCGATCGAGGTCCTGAACGCGTCGAAGACGCCGCCGTTCTACGTGAACGAGGAGACCCCGGTCGACGAGACGCTGCGCTGGAAGTACCGCTACGTCGACCTCCGCCGGGAGCGCTCGCGCGACCTCATGCGCCTGCGCCACGAGGTCGTCGCGCACATCCGCTCGTACTTCATCGAGCGCGGCTTCTGGGAGATCGAGACGACGAACCTCATCCGCGGCGACCCGACCGGCGCGCGCGACTTCGTCGTGCCGTCGCGCTACAACCCGGGGAAGTTCTGGGCGCTGCCGCAGTCACCGCAGCAGCTGAAGCAGATCCTCATCTACGGCGGCATCGACAAGTACTTCCAGATCGCGCGCGCCTATCGCGACGAGGACCCGCGCTCGGACCGCGTCGCCGAGCACACGCAGCTCGACGTGGAGATGGCGTTCGTCGAGCGCGAGGACGTCATGGCGCTCATCGAGGACCTCTACACGGGGATCATCGAGCGCTTCAGCGCGAAGCCGCTCATGCGGAAGCCGTGGCCCCGCCTCACGTTCGCGGACGCGATGCGCCGCTTCGGGTCGGACAAGCCCGACCTGCGGTTCGCGATGGAGCTCGTCGATCTCACCGACGCGTTCCCGAAGAGCGGTTTCGCGGTCGTCCGTGACGCGGTCGCGAAGGGAGGACGGGTCCGCGCGGTCGTGGTCACGGGCAAAGCGGACGCATCGCGCAAGGAGATCGACGCTTGGACCGAGGTCGCGAAGCGCAAGGGCGCGAAGGGTCTGCTCTCCTTCGGGTTCGCGGGCGCCGAGGTGCGCTCGCCGGTCGCGAAGTTCCTCACGGCCGACGAGCTCTCTGCCGTGCGGCGCATCGCCGGCGCGCGCGAGGGCGACCTCGTGCTCGCGGTCGCGGACGCCGAGCGGCACGCGAGCGAAGCGGTCGGGACGCTGCGGCAGCATCTCGGCGAGACGCTCGGCCTGATCGACGCATCGAAGCACTCGGCCGTGCTCATCCACGAGTTCCCGATCGTCGAGCGGACGTCCGACGGCGGCTGGACGTTCTCGCACAACCCGTTCTCGGGGCCGCTCACGCCTGAGGAGCTGGGGTACCTCGACACGGAGCCCGAGCGCGCGCGCAGCTCGCAGTACGACTTCGCGCTCGACGGCCGGGAGACGGCCGGCGGCAGCATCCGGATCCACGAGCGGGCGGCGCAGGAGCGGATCTTCGCGCTCATGGGCATCCCGAAGGAGAAGGCGCAGGAGCGCTTCGGCGCGATCCTCGATGCCCTCGAGTACGGCGCGCCGCCGGAAGGTGGGTTCGCGGGCGGCATCGAGCGGATCTGCATGACGCTCGCGGGCACCGAGAACATCCGCGAGCTGCAGGCGTTCCCGAAGACGCAGACGGGCTACGACCCGCTGCTCGACGCCCCCGCGCCGATCACGGGTCCCGAGCTCGAGGAGCTGGGCCTCCGCGTGGTGGGGAAGCCGCAGCGCTGACGCGAGGCGTTAGCGTGATCGCGGGATGAGCCGAGAGATCGCGATCGCGGTCGTGCTCATGTCGACCGTCGCGATCGGCCTCATCGACTACGTGACGGGGCCCAACATCGGCTTCTCGCTCTTCTACCTCGTCCCGATCGCTGTCGCGGGCTGGCGTCTCGGCCAGCCGCACGCGTCGATCGCCGCCACGGCGGCGGCGCTCATCTGGGTCGCCGCCGACATCGCCGCGTCGCGCGACCTCGCGGTCGGCGTCTCGGCGTGGAACGGCTTCACCCGTCTCGTCATCTTCAACGCCCTCGCGGTCCTGCTCGTGCGCACGCGGCGCGAGCGCGAGCATCACCTCGCCCTGAACGCGATGCGCGAGCAGCTCCTGTACAGCGTCGCGCACGAGCTGCGCGCGCCGCTCGCCGTGCTCGAGAACGCGCTCGACATCCTCGGTGAGGGCTACGCCGACCTGCCAGCCGACGAGTTCGCGAAGATCACCGGCTCCGCGCAGCGCACGGCCGGCCGCCTGCGCACCCTGATGGAGGACCTCCTCAGCGCGGGCAGCATCCAGGCGGGCCGCTTCCATGTGGACCCGCAGCCAGTGGAGCTCCAGCGGATCGTGAGCGACGCGATGGACTCGGTCGAGCTGCTCATCCTCGAGCGAGGGCAGCGGGTCGACGTCGAGATGCCCGACGGGATCATCGTGCGCGCCGACCGACGGTATGCGCGACAGGTCCTCACGAATCTGCTCGGCAACGCGTCACGGTACGGCCCCACCGGCACCCCGATCCGGCTGCACGGGCAGCGCGAGGCCGGTCACGTCCGCCTCGCGGTCGACGACCGGGGTCCCGGCATCCCGAAGGAGGAGCAGCGGCTGCTCTTCGAGCGCTTCTACCGTCCGCGCGTCGAAGGTCCGGGGATCGGGCTCGGTCTCGCGATCGCGAAGGGGATCGTCGAGGCGCATGGTGGCCACATCGGGATCGACAGCGAACCGGGGCGGGGAACGAGCGTGTGGTTCACGCTGCCGGAGGCGACATGACCGCGAAGATCCTGCTCGTCGACGACGACCGCGAGCTCACGTCGCTGCTCGAGTTCGCGTTCCGCCGCGCGGGGTTCACGCCGCTCGTCGCGAATACCTCGCCGGCCGCGTTGCGGCTCTACGACAGCGAGCATCCGGACATCGTCATCCTCGACATCAACCTCGGCGCGTGGAACGGGCTGGACCTGCTCCAGGAGCTGCGGCGCAGCGCCATACGCGTCCCGATCGTCATGCTGACGGCGCTCGACTCCGAGGACGACAAGATCAAGGGCCTCGAGCTCGGGGCCGACGACTACGTCACGAAGCCGTTCAGCCATCGCGAGCTGGTGGCGCGCGTGCGCGCGCACTTGCGGCGCTTGGGCCAGGACGTCCCGGAGCACGGGGCCGGCCCGCGCGAGATGCGGATCGGGCCGGTCCACCTGAGCGTCGCCGAGCATTCCGTCCATGTCGACGGCCGTCCGGTCGATCTCACCGTCACGGAGTTCCGGCTCCTCAACGCGCTGATGCGGGAAGCGGGCTCCGTCGTGCGAACGCGCGCGCTGCTGAAGCGGGTCTGGGGCCACGACGATCCGAGCGGCAGCGACGTCGTTCGCGTGACGGTCCATCGTCTGCGGCGCAAGCTCGGTGACGATGCGGCGGATCCTCGGCTCCTCCAGACCGTGCCAGGCGTCGGGGTCATGTTCAAGGTCCGCGGGGAGGAGCCGCCCGGAGGTGGCTCCTGATCCGTCGTGTGCTCGCCGAGCGTGACCCTCGAAGCCGAAGGGGTCGGCCAGAGCGCGACGGGGACCGCGCAGGACCGCGCTGGCAACACCGCCACGGCCGCCGTGGCGGGGATCAACATCGACCGCACGGCCCCGACGATCGCCGCCTCGCGGACGCCCGCGAACACGAACGGCTGGAGCAGTGGTGACGTCACCGTGACGTTCAGCTGCGCCGACGCCCTCTCGGGCCTGGCATCGTGCTCGGCGCCCGTGGTGCTCTCGGCCGAAGGCGCGGCGCAGAGCGCGAGCGGATCCGCCCGGGACCCCGCGGGCAACACCGCGAGCGCGGTGGTCTCGGGGATCGACATCGATCGCACCGCGCCGACCATCGTCGGAACGCCGACCGCCGCGAACGTGAACGGCTGGAGCAACGACGATGTCGTCGTCACGTTCGCGTGCGCCGACGCGCTGTCGGGCGTCGAGAGCTGCGGCGCGACGGCGGTGATCGTCGACGAGGGAGCCGGCCTCAGCGTCAGCCGCGGCGCGACCGACCGTGCCGGCAACGCGTCGACCGCGACGGTCGCGGGCGTGAACATCGATCGGACCGAGCCGACGATCGCGTTCTCCGGCAACGCGAGCGCGTACGAGGTCGACCACACCGTCGCGATCACGTGCGCCGCGACCGACGCCCTATCCGGTGTCGCGACCACCACGTGTCCCGCCGTCGCGAGCGCGCCCGCGTACTCGTTCGTGACCGCGAACCCGACGGTCGTCACGCGTACCGCCACCGCGACCGACCTCGCCGGCAACACGACGAGCGCGAGCACGTCGTTCACGGTGACGGTCACGTACAGCGGCGTGTGTGCGCTGACAGGGTCGTTCTCGACGAGCGCCACCGTCGGCGAGTCGCTCTGCGCGCAGCTGAGCGCCGCGGCGATGGCCGATAGCAGGGGTTCCGAGATCGCCAAGGGGAACGCGATCGCGTCGTATCAGAACGAGGTCCAGGCGCAGGTGGGTCGCGCGTTCACGAGCGCGCAGGCCGCCACGCTCATCTCGCTCTCGAAGCTCCTCTAGCGACCCGGCGCGCGTCCCGAACAGGGATGCGCTCGGCGATGAATGCGTCGTACGACACGCTCTGGCGCGATCTGTCACGGCCGCGCCTCGCCTGAGACCGTGGGGACACCGGTTCCGTAACGGACCTGTACGGCGCTGGTGTCTAGCGTTCTCGTCAGCGACCGCCGTCCCGAACGGGGCGGCATCAGGTGGGATCACAAAGAAGAGGGGTCCATCGAATGCGCATCAAGGCGACAGCGATCCTCGCGGTCTTGCTCCTCGCGATCACAGCGCAGCCGGCGCTCGCGACCGTGACGTTCGACCCGGCAACGGGGACGGGCTTCGTCGGCAAGGGCGACATCCAGATCCCGTGGGGCTGGAACAACGCCAAGCTGCAGTCGGCGGCCGGGAGCGTGACGTTCTCGTACGTCCAGACGGACGCGGCCGACTACGGCGTCACGTGCGAGTGGGACACCGTGAACAAGATCCAGACGATCCATCACGCGGTCACGAACACGCGGTCCGTCAACGACACCGTGGCCTATGACCTCGCCAGCGTCACCCGCAAGAACCCGCAAGGCAATGTGACCGGGTTCAAGCTGACCGGCTTCGGCGCGCTGACCGTCACCAGCTCCGGGGACGCGGTCCCGAGCGTCGGCGACGGCTGCCCGAACGGCGGCGACGGCATCGTCACCGCGGTGGACATCCTCTCCGCGACCTCGAGGGGCGGCCTCTACGCGACGAGCTCGACCGCGGGCACGGGCCCGACGCTCATCTGGGCACCCGCCATCCCCGCTCAGTAGCCTTCGCGAGCGACGATCGATGCAGGCCCCGGCGCGAGCCGGGGCCTGTTCATTTCCACGGCGGCACCGGCTCGTAGCGAGCGTCGGCTCCTACACTTTCTTCGATGGATCGCGTCTATCTCGACCACGCCGCGACGACACCGGTGGACCCCGAGGTCGCCGAAGCCATGGCGCGTGTCCTGACCGGGATCCCGGGCAACCCCTCGAGCATCTACGCCGAGGGCCGGCAGGCGCGGGCGCTGGTCGACCGCGCGCGCGAGGAGGTCGCGGCCGCGATCGGCGCCCAGCCGAGCGAGATCGTCTTCACCAGCGGTGGCACGGAGGCCGACAACCTCGCGCTCCGGGGGGTGCTGAAGGCGCGACGCGGTGAGGCGGACGGTCTCGTGGTGAGCACGATCGAGCACCACGCCGTGCTCGACACGGCGGAGGACCTCGAGCGATACGCGCACGTGCGGGTCGCGCGGGTGCCGGTCGATCGCGATGGCCTCGTCGACCCGGCCGATGTCGAGCGCGCGATCGACGATCGCACCGCGCTCGTCTCGATCATGCACGCGAACAACGAGATCGGGACGATCGAGCCCATCGAGGCCATCGGACGGATCTGCCGCGAGCGTGGCGTCGCGTTCCACACCGACGCCGTGCAGACGGTCGGCGTGCTGCCCTTCGACGTGCGCGCGCTCCCCGTCGACCTCGTCTCGATCAACGCGCACAAGTTCTACGGACCGAAGGGCGTCGGCGCCCTCTACGTCCGCACGGGAACGCGCATCGCGACGATGCAGACCGGCGGTGGTCAGGAGAAGGGCCGCCGCACGGGGACGGAGAACGTGGCGGGCATCGTCGCGCTCGGCGTCGCCATGCGGATCGCGGCGGCGCGCCGCGACGAGGACGCGCGACGCCTCACCGCGCTGCGCGACCGGATCATCGAGGGGATCCGCGCGCGCGTCCCGGGCGCCGTCCTTACGGGCCACCCGACGCGACGTCTGCCGAACAACGCCTCGTTCTGTTTCCCCGGCACGCAGGGCGAGTCGCTCATCGTCGCTCTCGACCTCGAGGGCATCTCGGTGTCGAGCGGGTCCGCGTGCACGTCGGGCGACACGGAGCCCTCGCACGTGCTGACCGCGATCGGGCTCGACCGCGACGTCGCGCAGGGGTCGCTCCGGGTCACGGTCGGCCGCGACACCACGGACGCGGGTGTCGATCGGCTCCTGGAGGTCCTGCCGGGCGTCGTCGAGCGGATCCGCTCGGTCTCGCAGGAGCCTATCGCCGCGAGATGAGCGTCGAGCGCTTCGGCGCCGCGGACGATCTCTACGGTCCGGCGGCGGTCGACCACTTCACGAACCCGCGCAACGTCGGCGGTGTGCAGGACGCTGACGGGAAGGGCTCGGACACGAACCCGTCCTGTGGCGATCGCACCACGATCACCCTGAAGGTCCGCGATGGTCGCATCGAGGAGACGCGCTTCCGCACGTTCGGCTGTGTCGCGGCGATCGCCTCGGCGTCGGCGCTCACGGAGCTCGCCACCGGGCGCACGATCGACGAGGCGCGCGCGATCGGGCCGGCCGACGTGATCGATTCGCTCGGCGGGCTTCCCGCGCGAAAGGAAGGCTGCGCGCTCATGGCGGTCGGTGCGCTGCGCGCCGCGCTGGTGGACGCGCGGGTGGGAGCGACATGAGCGAGCGCGTGTTCGTAGCGATGAGCGGCGGCGTCGACAGCTCGCTCGCGGCCGCGCTGCTGCAGGACCGCGGCTACGACGTCGTCGGCGTGTGGATGCGGCTCTCACGCGAGGCCGTCGCCACCGACGCGCCGCGCTGCTGCGGCACGGACGAGGCGGGGGAGGAGGCGCGCCGCGCCGCGGCGCACCTCGGGATCCCCTTCTACGCGCTCGACTACGCGGACGTGTTCGGCCGCAGCGTCGTCGACCGCTTCGTGCGCTCGTACGCGAGCGGCGAGACGCCGAACCCGTGCGTCGCATGCAATGCCCACGTGAAGTTCGAGGCGCTCATGCGCGACGTCATCGCGAAGTTCGGCGGCACCGCGCTCGCGACGGGCCATTACGCGCGCGTCGTGAGCGACGGCGGCCGCTACCGCCTGCTGCGCGGGCGCGACGCGGCGAAGGACCAGTCGTACGCGCTGTACATGCTCGGCCAGCGCGAGCTGGGGCGGACGCTCTTCCCGATCGGCGAGCTCAGCGGCAAGGACGAGACGCGCGCGCTGGCCGCGAAGTACGGCCTGCCGAACGCGACGAAGGCCGAGAGCATGGATATCTGCTTCGTGCCCACCGATCACCGCGACCTCGTGCGGGCGCGGGTGCCGGAGGCGTTCACGTCCGGACCGGTCGAGCGCACGGACGGGACCGTCGTCGGGCGCCACGACGGGATCGCTGCGCTCACCGTGGGACAGCGCCGCGGCGTCGGTGTCGCGACGGGCGAGCGGCTCTACGTGCTGCGCCTCGAGCTCGATCGCAACACCGCCGTCGTCGGGACGCGCGACGAGGTCGCGACGCGCACGTACAGCCTGCGCGACGTCCGGTTCACGGCGGACGCGCCGCCGGCTACGTCGTTCGAGACGACGGTCGCGCTCCGCTACCGCGGCGATCCGATCCGGTGCGAGGTGGAGATGGACGGCGACCGCGCCATGCTGCGCCTCGCCGAGCCGGCGCTCGTCGCGCCGGGGCAGGCCGCCGTCCTCTATGACGGCGATGAGGTGGTCGGCGGCGGTACGGTCAGCGAGGCGCTCACCGCGTAAGGAGGAGGCGCGGTTTCATCCCGTGGTCGCGTGGCAGTGCCCCCTCACCGCTCTCTCGTTCGCTCGACGGCCGAGAGAACGCTCGGGACCGTTACGAACTTGTGATGCGAAAGTGTCGCTCCTGTCACGGTGCTTGCAGCGTCACTCCCTGCGGTGGGACAGATCGCCCGGGCCTTCGGCCGGGTACCGCGGGTCGCGCCTGAAGCCGGGCCTGAGGCCCACGATCCGACGGCGCTGACCGGCCGCATCGTCGCGATCGAGTAGTCGGCTACTGAGATCGCGCTAGCACCTGCGTGATCCCCCCCCGCCTCAGCGGTCGGCAGACTGACCGCGTGCATGCTCGGGTCCCGGAGGAGCGGACTCTGCGCGTCCGCGTCGCGCTCGCGTTCGGCCAGCGGATGGTCCGTCAGGCGATCCAGCGTTCGCTCAGCTCCGTCGACGACATCGAGCTCGTCGGTCTCGCGGAGGACGGCGCGTCCGCGATGGACCTCGTGGCGCGCGAGCGTCCCGATGTACTGCTCATCGACGAATCGCTCCCCGACTACGATGGCGTCGATGCGCTGCTGACGATCGCGAAGCGCTACCCGCGCATCGGTCTCGTCCTCATCACGCATGCGCAGACCGCGGCCGACCGCGCGTGCGCGAGCATCGCGGATGACACGGTGGGCCTCGGCCGCTCCGCGCTCCAGTTCGTCACCGCGATCCGCACGGTCGCGAAAGCGAGGAGAGCGCCGATGTCGCGCCTGACGAGCCTCGTGAGGGCCCGGCTCGTCGGCGGTCCGGTGAGCTGGAGGTTCCGCGCCGTGGCGCTCGTGGCGACGCTCATCGCGTTCGTCGCCGCATCCAGCGGCGTCGTTTATCTCCTCGCACCGCCCGAGCAGCAGGGCCCGAGCGTGGTCGCGTTCGAAGCGTCATCGAACCTCACGGTCTTCCGCGGACCGGTGAGCATGCGCCACGGGGAGTCCCCGTTCGTGATGGTGCAGAGCGGCGATGTCCTTCGAAGCGGGGACGCGATCCGCACCGGCGCGGACGCCAGCGCCGCGCTGACGTTCTTCGACGGTTCCACGGCGACCCTCGGAGGCGAGAGCGAGCTGTCGATCCTCGCGCTGCGCTCGACGGCCGATGGCCAGATCGTCGTCGTGCTGCGGCAGGACCGCGGCGAGAGCTGGCACGCGATCGCATCGAAGCTCGGAGCGGAAGCGCGCTACGAGATCCTGACGGCCGAGGGTGCGGCGTCCGCGAAGGGCACGGCGTTCTGGGTGAAGGCCGAGAGAGGTCAGACGTGGGTCGTGACGACGGAGGGCGTCGTCGCGGCCAGCTCGGCGAACAACGTCGTCGCGGTCGCTCTCGGCATGCGGACGGTCCTTGGCGGCGGTCGGGCCGCGACGCCGGCGAGCACGCCGGTGGCGGACGATCTCGTGCGCGTGTCGCTGGACGCGACCGGCACGGCGCTGTTCCGTGATCCGGACGGTCGCGTCGCGGGTGTGAAGGACGGGCAGCCCGTGCGGATCATCCCGGGCTCGAGCGTCGAGCAGGTCGCGGGGAGGGTCGTCATCACGATGCCGGAGCCGCTCGCGGGCCAGCTGACGTCGGTCGTGTGGCCGAACGACCCGAGCGCGACCGAGATCGCGATCGGCTGGGAGATGCGGATGAAGGGCGGTCAGACGATCCAGGCCGTCGAGAAGCGCCCCGTCGAGGGTGGTGCCGCGAAAGGCGCTGTCGCGATGTCCGCCACAGGGATGCAAGCGCTCTCCGACGCGGATGCGCGAGCCGCGCCTACGCCGGTGGTCCCGTCGCCCCCCAGCTCGCCCGTCGCCGCGCAGTTCACGGGGCCGCAGGGACCGCCGGGCCCTTCCGGTCCGAAGGGTGACCCAGGTGCACCGGGTCCCGCGGGCGCGGCCGGTCCGGCTGGCGTCGCGGGCGCCTCCGGCGCCGCGGGTCCCGCGGGAGCTGCTGGCGCGGTCGGTGCCGCCGGTCCCGCCGGCACGACGGGGCCCGCTGGTGCAGCCGGTCCCGCGGGTCCGACGGGTCCGACCGGTGCTGCCGGCCCTGCTGGCGCGACCGGACCCGCCGGTCCAGTTGGTCCTACCGGTGCCGTCGGCCCTGCTGGCCCAGCCGGTCCCGCCGGCCCGACCGGTCCCGCGCCGGACACGAGCGTCTACGCGACGCTGACCGGCGCTCAGACGCTGCACGACAAGACGCTCATCGACGCGTGGTTCGGGAACACCACGAACGCGAACACGGTGAAGATCGCGAGCAGCCCGAACGGGTCTTCGTACTCGTTGACCCTTCCAACGGCGCAGGGCAGCGCGAACCAGCTCCTACAGAACGATGGCACTGGCCAGCTCGTGTGGGCGTCGAGCACCGCCGCGTCCGGCTACACCTCAGTCGAGAACAACGGCACGGCGGTGACCGCGCGCAGCACGATCAACCTGCCGAGCGGCAGCGGGCTCGTCGCGACGGACGCCGGCGGAAAGACCGAGCTCAAGGTGGACAGCGGGACGGTCGTGTTCCTCACCGGCGCGCAGACGATCGGCGGCACGAAGACGTTCAGCTCCACGATCGTCGGCGACATCAGCGGGAACGCTGGGACGGTCACGAACGGCGTGTACACGAGCGGGTCGTACGCGGATCCGTCGTGGATCACGTCGATCGCCGGATCCAAAGTGAGCGGGAACATCGCCGGCAACGCCGCCACGGCCACCGCCCTGGCCACGGCGCGCACCATCAACGGCGTCAGCTTCGACGGCACCGCGAATATCACCGTCCCCGCCGCCGCGGGCACGCTCACCGGCTCGACGCTGGCCAGCAACGTGACCGGATCCTCGCTCACCAGCGTCGGCACGCTGAGCGGCCTCACCACCAGCGGCGCCATCAGCGCGCCCACGACGGCCAACACCATCAACGGCCTCGTCATCAGCAGCGGCGCGCTCTCCGGTGTGACCACCATCGGCGCCAGCGGCACGGTCACCGCGGGCGGCTTCTCGGGGCCACTGACCGGCAACGTGACGGGGAACGTGAGCGGGAGCGCGGCGAGCTTCACCGGCTCGCTCGCGGGCGACGTGACCGGCACGCAGGGCGCGACGAGCGTCGTCAAGCTGAACGGCAACACGATCCCGGCGAACGCCGCCGGCGCGCTCACCAACGACGGGAGCGGGAACCTGACGTGGACCGTGTCTGGCGCGTGCAGCACATGCCTTGTGACGAACCCGAGCGCGACAAGCGTGAACACGATCGCGCCCACCGCCAACAACGTGGTCGGCCTCACGGTGAAGGGCACGACTGGGACCGCCGCGAACGTCCTCGAGGTGTTCGACTCCACGGCGACGCCGACGCGGCAGGCGTACTTCGACAGCACCGGCGCGCTCATCGCGAGCCGCCCGATCACCGCCAGCGGCGGCGTCACCGGGAACCTCACCGGCAACGTGACCGGGGATGTGACGGGCAACGTCACCGGGAACGTGACGGGGAACGGCGCGCTCACGCTCCAGGCGGGTGCCGGCAACAACAACGCGACGTTCGCGTCGACCGGCAGCGGGACGACCACCGTCGGTCAGGCCAGCGGAGGCACGACGATCGCGGGCAGCAGCCTCTCGTACGCCAACAACACCGCGTTCTCCGGCACCGC
This sequence comes from Candidatus Limnocylindria bacterium, assembly GCA_036395035.1. Classification (GTDB taxonomy): domain Bacteria; phylum Chloroflexota; class Limnocylindria; order P2-11E; family P2-11E; genus JACPOT01. The sequence continues at coordinate 19,845 of DASWDY010000018.1, forward strand.
CGCGGGCATCTCGAGCACCGGCAACTTCACGGGCACGCTCTTCAAGCTCACCGCCGATAGCACGACGGCTGGCACCATCCTCGGCATCAGTGGGCTCGGGCTTACGACGGGCAAGGCCATCGACGTGCAGCTGAACGCGCTCTACACGGGCGCGAGCGCGGTGAACATCAACGCCGGCGCGTACACCGGCACGATCCTCAACGTGTCGAGCTCGTCAGCGGCGGTCAGCCCCACGGGCAGCACGAGCCTCGCGTCGTTCTCCACCCCCGCGATCGGTGGCCAGATCCTGAGCGTCAGCGGCACGGGCCTGCTGAGCGCGAACAGCGGGCGCGCCATCAACGTCATGCTCGGGAGCTCGTCGGGCGGCGGCACCGGGATCTACCTGGACACGAGCGGCGCGGGCTACACGGGGAACTTCGTCGACTTGCGCCAGAGCGGCACCTCGAAGCTGACGATCGACCAGACCGGCGCGATCACGACTGCCGGTAACTTCACGCAGACCGGCAGCGCGACGCTCGCGACCGGCACCGGCGCGGTCAGCCTGAACGGCGCGACGAGCGTGACCGGCAGCAACCCGTTCACCGTCGGCACGGGGACCTCCACGTTCGGCGGGAACATCAGCCAGACCGCGGGCAACTTCGCCCAGAGCGGCCCCGGCACGTTCTCGACCGGCACCGGCACGGTGTCCTTGAACGGCGACACGACCCTCGCCTCAGGCAAGAGCTTCACGCAGTCGGGCGCGGGGACGTTCTCGACCGGCACCGGCGCGGTGTCCTTGAACGGCAGCACGACGCTGGCGGCGGACAAGACCTTCTCGGCCTCGAGCACGAGCGCGTTCACGGGCACGCTCGTCTCCCTCACCGCGTCGCAGACCAGCGGCACGGTCCTCGGGATCACCGCGAGCTCGCTGACGGGCGGCAAGGCGATCGACGTCCAGACCGGCGGCGGCTTCACCGGCACCGTCGTGAACCTCAGCGGCGGCGCGGCGTCGAACAGCGGGTCCGTCCTTCTGGGCCTGTCGAGCGGTCAGACGGTGGGCCAGGTACTCGGCGTCAATGCCTCGGGCATCTACACCGGCAGCGGCCTCATGCAGCTGAACGCGAATGCCGCGACGACCGGGACCGTGCTCGGCATCAGCGCGACCGCACTGACCACGGGGAAGGCGCTCTCCTTCGTCCTCGGCACTGCCGGGACCGGGATCTCGATCAACGCGGCGACCGGATACACGGGTACCTTCGTGGACTACGGCGTCAACGGCACGTCGAAGTTCTCGGTCGACCAGGCGGGCAAGATCACTGGCGCGGGTGGCCTTCTCATCTCGTCCGGCGGCGCCGCCATCACCGGCAACAGCACGATCACGGGAGCGCTCTCCGGCCTCACTGCGCTCACGTCGTCGGGGACGATCACGTTCAGCGGCCTCAGCAGCGCCGGACTGGTGACCAACGACGCGAGCGGCGTCCTCAGCTCGGTCGCCAACAGCAGTGGGACCAACGGTCAGGTGCTGACCCTCTCGGGCGGCGTGCCCACATGGGCGACGGACACGCGCAGCGGCACGGCGATCTTCGGCGATGGCAGCGACGGTGACGTGACGATCAGCGGGAACACCACGCTGGCGCGCGACATGTTCTACAACAGCCTCACCGTCAACAGCGGCGTCACGCTCAGCACCGGCAACTTCCGCGTCTTCGTCAAGGGCACGGCGACGGTGAACGGCGCGATCAGCGCGGACGGACCGAACGGCACCAATGCGGCGTCGGGCGCGGCCGGGACGGGCGGCACCGCCCCCGCGGCCGGGACGATGGGCAAGGGCAATAGCGGCGGCAACGCGGTCAGCAACAACGCTGGCCAGGCGGGCACGGCGGCGACGATGTCGCAGGGCGGCGCGGGTGGAACGGGCTCCGCCTCGACGGGGACGGTGAAGGCGGGTGGCGCGGGTGGCACGGTGACCGCACCGACGCCGGTCACTGGCTCGCTGCGGAACGTAGCGCTCGCGTTGACAGGCATCGCCGGCTTCAATCAGATCAACGGCGGCGCCGGTGGCGGAGGCGGCGGTTCGGCGAGCGCGGCGAACGTTGGCGGAGGCGGCGGCGCGGGCGGCGGTGTCCTCTTCCTCGCGGCGAGCTCGATCAGCGTCGGCGGCAGCGGAACCATCAGCGCCAACGGGGGCAGCGGCGGCAACGGCTTCAACACTGGCGGCGGCGGCGGCGGTGGCGGCGGCGGCGCGGTCGTGGTCGTGTACGGCAGCTACTCGGGCGCCTCTCCGACGGCCAGCGCGGGCGCCGCGGGCAGCGGCGGCACGGCGGGTGCCGCGGCGAGCGCCGGCGTCGTGATCACCCTCGTCAACTAGTCCGCCGAAAGGTCGTAGAGATGCGGGATGCGGCGCGACGCCTCGTGCGTGTGGGGGCGTCCCTTGTGCTGGCGGCGCTCCTTCTCGCGGGGTCCTTCTCGTTCGTCCGCTGGTGGGACCTGACGCTGCCCTCCATCGGGCACGCGACGTACCAGGCCGTGTTCCTCTCGAACGGCCAGGTCTTCTTCGGCCGTTACTACGACCGCATCGGGCCATACGTGAAGATCGTGTCGCCCTACTACATCCAGCAGACGGGTGATCCGAGCGACGCGACCAAGCCCGCCGAGTCGCGCATCGTACGGAGAGGCGACGAGCTCCATGCCCCGCTGCCCGAGATGCTCGTGCCGCGCACTTCCTTGCTCTTCGTCGAGGATCTCTCTGCGGGCTCGGCGGTCGCGCAGTTCATCGCGAAGGACCGGCCGTGAGGCTCCAGCTGGATCGCCGCTGGCTGGCGCAGTGGATCGGGATCCCGCTGCTCGCGGGTGCGCTCCTCGCGCTCATCGTCCCTCCGCCATCCGCGTGGAGCGTCGAGCGCATGAGCGCCGTCCTCCTTCTCGACGGCCAGGCGTACTTCGGGCATGTCACCGAGGTGCCGTGGTCCGACACCGTGCAGGTGAACGACGTGTATTACTTCCAGGACGCCCGCGGGAGCTCGATGAACCTGCCGCTCGGGCTGCAGCGCCGAGGCGGTGAGCTGCATCAGCCGACGGACGGGATGTCGCTCCGCCGCGACAAGATCCTCGCCATCGAGCCGCTGTCGGTCTCGTCGGCGGTACGCAGGGCGATCGCGGTCGAGCGCGTGCTGCAAGGGGCACGCTGACGATGGCCTTGCGCGTCTCGGTCAGGGGCCTGTTGCTCGGTGGCAGCGTGCTCGCGATCATCGCGACCGCCGTACCCGCGCTGCTGCCGGCAGCCGGCGAGGAGCTGACGCCGCGGACCGTCGCCGGCCGCGAGCTCGTCGATGCCCAGGTGATCGCGACCCAGCGTGCGGTCCAGCGCGGTCACGCCCGCGCTCTCGGACAGCTGAGCCAGGTCCGACAGCTGAAGCTCGCCATCACTGAGGCTCAGGCGGCGGCCATCGAGCGCAAGGCCAAGGACGACCTCAGCGCGGTCCGGCGCGAGGCCATCGCCACGGTCGCGGGCCTCATCGGTCTCAAGGGCGCGCAGATCGAGCCCTACGTGGTGAGCACGGAACGTGAGCTCGACCGAGCCGACCTCGGGGCAGAGCCGGGCGTGCTCTTGGCGCCCCAGCTCTTCAACGTCGTCCGACGGGCCGACGCGCTGCTCGGGCAGATCGCGGATCGCGCTACTCGCGAGCTGACCGGGAGCGGGGCGACGCCCAGCCCGCGGCCGACCGGTCCATAACGGGTCGATGGAGAAGGAGAGAGCGACGTGGATATCGAGCTGAGGGAGGGCCTCCGCCGCGTGCTGCTGGTCATCCTCGCGGCGCTCCTGGCCCTCGGGCTGGGGACGACCGCGTACGCGTGGAACGAGGGCTTGCCGCCGTTCGGACCGAGCGACGATCAGTGGTCTGGGGTCTTCCTCACGAACGGGCAGGCATACTTCGGGCACTTCTACGCCGCCCCGGGCGACTACGCGCGGCTGCGCGAGGTCTACTACGTGCTCGCGACGCAGTTGCAGCCGTCCGATCCGCGCGTCCCGGTCCAGACGCAGCTCAGCCTGCAGCGGCTCGGTGGCGAGATCCACGGTCCGAAGCGCGACATGAGGGTCTCGAAGGCGCAGATCCTCTTCGTCGAGGATCTCCGTCCGGACTCGCCGGTCGTCGCGACGATCCAGCAGCTGCGCCAGGGGATCGTCCCCGCGCCGCAGCAACCCGCGCCGGCCCCGCCGACGCAGGCGCCGGCGACCGCGTCGCCGACACCGCCGCCCACCACGGTCGGACCGACCCCGACGCGGACCGCCTCGCCGTCACCCACGCGCTGATAGAAAGGTGAGATAAGGCTTCTCCTTCGCGTCGCGGCCGTCGCCGTCGCCGGAGCGGCGCTGTACGAGGCGGGATCCGTGAACGCTGCGGTGCAGCTGCGCCCGTCGGCGGCGGGCGCGCTCTTCACGACGCTGGCCGTCGCGGCCGCGCTCGTGCTCCTCGCGATGGCGGTCACGGGCACGGGGCGCGGGGACGCCCTGACGGGCGGATCGCCCACGCTCGCGGTCGCCATGCGCGCGACGTTCCTGTTCGTCTCGGTGACGGCGCTCGTCGGCCTCGCGTGGCTGCGCGGGATCCCGTACCCGCCGATCCACGACCCGACGCCGTTCCACAACGACGCCATCGCGCTGAACGAGTGCGCCGCGCAGATGCTGCTCGGTCGCGCCGACCCGTACGAGGAGTTCGGGCTGCTCAACTGTTACGGCGCGCGCGGCCTCGGCCCGGATCGGACGACACCGCTGCGCGTCGGCCCGTTCGCCGACATCGAGATCTACCCCACCGAGGAGCGGATGGACGCGGCGTGGACCGCGGCCGCGCGCTGGTCGTCGCAGTGCCTGGGCTGCGTCATCTCGATCGTGCCCCCGGACTTCCCGTTCGAGTGGCGGCTCTCGTATCCGGCGCTCTCATTCGTCCTCCTCGTCCCGTGGGTCGTCCTCGGCTGGGACACGAACACGCTCTACGTGCTCTGCCTCCTCGCCGCGATGGCGCTCGTCGTCATGCGCGCGCCCGCGGGGTCGCGCCCGTTCCTCATCACCGGCCTCCTGGCCGCGGTCTCGCTCACCGCCTTCACCGTCGGCGGCAGCGCCGACCTCCTCTATGCGCTGCCGCTCGTCGCGGCGTGGCTGTGGCGCGAGCGGCGGTGGAGCGCGGTCGCGCTCGGCGTCGCGGCGTCCGTGAAGCAGCTCGCGTGGCCGTTCGCGGTCTTCTACCTCATCCAGGTCGCGACCCGGGACGGCTGGCGCGAGGCGACGCGGCGCGCCGCGGTCGCCGGCGCCGTCTTCGTCGCGGTCAATGCGCCGTTCGTGGCGTGGAACGCGCAGGCGTGGATCCGCGGGATCCTCACGCCCGTCTCGGAGCCGATGTTCCCGCGCGGCGCGGGCATCGTGTTCCTGTCGACGAACGGGGTCCTGCCGCTCTTCCCACCGACGGTCTACCTCGCGCTGGAAGGGATCGCCGCGGTCACCGTCCTGATCGTTGCGTGGCGATCGCGCCGGACGAGCCCGGAGCTCGGCGTCGTGCTCGCGATGGTGCCGCTCTTCTTCGCCTGGCGGAGCCTCTTCTCCTACTTCTTCCTGCTGCCGCTGTTCGCGTTCGCCGCGCTCGCGCGCATGCCTGCGGGCGAGCTCTCCGCCGAGACCGCGCGGGCATCCGGAGCGCTCACCGTCCTCGCGATGCCCGCTCCGCGATCGCCAGCAGGGCGGAGCTGACCGCCGCGGCGATCGCCGCGAACAGGAGCTGCGCGTCGCCGAGGACGCCGATGCGCGTCCCGGTGAGCTCGCCGACCACCTGCGCGGCCGTGACGGCGGCGACGGCGGCCAGCCACGCGGTCCCGAGCGCACGCGGACGGCCGACGGCGGCGCGCAACGCGGCCGGGACACCGATCGCGACGAGAAGGAGCGGCACGACCGCGGGCGGCATGTGCCTCATCATTCATCGGAATGGACAGCAGCGCGATCCGCGAGGCGTTCTTCTCCTTCTTCGAGAAGAGGGGGCACGTCCGCCTGCCCAGCGCGCCGCTCGTCCTGAAGGACGACCCGAGCGTCCTCTTCACGAGCGCGGGCATGCAGCCGCTCGTGCCGTACTTCACCGGGAAGAAGCAGCCACCGGCCAAGCGCATCGTCACGGTGCAGAAGGTCCTGCGCACGAGCGACATCGACGACGTCGGCCGGGATGCCTACCACCAGACGTTCTGGGAGATGCTCGGGAACTTCTCGATCGGCGACTACTGGAAGTCCGACTCGCTCCAGTGGAGCTGGGACCTCCTGACCGGCCCGTTCGGCTTCGACGGCGACCGCCTCGTCGCGACGGTCCACGTGAGCGACGACGAGGCGTACGGGATCTGGACGAAGCAGATCAAGCTGCCGCCGGAGCGCGTCTTCCGCCTCGGCGACGAGTTCAACTTCTGGACGCCGGGGCCGACGGGACTCTGCGGTCCGGACAGCGAGATCTTCATCGACAAGGGTCCGCAGCCTGGCGTCCCGCCGCACCAGTGCGACCCGAGCGAGAACTGCGGCCGGTACGTCGAGATCTGGAACAACGTGTTCCAGCAGTACGACCGCCAGACCGACGGCACGCTCGTGCCGCTCCCCAAGAAGAACATCGATACGGGCGCGGGCCTCGAGCGCATCGCGCAGGTGCTGCAGGGCGTGCCCGGCGACACGTTCCGCACCGATCTGTTCAAGCCGCTGGTCGAGAAGGTCGAACAGCTCGCCGGCGTCCGGTACGGCGACCCGAGCGTTGATCGCTCGATCCGCATCGTCGCCGAGCACTCTCGCGCGGCGACGTTCCTCATCGGCGACGGCATCCAGCCGTCGAACGAGAACCGCGGCTACGTCCTGCGCCGCATCATCCGCCGCGCCGCGCTCCACGCGCGCAAGCTCGGCCTCCGGACCGGGACCATCGCGCAGCTCGGCGTCCTCTCGACGCGCGTGATGCAGGCGCACTATCACGAGCTCGCCGAGGGACGCGAGCGCATCAGTGAGACGCTCGAGGCCGAGGAGCGGAAGTTCGAGCAAACGCTGTCGAGCGGCCTCGACCAGCTGAACGCGGCGATCGCGTCGGCGCGGTCCGGTGGCCGAAAGGGCATCGACGGCGACACCGTGTTCCGCCTGTACGACACGTTCGGCTTCCCGATCGAGATGACGCGCGAGATCGCTGGCGCGGCCGAGCTCGAGCTCGACGAGCGTCGCTATCGCGAGCTGCTCGAGCAGCAGCGCGCCCGCAGCCGGGCGAGCGCGAAGTTCTCGCAGGACGCCATGCGCTTCGGCCAGTTCTATTCGGACCTCCGCGAGCGCGCGGGCGTTCGCAGCGTGTTCACCGGGTACGGCGAGCTCGCGACCGACGCGCGCATCGTCTCGCTCGCCATCGGCGGCGCGCGCGTCGACGAGGCGCCCGAGGGCAGTGAGGTCGAGATCGTCCTCGACCGCACGCCGTTCTATCCCGAGGGCGGTGGGCAGGTCGGCGACCGCGGCCACGTGACGACGAGCGAAGGGCGCGCGATGGTCGCGGATACGCAGACGGCCGCGCCGGAGGTGGTCGTCATGATCGCGACCGTCGTCGACGGCGTGCTCCGCATGGGCGCCGCGGCGCACGCGGAGGTCGACGCGGAGCTCCGGCAGCACACGATGCGGAACCACACGGCGACGCATCTGCTGCATGCCACGCTTCGCCGCGTGCTCGGTGACGAGGTCCATCAGGCGGGCTCGCTCGTCCACGCGCCGAACCTCCGGTTCGACTTCACGTTCGGGCGCGCGGTGTCACCCGAGGAGCTGCGGCAGGTCGAGGACGGGGTGAACCGGCTGGTCCTCGACAACAGCGAGGTCCACGCGCACGTCATGCCGCTGCAGGACGCGCTCGCGTCGGGCGCGCTGCACCTGTTCGACGAGAAGTACGGCGGCGAGGTGCGCGTCGTCGAAGCGGGGCCGAGCCGCGAGCTGTGCGGCGGCACGCACTGCCACTCGACGGGCGACATCGGTCTGTTCCTCATCACGAGCGAGGGCTCCATCGGCGCGGGGCTCCGTCGCATCGAAGCCGTCACCGGCCTCGGGGCGCTGCACGAGGTACGCGGCGTGCGCGACCGCACCACGCGCGTCGCCCAGCTCCTGCGCGTGCCCGAGGAGCGCGTCGTCGACGCCGCGGAGCAGCTCGTCGAGCAGCGCGCGCGGCTCGAGAAGGACCTTGGCTCGGCGCGGCGCGCGAGCATGGACACGTCCGCGATGGGCCTCGTCGCGAAGGCCGAGGCGCTCGACGGCATACGCCTCGTCGTCGCGAACGTCGGCGAGGCCGATGGCAAGCAGCTCCGCGAGCTGTCAGACCGCGTGCGCGACCAGATCGGGTCCGGCATCGTCATCCTCGGCAGCGTGCGCGACGACCGCGCCCAGCTCGCGGTCGGCGTTACGAAGGACCTGACGAAGGCGGTGCACGCCGGGACCGTCGCGAATCAGATCTCGTCGATCGTGGGCGGCAGCGGCGGTGGCCCGCCGCACAGCGGCACCGGTGGCGGCAAGGACGTCGGACGGCTGTCGGAGGCGCTCGATGCCGGGCGGCGGATCGTCCGAGAACAGATCGACGGGGGCCGTGGCGCAGCTTCGCTCTAAGACCGAGCGCGGTCCGGCCGTGGCCGGCGTCGAGCTCGGGGCCGATCGGGTGCGGGTCGTCGTCGGCCACCGCGAGGCGGCCGGCATGCGCGTCACCGGCCTGTCGCAGGCGCCGCTCCGCCCCGGGACCATGAGCGGCGGTCTGGTCGTCGACCGCGAGGCCGTCGGCGGCGCGATCGCGAGCGCGCTCTCCGTCGCGGAAGCCCGCGAGAAGGCGACGCGGATCATCGCCGCGATCGATGGCGATGACGTGCGCACGTATCACGTCGCGACGACCTTCGAGCGCGAGGCGCTGAACGAGCCGATGAGCCAGGGTGAGGTCACGCGCGCCGTGCAGGAGGCGCGCGCGGAGGCGGAGCGCGGCGCGCGCGAGGCCGCCGTGAACGACGCGTCGCTGCGCGGGATCGCGACGGTGCAGCTCCGCGACGACGTCGCCGGGCTCGCCCTCGACGGCCGCCCGCTCACGTCGCTCGTGGGATTCCAGGGCCGCTACGTCGAGATCCGCACGGACGTGTCGCTCGCGCCGCTCGTCGTCGGCAGCGCCGCGAGCGGGGCGCTCGACACGGCGAAGCGGCGCGGGACCGTGACGAGCGGCGCGTACGCGCTCGGCCGGCTCATGGCCGCGTCCGGCCTCGTCGAAGGCGCCGTGCTGCGCCTCGGCGCCGACGTCACGGCATTCGCCGTCGTCCGGGGGTCGCGTGTCGTCGCGACGCGCGCGTTCGGCCTCGGACGCGACGCGTTCTTCGCGCGCATGGAGCGCGTCGAGCGCGACGCCGCGGTCTGGGCGCGGTGCGTCGTGTCCCCGCTGACCGGCCTCGAGGGCCTGCTGCCCTCGCGGTGGCACTTCGTCGGCGTGCCCGAGGAGCTCGTGGCGCTGCCGCGCGCGCTCGGCGACGCGCTGGCGGAGCAGCGCGGTGGCGATGTCGAGATGTCGCCGCTGCGGCCCGCGCTCGCATCGCGCGTCTTCGCGTCGGAGCCGCTCCACGCGGACGACCTCGTCGCCGTCGGCGCGGCCGCGTTCGCCGCGGAGATCTAGGGTGGCGCGGACGATCGTCGACCTCGACGCGCGCGCCACCGTCCTCGATGCTTCCCAGCGCCTCGCCGCGGCACTCCCGGACGGCGATATCGCGCTCATGGTCGCGCCCGGTGCGCCCGTCCTGCGCAGCGGCGTGTTCCTCGAGGTGCTCCGATCGGAGCTCGGGCAGCGCCGGCTCTCGCTCGTGACCATGGACGCCCGCGCGCGCAGCGTCGCCGCGTCCGTGCACGTGCCGGCCTACTCGAGCCTCGCGGCGCTCGAGCGCCACGAGCTGGATCCGACCGAGCGCATCGACCGCGCGCGCCGGACGGCGATCGCGTCCGTGCGTCCGAGCACCGTCGCCGCGTCGCGGCCGTCGTTCCGCCGGGTCGGCGCGATCGCCGGCGCGCTCGCCGCGGCCGCGCTCATCCTCGCCGCGATCGTCGGTCCCGAGGCCACGGTCCGCGTGGCGGCGGCGGCCGAGGACATCGGGCCCTTCGACTTCCCGGTGCGCGGGACCGTCGGCGGGACCGCGGACGTGAAGCTGAAGACGGTGACGCAGCAGGTCACCGCGCGGATCCCGGGGACGCTCACCGGCGCGCGCACGGAGGAGCGCAGGGCGCGCGGATCGGTGCAGCTGCAGAACAAGACCACCGACGAGACACGCATCCCGAAGGGGACCATCTTCCAGACGCCGAACGGGATCCAGTTCCTGTCGACCGAGGAGCGCACGCTCCCGCGCAGCGTGATCATCCCGGGCACGAACCTCGAGCTGATCATCGGCAAGATCGACGTTCCCGTAGAAGCGGCCGTCGCCGGGCCCGACGCGAACGTCGCGGCGAACCGCATCACGATCGGCCCGAGCCCGACCCGCTACACCGTCACGAACAACGAGCCGGCGAGCGGCGGCGAGATCAAGCGCATCCCCATCGCGCGGCTCGAGGACTACGACGCCGCGCGCGCGAAGGCACCCGACGCGCTGAAGGCCGAGGCTGAGCTGCAGCTGCAGAAGTGGATCCGCGAGCCTCGCCCGCGCGAGCTGGTGATCCCCCGGGTCCTCGTGGGCCAGATGCAGATCGCGCCGGCGAGCGCCGACGTCGTCGGCAAGGAGTCGTTCGAGGTCACTGTCACCGGCATCGCGACGGCGTACGTCGCGCCGGAAGAGGAGCCGCGCCGGGCCATCGCGGCGAAGCTGCGCGAGTCGGCGGTCGCGGGCAACGACGTCGACGACAATGGCGTGATCTTCGACGTCACGAGCCTCAAGGTCGGCGAGGACGGCGTGACGTGGAACGTGACCGCGCGCGGTCAGCAGGCGCGCAAGGTGGACCCGGCAGGCACCGCGCGGATGCTCGCCGGCAAACGCGTCAGCGAGGTCGAGAAGGAGCTCGAGCGCGACCGGCTTCGCCTGAAGCGCCTCGATTGGCGCCCGGAGTGGTGGCCGCTCCTGCCCCTGCTCGACGTCCGGATCACCGTGGTGGTCGAGCGCTGAGCCGCTACCTCGCGCTCGACGTCGGCGACCGCCGCATCGGCCTCGCGGTCGGGGATGAGGGCGGCGGGATCGCGCGCCCGCTCCGGACGCTCCGCCGTCGTAGCCTGCAGGCCGACGTCGCCGCGATCGGTGACGTCGCGCATCGGGAGGAGGTGTCCGCGCTGCTCATCGGGCTGCCGCTGACGCTCCGGGGCGAGGAAGGTCCGCAGGCCGCGCGCGTGCGCCGGTTCGCCGACGCGTGCGCTCCGCTCGGGCTGCCCGTCGCGCTCCACGACGAGCGGTTCACGACGACCGAGGCCGCCATCCAGGGGGCGCCCGACCCGGACGCCGGCGCCGCCGCGATCCTGCTCGAGGACTTCCTGCGGGCACGAAGGCGCGCATGAGGCCGCCCGGTCCACCGCCGCGTCCCGCACCGTCGCGCTCTCCGGTGGCGTACCGGAGACCGCCGCCGCCACGGCGGACGATGGCGGGACCCCTCGTGTTCGTGCTGCTCATCCTCGCGCTCGTCGTCGTCATGGTCGGGCAGGGCCAGACGATCGTGGGCGACGCGATCGTGAGCCTGGCGAGCGAGCGCGAGACGCTCCTCCGGCAAGGACCGATCCGCGCGCTCGTCGCGAGCCGTCTCGGAGCGGCGACGGACCTCGCCGCGGATCCGAACGGCACGATGCGCGACTTCGAGATCGAGAAGGGCTCGACCGCGGCCGACGTGGCGCGGCACCTCGAGACCGAGGGGTTCGTCCGCGAACGGCTGGCGCTCCTCGTCGTGCTGTACGACGGCGACCACGAGAGCGACCTGCAGGCGGGCATGCATCGCATCAGCGCGGCGATGACGCCGCGCGAGATCGCTGAGGAGCTCGTGCGCCGCGCGCCCGAGGATCAGACGACGCTGCGGATCATCGAGGGTTGGCGCCTCACGGAGATCGCGGCGGAGGTCTCGAAGGTCTTCCCGCAGATCACCAAGGAGGCGTTCACGCAGACCGCCGTGGTCGGGAAGCGCACGTCGTCGGTGCTCGCCGGCCTTGACCCCGCGATGTCGCTCGAGGGCTTCCTCTTCCCGGACACCTACTTCTTCAGGAAGGACGCGACCGCCGAGAAGATCGTGTCGACGCTCCTCGAGACGTTCGAGACGAAGGCCGGGCCGGCGCTGCGCGTGGGCGCGGCCGAGCAGAAGCGGACGGTCTACGACCTCGTGAAGCTCGCATCGGTGGTCGAGCGCGAGGCGCGCGACCGCAAGGAGAGCGCGCAGATCGCGGGCGTGTACGCGAACCGCCTGAAGGTCGGCATGAAGCTCGATGCCGACCCCACGATCCAGTACGCGCTCGGGACGTGGCGCGAGCTGCTCCTCGAGGACCTGAAGATCGATTCGCCGTACAACACGTACAAGGTCGCGGGCCTCCCGCCGACCCCGATCGCGAGCCCCGGCCTCGCGGCGATCGAAGGGGCGGCGAAGCCGGCGGAGCACGACTTCCTCTTCTTCGTGGCGAAGGGCGACGCGAGCGGCCAGCACCTCTTCGCGCGGACGCTCGAGGAGCACGAGGCGAACCGCGTCAAGGTCGGCAACAGGTAATGGCTGACGTCTACCTGATCGGCGATCCGGTCGCGCATTCGCTCTCGCCGGCGATGCAGAACGCGGCGTTCGCCGCGATGGGGCTGCCGCATCGGTACGACCTGATGCGGGTCGACGCGGACGATCTACCCGCCGCGGTACAGCGGATACGCGGTGTCGACACCCTCGGCGCCAACGTGACGATCCCGCACAAAGAGCGGATCGGCCGGCTGCTGGACGGGATCGAAGAGACCGCGCAGCGCATCGGCGCCGTGAACACGCTGTTCAAGCGCGCGGGCGGCCTTCGCGGCGACAACACCGACGCGGGCGGCTTCGGCGATGCCCTCCGCGAGATGGACGTCGACGTCGTGGGGCGACGCGTGCTCCTCCTCGGCGCGGGCGGAGCCGCACGGGCGTGCGCGTTCCACCTCGTCGGCGCTCGCGCGCAGGTCGTGATCGCGAACCGGACGCGTGAACGGGTCGAAGCGCTCGCGGCGGCGGTGTCGGGGGCGATGGCCAGCGGTGACGAACGGGGCGGCGCGTGGCAGGCGGTCTCGCCGGCGCCGCGCAGGCTCGACGGCTTCGAGATCGTGGTGAACGCGACGTCGCTCGGCCTGCATGGCGAGGACGCGCTCGAGGGCATGGATCTCTCGCGCGAGCTGACCGTCGTGGACGTGATCGCGACCGCGGAGGAGACGCCGCTCGTCCGGCGCGCGAAAGCGTCAGGATGCGTCGCTGTGGATGGGCTGCTGATGCTCCTGCACCAGGGCGCGCGCGCGTTCCGCCTCTGGACGGGCGTCGACGCACCGCTCGCGGCCATGCGCGCGGCCCTGCCCCGCGACGTCTGATGCGCTTTCTCACCGCGGGCGAGTCCCACGGGCAGCGGCTCGTCGCGATGCTCGACGGGATCCCCGCGGGCGTGCCGATCGAGGTGGCCGCGATCGACCGCGACCTGCGCCGCCGCCAGCTCGGCTACGGGCGCGGCGCGCGCCAGAAGATCGAGCGCGACCAGGTCCGCATCGTCGGTGGCGTCCGGCATGGGCGCACGACCGGCGGGCCGCTCGCGCTCGAGATCGACAACCGCGACGCGCCGAACTGGGAGCGCGTGATGAGCGTCGAGCCCGTCGTCGATCCGCCGGCGCCGGTGACGCGCCTGCGTCCGGGCCATGCTGACCTCGCGGGCGCGCTGAAGTTCGGCCACGGCGACGTCCGCGACGTCATCGAGCGATCGAGCGCGCGCGAGACCGCGGCGCGTGTCGCGGCCGGCGGGGTCGCGAAGGCCGTGCTCGCGCTCGTCGGGATGCGCATCCACAGCGAGGTCGTCGCCATCGGCAGGGTCGAGAGCGCACCGACGTGGGATGAAGCGACCGTCGAGGCGAGCGAGGTCCGCTGCGGCGACGCGGAGCGCGCGGCGGAGATGATCCTCGCGATCTCGGAGGCACGGGACGCCGGTGACACGCTCGGCGGGATCGTCGCGCTCCGCGCGACGGGCGTCGTGCCCGGGCTCGGTTCGTATGCCGAGTGGGACCGGCGCCTCGACGGCCGCATCGCGCAGGCGCTCTGCTCGATCCAGGCGGCGAAGGGCATGGAGTTCGGCGACGCCTTCGCGGCCGCGCGCGAGCGCGGCAGCGCGGTGCACGACCCGATCGTCATGGAGGGCGGCCGCTTCGCGCGCACGCGCAATCGCGCCGGCGGCCTCGAGGGCGGCGTCACGAACGGGAACGACATCGAGTGCCGCGTCGCGTTCAAGCCCATCTCGACCCTCATGAAGCCGCTGCCGTCCGTCGACCTCGCCACGGGCGAGCCCGCCCCGGCGCACGTCGAGCGCAGCGACATCTGTGTCATCCCCGCCGCGGGCGTCGTCGCGGAGGCCATGCTCGCGATCGTGCTCGCCGACGCGCTCCTCGAGAAGTTCGGCACGGACGACGCGGACACGCTCGTCGCGTCCGTCGAGCGCTACCGCGGGCGCCTGCATCCGCTCGGGAAGCGCCAGGGCTCTGGCGGCGGCGACCTCACCGAGATGCCGTGAGGCTGTTCGTCGTCGGACCGCCCGGAGTGGGGAAGTCCGTCGTCGGCCACGAGCTCGCGCGCATGCTCGGCGCGGCGGTCCTCGACATGGACGACGCGATCGAACGGGCCACGAAGCGGCCGAACGCGCGCACGATCATCGACCATGGCATCGAGACGTTCCGCGATCACGAGTCGCGCCTCCTCGAGCGGCTTCGGCCGACGCCGGCGTGGCAGGTCGTCGCGACGGGGGGTGGCGCGCCGATCCGTCCCGCGAACCGCGAGCGCATGCACGCTCTCGGGCTCATCGTCGGGCTGCGTGGGTCCGTCGCGACGGTCGCGCGTGGTCTCGAGCGCACGATGGACAAGCGCGAGCACCTGCTTCGTGAGGGTATCTCGCCGCGCGCGCACGCGGAGCGCGTCCTGCGAGAGCGCCGCGACGTGTACGCGGACGTCGACGTCGGGTTCGACGTCGACGGGACGACGCCCGACGAAGCGGCGCGGGCGATCGCGGCATGGGTGATCTCAGCGCGCGGCCTGCGCATCGACGTCGGGGCGTCGCGCGCGTATCCCGTGCTCGTGCGCGCGGGCGTCCTCGAGCACGTCGGCCGCCACCTCGCCGACCTCGGCTGGCGCGGTCGCGTCGCCGTCGTCGGGGACCGCGTCGCCGCACGCCGCCACCTCCCGGCGGTCATGGCCTCGCTGGAGGAGGCCGGGATCGAGCCGGTCGCGGTGCGGGTGCCCGAGGGCGAGCGCGCGAAGACGAAGACGGCGCTCGACCGGCTGTGGCGCGATCTCGCGAGCGCCGGGATCGGCCGCGACGGCGGGATCGTCGCGGTGGGCGGAGGCGCGACGGGCGACCTCGCCGGGTTCGCCGCGGCGACATACATGCGCGGCATCGCCGTCGCGCACGTGCCGACGACGCTGCTCGCGATGGTCGACTCGTCGATCGGCGGGAAGACCGGCATCGATCTGCCCGAAGGGAAGAACCTCGTCGGCGCGTTCCACGCGCCGTCCGCCGTGTTCAGCGATCCGTCGGTGCTCGCGACGCTCCCGCAGCGGCAGGTGTCGTCCGGGCTCGCCGAGATCGTGAAGACGGCGTTCCTCTCCGACCGCGAGAGCGTCGATCAGACCGCGCGGTCGGTCGAGCGCGTGCTCGCGAGCGACCTTGCGCCGACGACGCTCCTCATCAGCATGTCCGCCGAGATGAAGGCCGCGGTCGTGGGCGCCGACGAGCGCGAGGCGGGGCTGCGCGAGCTCCTGAACTTCGGCCACACCTTCGGCCACGCGTACGAGGCGGCCGGCGGCTACCGCGTCACGCACGGCGAGGCCGTGGCCGTCGGGATGGTGTTCGCGATCGCGCTCGCCGAGGCGCTCGGGCTCGCGCCGCGCACGCTGCGGCCGCGGATCGAGGACCTGCTCGAGCGGTCGCGCCTGCCGACGCGCGCGCGGATCCCCTCGCGCGCGTGGGCGCTCCTCGGGCGCGACAAGAAAGCACGGGCCGGCAAGGTGCGCTGGATCCTGCCGCGCCGCATCGGCCGGTTCAGCGAGGTCACGGACGTCGCGCCGCGCGCGCTCGACGTCGCGGCGCGAGCGCTCGAGGGCCGCGCGGCATGACGAAGCCCGCCGCGGCGCTCCTCCTCATCAACGGGCCGAACCTGAACACGCTCGGCCGGCGGCAGCCGGAGATCTACGGGACCACCACCCTCGCTGAGGTCGTGGCGCGGTGCCGGCACGTGGCCGAGGAAGCGGGCGCGACCCTCATCGACGTCCAGTCGAACCACGAGGGCGCGCTCATCGACTTCCTGCAGGAGCACGCGCACGCCGACGGTGCCATCATCAATGCGGGCGGGCTCACGCATACGTCGATCGTGCTCCGTGACGCCATCGCGGCCTGCGGGTTCCCGGTCGTCGAGGTGCACATCAGCGACATCACGAAGCGCGAGCCGTTCCGGCGCACCAGCTACCTGCACGACGTGACAGCGCATCAGGTCATCGGCCGTGGCGTCGCGGGCTACGAAGAGGCCCTGCGCTGGCTGCTCGACCGCATACAGAAGGGGTAACGAACAGAGTGGTCTCGACCGGTGAGATCAAGCGCGGCATGACCATCGAGCTGGATGGCCAGCTCTACCAGATCCTCGAGTTCCAGCACATCAAGCTGGGCCGCGGCTCGGCCCAGGTGCGCATGAAGCTGCGCAACGTCCGCAAGGGCGACACGATCGAGAAGACCGTGCAGGCCGGCGACCGCTTCACGCGTGCGCGGCTCGACCACCGCAACGTCCAGTACCTCTATCACGACGGGGGCCACTACCACTTCATGGACACGTCGACGTACGACCAGATGATCCTCGACGAGGACCTCCTCGGCGACGCCACGAACTACCTCAACGACGGCATGGTCGTCGTGCTCGAGGAGTACGAGGGCGATCCGATCGGCGTCGAGCTCCCCGCGTCGGTCGTCCTGCGCATCACGCGGTCCGACATCGGCCTGCGCGGCGACACCGCGCAGGGCGCGATGAAGCCGGCCACGCTCGAGACGGGACTGCGCGTGAACGTGCCGCTCTTCGTGAACGAGGGCGACAAGATCCGCGTCGACACCCGGTCCGGGGAGTACATCGAACGCGCGCAGGAGTAGGCGCCGCCGCGCCCCCGCGACCCGACCGCGTCATCACGGTCGGCCGCCTCACGGTCCGGATCGCCGAGCGGCTGCAAGCGACGGACGAGTTCAAGGACCTGTGGGTCGAGGGCGAGGTCAGCGAGCGGTCCGTCTCGGCCGCCGGCCACGTGTACTTCACGCTCCGCGACAACGCCGGCCAGATCCGCTGCGTGCTGTTCGCGACGCATGCCGCGAACGTCGCGCTGACGCCGCAGAACGGCGCCCGCCTCCTCGCGCACGGGTACGTCGAGGTGTACCCGCGCGACGGCCGGTACCAGCTCCGGTGCGACGACCTCCTCCCGGCGGGCGCGGGCGAAGCGCACCTGCGTCTCGAGGCGCTGAAGCGCCGGCTCACCGCCGAGGGGATCTTCGCGGCGCAGCGCAAGCGCCCGCTGCCGCCGCGGCCGCGCCGGATCGGCGTCGTGACGAGCGCGGCCGGCGCCGCGTGGCATGACATCCAGACCGTCGTCGCGCGCCGTGACCCGCGCGTCGAGATCGTCATCGCGGCGGCGCTCGTCCAGGGTCCCGAGGCCGCGCCGTCGATGATCGCCGCGCTCGACGGGCTGGGGCAGCTCCGCGACCTCGACGCCGTGATCGTCGCCCGCGGCGGCGGAGCGAGCGAGGACCTCTGGCCGTTCAATGACGAGGCGCTCGTGCGCGCCGTCGCGCGCGCGCCGTGGCCTGTGTGCAGCGGGGTGGGGCACGAGACCGACGTGACGCTCGTCGACCTCGTGGCGGACGTCCGCGCTCCGACGCCGTCGGTCGCGGCCGAGCTCGTCGTCCCCGACGCCAGCGCGACAGTGATCGCGGCGGAGCGGCTGCGCCGGCGCATGGATGCGCGCATGGCCGAGGCGATCGAGCGTCGGCGGCGGCGGCTCGTTGCGGTGAAGCGGCTCATCGATCGCCGCGCGCCCGCGGCCCGCGTCGGCGTGCTGCGGCAGCGGCTCGACGACGCCCGCCGGCGGGCGGACCGCTCGATCGCGCGCGCCGTGCCGGTGCGCCGGCAGCGCGCGCTCGCCGCGCGTCGCCGGCTCGACGCGCTGTCGCCCCTCGCGGTCCTCGGCCGCGGCTACGCCATCGTCGAAGGTGAGGACGGCCGGATCCGCACCGGGACCGCGGCGCTGTCGGTCGGGGACGCGGTGCGGCTCCGGATGCGCGACGGTCGCGCGGCCGCGACCGTGACGGGCACGGAGGGGCAGTGAGCGCCGACGAGCAGCGGCCGATCGAGGCCACCCTCGAGCGCCTCGAGGCGATCGCGGACAAGCTCGAGGACCCCTCGCTCGACCTCGACGAGGCCGTGCGCCTCTACGAGGAGGGGCTGCGCCTCTACGAGCAGTGCGCCAAGCGTCTCGACGCGGCGGACCTCCGTATCACTCAGCTAGCAGAAGCCCTCACGAAGCAGGCCGACCGCTCGAAAGGCACGTAACGGGGACGTAACCTGACCTCTCAGACACACGTTCACCGTCTGAGTGAGCGCGCCAGGGGGAAGGGTGAGGGTCTACTCGTCGTTCGCGGTCGCTGCTGTCCTGCTGAGCGCGCTCCTTGGCGCGGTCGCGCAGCCCGCGTGGGCGGCGACGCTCGACTCGTTCGAGTCGGACCTCGTCGCGCAGGTCAACGCCTTCCGCAGCGGACGGGGACTGTCGACGCTCGCCGTCTCGGACACCCTCACCGTGGCTGCGAAGTGGATGTCCACCGACATGGCGGTGAACGACTACTTCTCGCACACCTCCCGCGACGGCCGCTCGCCGACGCAGCGCATGGCGGACGCGGGCTATCCCGCGTTCGAGACGTGGACCGGCGAGGACCTCGCCGCGGGGTACACGGGCGCGCGCGACGTCCTGAACGGCTGGATCGCGAGCCCGGCGCACTATGCGGTGCTGACGAACCCGAACTACCGCGCGATCGGGGTCGGTCGTGCCTACGCCCGCGGCTCTACCTATCAGTGGTACTGGTCCGCCGACTTCGGCGGTGTCGCCGAAGCGGCCGCGCCCGCGGCGATCCGCTTCGACACCGGGTTCCATTCTTCATGGAGCGGTCAGAGCCCGGACCCGGTCCTCGCGCCGGGTCGGGTCACGCAGCTCGTGGTGGCGCTGAAGAACACCGGCTATCGCGGTTGGTACGCCGGCAGTCCCGGCCAGCAGGCGAACCTCGGGACGAGCGGGCCGCTCGACGGCGCGCGCTGGGACCTCGCGGACGAGTGGATGGCCGGCAACCGCCCCGCGACGACGACGACCTCGTACGTCGGTCCGGGTCAGGTGGGCTGGTTCGCGTTCAACGTGCGCGCGCCCTCCGCGCCCGGGACGTACCGCCTCGACGTGCGCGGCGTGATCGACGGCACGACCTGGCTCGAGGATCAGGGGATCTTCTTCACCATCACCGTTCGCTGATCTCTTGCTGCGGACAGCTGCATGCTCGATCCAGCATCCCTTCGATCCAGCATCCCTTGAGGAAGCGCGACGTGCCACGCGCTTCGAGCTCCGCAAGTCATTCCGGCGGCGGCGGCGGGGGGGGGGACTTCCGAGGTGCTGCGGATCTTGAACCGAATTGGTTCAACCTTGGACCGAAGTGGTTCAAGAACGGAAGGTCCCTCAAAGAGACATGGGTGTCCTCGGATCGGGAGGCTTGCCTTCCTGTCTTTCTAGGTCGTCCTCACACGCCGTAGGAATGGTTCGAGCGCTTCGAGGAACGGCTCCGGGCGCAGGCCGTGGATGCGGTGGCCGACCCCCGGGAACTTCATGACCCTCACGTCCGGCATCGCGGCGCCGAGACGATCGGCCTCGCCGTCCGCGAGCGCGCTCCCCGCGCCGGCCGCGAGCACGAGCACCGGGCATCGCACCTTGGACGGCGCGTCGGCGATCGCCGCGCTGCCCGCCTCGTCCCGCGTCAGGACCTGATCGAGGACCGCCGCGTCGACATCCTTGTAGTACGTCGCGAGGCGGTCGACCGAGTAGAAGCCGCGCACTTCACCGACGCGCCGCTCGCCGCGCGGTCCGGGCTCCGGGAGCGGGATCGTCGACAGCGCGCGCACGAACGCGCGCGGGTCCTCACGCTGGTCGAGGGCGGTGCGCAGCTGCGTGAAGTACGGCGTGCGCCACTTCCCGTCGCGGTACTGCGCGAGCCACGGGTCCTCGAGGACGAGGCCACGCACCAGCGAGGGCTCGCGGGCCGCCGTCACGAGGGCCGTTGCGCCGCCCACGGAGTGGCCGATGAGGATCGCGGGAGCCTTCGCGATCTCGCGTAGCAGGCGGATGAGATCGCTGACGAGATCGGCGAGGGCGTAGCTCGGGGCGCGGCCGCTCTTGCCGTGGCCGCGCGCGTCGTACGCGATCACGCGATAGCGCGTCGCGAGCCGCGGGAAGATGTTCTCCCAGTCCTCGGAGCGCAGCGACACGCCGTGGACGAGCACGATCGGCGGCTCGCCGGGCGCGCCGCCGGCCGAGTCGTAGTGCGCGATCTTCGGATCGCCCTTCAGCGTTCGCGAGCGCGGCAGGCGCTTCGGCACGCCTGAGAGCCTAGTCTTGCGCGCGTGCCTGGGCGCTCGCGCCTCGATCAGGTGCTCGTGCAGCGCGGCCTCGCGCCGAGCCGCGAGCGCGCGCAGGCGCTCATCCTCGCGCGTCACGTGCTCGTCGACGGCGCTCCCGCGAGCCGCGCGGCGATGCCCGTGCCCGCGGACGCGCGCATCGAGATCGCCGAGGGCCCGCGCTACGCATCGCGAGGCGGGGAGAAGCTCGCACCCGCGCTCGAAGGGTGGAAGATCCCGGTCGCGGGGCGCGTCGCGCTCGACATCGGGTCCTCGACGGGCGGCTTCACCGACGTGCTGCTGCAGGCGGGCGCGGCGCGCGTCTACGCGGTCGACGTCGGGAAGGGGCAGCTCGACTGGCG
>DASWDY010000019.1:0-11398 GCA_036395035.1 Candidatus Limnocylindria bacterium
GGACGGCTTGCGGATCCAGTCCTGCAGGCGCCGGATGCCTTCGTCGTGGCGCTTCGCGATCTCTGCCTCGATGGCGCTGTCGACGCGCATGAAGGTCGCGACCGTCATCTCATCTCCTCCCGAACGGTCCGGAGCATAGGCCCGCCGGTTCGGCAAATAGGAGCCGTTCCGCTGCCATTGCGCGTCGGGCGGCGGCGCGTACGGCGCTTTCGAGCTGGCACCTCTCGGTCGATAGATCCGAGGCGCGGGTCACTCCGACGAGAGCACGTTCACCGGGCCGACATCCACGAAGCCACGGCGCAGCAGGATCGGCATGGACGTGTCGACCTGCGCTTGGATCACGGCGTAGCGGCATCCGCGCGATATCGCGCGATCGGTGCGGTACGCGACGAGCGTTTGGTAGATGCCCTTCCGGCGATGCTCGGGCAGCGTCCCCGCGCCCGTGAGATACACCGCGCGTCCGTCGGTCGAGTCGCGCCACGCCGCGTTCGCGACGGACGCACCATCCATGTAGGCGAGGAGGAAACCTCCGCGCTCGCCGTATCGGTCGATGAAGAGCTGGCGCTCGCCGATCTCGCTCTCGACCTGCTCGTCGGTCCAGTCCGGATGCCCGAAGCGGAGGTATTCGCGGATCCGGACACGCTCGCGCGCTTCGACGATCCGGACGTCCCCGGCGCGCAGACCCCTGATCGGGAGTCCTGCGATGAGCAAGCGCGTCGGGTCCGTGTCGTGGAATCCACGCGTGCGCAACCGCTCGGCGAGGTCCTCGGGCCGGCTGGACGGACCCACGTGCCAGACGAAGGGCCGCCGTCTGGCCGCGAAGAACGCGATGACCTCATCGATCCGACGTGCGGCCTCGTCCGTCGACCACTTCGCGACGCGCACGCTCGAAGACCATTTCGTGGGTGATGGGCGCGTCCACATGAGCACGTCATCTCTCTCGACGATCTCGAGGTCCGGTGGCACGTAGCCGACGTCGTAGTCGTAGAGGATCCCTTCGGCGATCGCGGCTGCCTCGGCGGGCAGAGATGCGAGACCGCTCATGCGCGCATCATGCCGTGGTGACGTTCTCCATCTGCGCGCACGACGAGGCGACCGGCGAGCTTGGCATCGCGGTCCAGTCGAAGTTCCTCGGCGTCGGCGCGCTCGTTCCATGGGCGGCGGCCGGCGTGGGCGCGATCGCGACGCAGGCGCTCGCGAACATCGGGTACGGCAGACGAGGTCTCGACCTCCTCGCGTCAGGTCTGACACCGGACGAGGTCGTGACGCGTCTGACGAGCGACGATCCCGACAAGGACAAGCGGCAGCTCGGGATCGTCGACGCCCGCGGCCGCGCCGCGACCTTCACCGGGACGGGATGCTTCGAGTGGGCTGGCGGGATCAGCGGGCCTGGGTACTGCGCGCAGGGGAACATCCTCGCGGGCCGCGCGGTGGTCGACGGCCTCGCGCGCGGCTTCGAGGACACGGCGGGCACGCTCGCCGACCGGCTCGTCGCGGCTCTGCAAGGAGGTCAACGTGGCGGCGGCGATCGCCGCGGCATGGAGTCGGCGGCGCTGCTCGTCGTGAAGGAGAAGGGCGGCTATGGCGGCTTCACGGACCGCTTCATCGATCTCCGTGTCGATGACAACGAGCGTCCGATCGACGAGCTCGAGCGGCTGCTCGGCCTGTACAAGCTCTACTACAAGGTCGGCCCCACGACGGTGGTCCCGATCGACGAGCCGCTGCGCCGCGATCTCGCCGAGATCCTCGCACGGTCCGGGCATACCGATCTGCAGGACCTGTTCGGGATGGAGAACCTCGAGGAGCGGTGGCTCGACGGGCCGTCCATAGACGCGGCGGCGCTCGATCATCTGCGCCGGCGCTATCGCACGAACAGCCGCTCTTAGGCGATCCTTGGGAACGCGTGACGGTCCTCCGTTGTACTGGAGCAGGTGGCTCGCCTCTCCCGCTTCGCTCCTGAAGAGATCGTCGGAACGGCGCTGCTCGTGGTCGTCCTGGGACTGGCCCTCATCCGCCCGGCGCCGATCGGCGAGCTCTTCGAGGCGCCGTTCGCCACGCCCGCACCCGGCGGGGGGCCCGCCCGCGTGATCGTCCCCTAGATCACTAGGCGCGGAGTGGGCTGCTCGCTAGCCTGTGCCACGCATGACCGAGCGCATCAGGTCGTTCACGCCCATCGACGTCGTCCCGCTGCCGCGACCGCTCTCGCGATTCGGTTCCGCGTTCCCGCTCCCGCTCGCTGAGACGTACACGAGCGCGTACACCGCGCGGCGCGCCGTCGTGCTCGACCCGGTCGCGCATCCGAGCTCCGCCGCCGATGCCGCCGAGCGGTGCGACCGCCGCGGCGTCGCGCGGTCGCCGCAGCCGCTGGGCGCGTGGGCGCGCGAGGTCGTCCGGCGCGCGCCGTCCGCCGACGCGATCCTCACGGCACTGGCGCGTGTCGAAGAGAGCACCCTCGCCGGGGTCGCACACGCGCTCGCGATGCGCGAGCTGTACGGCTCGCGCTGCGCGACATGCCGCGGGCCGATCGTCGTCGAGGCGTACCTCTGGGAGCGCGACGCGCCGGTCCCGACGAAGAAGGCGTTCCGTTGCGGGATCTGCGCGCGCGAGGGGCGGTCGCTCCTCATCGAGCCGGTCGGCACGGAGGACGAGGAGCGCACCGCGCGGCTCGAGGAGCGCGGGCTCGCGTACTGGCAGCTCGTCGAGCGGTTCGGCGGCGAGCAGGACCTCGGCGAGAGCATCGCCTCGCTGTACACGCCACGGAACCGGATCGCGCTCATGGCGACGATCCGCGCCGTCGAGACGACGCTCCACGGGAGCGACGCCCTCGACGTCATGCGCCTCTGCCTCCTCGAGGCCATCGTCGCGGGCAGCCGCCTCAACGCCGTCGCCGGGCAGGGAGCGCCGCTGCGCATCGAGAAGGGGCATGCGCGGCGCGGGCACGCGTCGCAGTTCCGCGAGGTCAACGTGTGGCTCGAGTACGAGCGCACCGTCCGCGAGCTCGCGACCTGGCTCGCGGCCGAGCCGCCGACGCCGATCGTCCGCGCGCCGTTCGTGGACCTCGATCCCGGCGGCGCCGACCTCGTGCTCGCGCAGATGCCCGTCGAAGATCACCTCGGTGCGTGGGCCCACGTCGCCGGCGCGCTGCTCGGGATGGCCAATGGGAAGCCGACGGAGCCGCTCGACGGCAAGGTCTCGGCGCGGGAGCGCCTGCTGCGCGGCGCGCGCCAGGCGCTCCTCGACGCGCACCGCCACTCGCGCGACGGGGCGATCGCCGTCGTGTACGTGCCGCAGGCCGACCTCGGCGCGATGGCCGCGGTCGAGCTCGCCGGCGCCGGGTCCGGGTGGCAGCCGCAGAGCGTGCTCTATCAGCCGGACGCGCTCGGCGGCACGGCCGGTGCGGCCGCCCTGATCGAGCTCGACCGTCACCCCGCGCTCCTGCGCGATCAGGCCACGACCGACGGCGGCTCGATCGAATCGACGATCCGCTCCGCGGTGCGGGACGCGATCGTCGCGCGCGGCGCACCGATCGACGGGGAGCACGCCGCTGCCGCCGCCCTCGAGGCGCTCTCCGAGCGCGGCCTGCTCGCGTCGCTCGCGCTCGCGCGCGCGAGCGGCGTGTCCGAGCTCGAGGTCTTCATCGACCATTTCCGCTCCGCGCTCGCCGATGGACGGCGCGACGGCATCCAGCGCATCGGCGAGGGCCCGCAGCGCTTCGACCTCGCGCACCCGGCCGACCGCGCGCCGCTCGACGACCGCGTCGAGTGGTCGGTGTGGGGGCTGCTGACGGCGTCGCGCGAGGTCGACACGCGGAGCGTCCTGCGGCGGACGTACGCGCTGTTCCGCGGGCCCGAGACGCCCGACCGCGAGCTCGTCGAGCGATGCCTCGCGTCGTACGGGATCCAAGGTGACGACGGCCGCTGGCACCTGCGCGAGGAGGACGGCCTCGCCGCGCGGCAACAGCAGCAGACGCGCCTCGGCGCGCATCTCGTCGACGCCGGCCATCGGCTCGGCTTCAAGGTGCACGTCGGACGCGACCTCCAGCGGCGGGCGCTGCCGGAGCCGTTCGCTGCGCGCGGCGGGGTCCTCGCGGACCTCATGAGCGACGACGAGCGCGCGGCGCAGCTCGGCCGCTACGCCCGCGGGTCGGGGGAGGCGCTCCAGTTCGTCGACTGCATGTGGTACGGCCGCGCACAGATGGTGTTCCTCTGGCACGTCGACTGGACGGCACGCATGCATCGCCCCGTCGTCGAGATCGGCGAGGCCATCGCCGACGACGAGCGCGTCTTCCGCTTCCTGGCGCTGCCGGAGGAACGCAAGGGGCTGGCGGTCCTGAAGCTGACGCGCTCCGCCGCGCTCGCGGACGTCGTGCGCCGCCGCGGATGGCGTCTGGTGAAGTGGACGCCCCTGGCCGCCTTCGCCGCGGACCCGGCCACCGGGCTGGGCGATCTGGAGCCGGTCCTCGGTCTCGAACCTGCTGTGGAACGATCTGCCCACCAGCTATCGTTCAAGTGGTAGGTGGTCAGAGATCGAGGATCCCTGACCATCCTGTCCCGCCCGGCTGCGCCGGGACGTGATAGAGAACCCGGCGGGTGACCGGGATGTAAGGAGCGATACAGAACACATGGGAAAGCCGGTCCCGGTCAGCGACGCCACGTTCGAGCAGGAGGTCCTCAAGGCCGATAAGCCCGTGCTGGTCGACTTCTGGGCGACCTGGTGCGGGCCCTGTCGGATGGTCGCGCCGGTCCTCGAGGAGATCGCGGCCGAGCGGGGCGAGCAGCTCAAGATCGCCAAGCTCGACGTCGACGCGAACCCGGTCTCGGCCGGCCGCTTCGGCGTGCGCGCGATCCCGACGATGATCGTCTTCAAGGACGGTCGCGAGGCGCAGCGGCTCGTCGGCTACATGCCGAAGGAGCGCCTTCTCCAGCAGCTCGCCGCGTACATGAAGGTCGCCTAGATCCGCGCGCGCTCCACAGCCGTGAACGTGTGACCTCCGTCCCTCGGACGGAGGTCACGTGCTGCTAGGCTCGATGTGGATCTCGTCGGGGGTCCCTGAGAGTGCGAGGTCTCCGGTGAGGCCCGCGGTCTTCAAAACCGTTGATGGGGCGCTGACGCGTTCCGTGGTGGGTTCGACTCCCATGCACTCTCGCCGAAAGCGATCGGAGGTACGTGACGCCCCAGCCCGCCGCTGACCCGAGGGCCGAGCTCGGGCCGGCCCTCGAGCCGTCCACCGACGCCGCCGTCGCCGTCGAGCCGGGACGCACGAGCGCCATCGCCGCGCTCCGGTACCGCGACTTCCGCCTCTTCTGGTTCGGCCTGCTGGTCTCGAACACCGGGACCTGGATGCAGATGTTCGGGCAGGGCTACCTCGTCGTGCAGCTCGCCATCCGCGACGGTGTCCCGCATCTCGCGCCGCTGTACCTCGGCCTCGTCGGCCTCGCGCGCGCGATCCCGGGTCTCACGTTCGGTCTCTTCGGCGGGGTCGTCGCCGACCGCGCCGACCGGCGACGCCTGCTCCTCGTGACGCAGATGCTCGCCGCGAGCACGGCGGCGATCCTTGCGACCCTCACGATCAGCGGCCGCATCGACATCGTGCAGATCCTTCTGCTCGGCGCGATCAACTCGCTCATCTTCTCGTTCGACGCCCCGTCGCGGCAGGCGATGGTCCCACGGCTCGTTCCGGAGCGCGACCTGATGAGCGCGATCGGCCTGAGCTCGGCCGCCTTCAACGGCCCGCAGATCATCGGGCCGGTCCTCGGCGGGCTCATCGCGGCCGGGATCTCCGCCGGTCAGCCCGCGGGGAGCTTCGCCGGGGTCGGCGGGCTCTTCGCGATCAACGCGCTCTCGTATGTGGCCGTCCTGATGGCCTTGCTCTTCATGGCGCCCGTGCCTGTTCAAGGCGGGCGGCGTGACGTGCCCGTCCTCCGATCGATCCGCGAGGGGCTCGGCTACATCCGGCGCGAGCCCGTGATCCTTTGGGCGGTCGTCCTCTTCGGTCTGACGGCGCTGCTGTCGCGACCGTACATCCAGCTCTTGCCTGCGGTCGCGCATGACCTCGGCGCCGGTGCGCTCGAGCTGTCGTGGATGTTCGGCGCGTCGGGGATCGGCTCGCTCGTGGGCGCGCTCGCGACCGCTTCGCTCGGCAACGTGCGGCGGCGAGGCGTGCTGCTCCTCGGTGGCGCCGGCGCGATGAGCGTCCTCCTCGCCCTCTTCGGGGTGCAGCGCTCGCTGGCCGCGGCGCTACCGGTCCTCGCGCTCCTCGGGTTCACGACGATGCTGTTCCTCGGGATGGTCAACACGCTCATGCAGACGCGTGCGCCGGACCACCTGCGCGGTCGCGTGATGAGCGTGCACTCGATGCTGATGATGGGCTTCATGCCGCTCGGCTCGATGATCCTCGGATCCATCGGGACGCTCATCGGTGTAGCGAACAGCTTCATCATCGGCTCGGTGGTCGTCGGTCTCGTGACGCTGTACGTCGCGGTGCGCGTCCCCGCGGTGCGCCTCGCGACGTCGCAGCCGCGGCATCGGCGACATCGCGCGCAGGTGCACCCGCCGAGAACGGTGCATGCGGAAGCGCGGAGCGGGGGAGCTGCGGACTAGCTCGCGCGCTGCTTCACCGCGCGCTCGATGCCCTTCGCCTGGGTCCGGGGGGTACGTATGCGCTCCGCGTAGCAGTGACCGCAGATCATGTCCTCGCGGCCGTCCTGCGAGGACAGCCGGATGAATGCGTCACTGCCGCAGTCGACGCACGTGCCCGGTGCCCGCCGTTCTTCCATGGCGACCCTGTGAGGAGGCAATTTCCTGGCCATTCGCGGCCTTGACAGGGGCGTGTTCTCGGTAGAACATCTGTTCTAACAGCCACCGACGCAGGGGAGCGTGGGCAGATGGCCGCAGCCGCCGCATTGACCGACGCGATCGCCCGCCTCGACGTCCGATACGGGGCACGGACGGTCGTCACCGCGACGACCGCTCGCGACCGCGCCGACCAGCGCCGCTTCCTCACCGGGACGCCGTTCGACCGCCTGTCTGGCGGGATCGAGCCCGGATCGGTCGTCGCGCTCGTCGGCGAAGGCACATGCGGCAAGGTCACGATGGCGCTGCGCGCGGTGGCCGGCGCGCAGCGTGACGGCGCGACGGCGCTGTGGGTCGATGGCGCGCGGTCGTTCGATGCCGTGGCCGCGCATCGCAGCGGCGTCGACCTCCACCGCGTCGTCGTGGTGCGCGCGCGCACGGGCGCCGAGGTCCTCCTCGCCGCCGGCGCGGGTCTGCGCAGTGAGGGCTTCCGGCTCGTCGTCGTCGACCTCGGCCCCTCGTTCGCGCAGGTCGCGTCCCCGGACGCGCTCCGTCCCGTGCTCGCGCACGCGCGCGGCTCGACGTCCGCCCTCGTCGTCGTCGCGGACGCGCCCGCGATCCGTCTGAGCCTGCCGACCTTCGCGTTCGAGCGCGTCTCCTGGGAGGATCGCCACGGGCGGACCGTCGGGTGGACGTTCGCGGTGCGCAAGCTCGGCGATCCTGCGGAGGACCGTGCCGTCCTGCGGGAGGCCGTGTGAGGGCCGTCGCGGTCGTCCATCTGCGCGGTGAGGTGTCGGACGCGCGGCACGCGAAGGTCCTCGATGCCCTCTGCCGGATCCTGCCGCGCGTCGGTGTCGAAGCGCGCGGCACCTTCGCGTGCGACCTCCGCGGGACGACCCGGCTCCTCGGCCCGCCGGAGCGGGTCGGCGCGCGGATCGTCGAGACGCTCGCGCGCGCGCGGATCGCGGCGGCCGTCGGGATCGCCGAGCGCCCGTTCGCCGCGCGCGTCGCGGCCGAGCGCGCGCCCGCGGGTGACGTCGTGCGCATCCGTCCGGCCGAGGAGCGTTCGTTCCTCGCGGTGCTCCCGCTGTTGACCCTCCCGATGGGCGAGGAGCAGCGCGAGGAGCTCGCGCTCCTCGGGATCCGTGACGTCGGCGCGTTCGCCGAGCTCGACCGAGGCGCTGTGCTCGATCGGTTCGGCCGCGCGGTGGCCGCGGCGCACGCGCTCGCGCGCGGCGAGGACCCCGGCGAGGTGCGCGGGGCGCCGCCGCGGCGGCGGATCGTCGGCAAGCGCGCCTGGGACGACGCGATCACGGAGCGCGAGCAGCTCGTCTTCGCGCTGAAGTCGGTGCTCGACCCGCTCGCGACGGAACTCGAGCGCGACGGCCTCGCGGCGCTGCGGCTCGAGGCGAAGCTCGAGCGCGAGGATGGCCCGCCGCTCCAGGTGGAGCGGCTCGTCCTGCCCCCCACCGCGAACGCTTCGGCGCTCCTGCGCTCGCTGCGCTGGGGTCTCGAGGAGCGTCCGGACGAGGTCGGGCGCGTGCTCGGCGTGCGCGTCGAGGTGACCGAGGTCGAGCCGTCGCGCGGACGGCAGATCGGCCTGTTCGCGGCGGACGGCGCGAATGAAGAGGAAGCGATCGCCGTCGCGCGTTATCTGCGCTCGCGTCTCGGTCCCGGGGCGGTCATGCGCGCCGAGGTCGCCGACGCTGACGCGCGCCTGGCCGAGCGCGAAGCGCGGTGGGAGGAGGCCGTCTCATGAGGCTGTTCGCGGATCCGCATCCCGTCCGTCTCGACTGGTACGAGGGCGAGCCGCGCTCGCTGCGCGTCGCCGACCGCCGCTGGACCGTCGTAGAGGTCGTGCGCCGCTGGCGCGTCGACGTGGAGTGGTGGAAGGGTGACGCCGCGACCTCGCGCGACCACCTCACGCTGCGCACGGCCGATGGGACGCTCTGCGAGGTCTTCGGCGATCGCCGCACGGGCGGCTGGTACCTGCAGCGGATGCTGGATTAGATCAGTGCTCGGGTGGGTGACGCACCCGACTGGGGGGCGTCGCATCTCGCTCCCGGGTTGGCCTCCCCGCCTGTTCCTTGTCCTTGACGCTCGTTGTGCCGGCGGGGCCCCTCCACTCCCGGTCGCGAGATCGCGCCGCCCCCCGTCGACATCACCCACCCTCGCGCTGATCGGCTAACGCCGTGTCGGGCTTTTCTCACCTCCATGTCCATTCGTGCTTCTCCTTTTTGAACGGCACGTCCACGCCCGAGGAGCTCGTCGATGCGGCGATCGAGCACGGCATGGACGCGCTCGCGATCACCGACACGAACGGCCTGTACGGCGCGGTCCGACTCTGGAATGCGGCGAGAGAGAAAAGCATCAAGCCGATCTTCGGGACGGAGATGACCTTTCCTGAGGTCGGGTCCGTCGTCCTGCTCGCGCGCGACCGCACGGGCTGGACGAACCTCTGTCGGATCGTCTCGGCGGCACAGCTCGCGGGCAAGAAGGAAGCGCCGAAGCCGGCGCTCGCGATGCTCGAGGCTGACAGCGCGGGGCTGTTCGCGCTCAGCGCGAGCGAGGACCCGCTCGCGCTCGCGGAGCTGCGGCGCATCTTCGGCGAGGCGCTCTACCTCGAGCTCGTCGACGGTCTCGGCCGCGACGATCAGGCGCGCTGCGACCGCCTCGCGGCGCTCGCTGCCGATCTCGGCCTCGGCACGGTGGTCACGAACGACGTTCGCTACGCGCGCCCGGAGGGCCGGCGACTGCACGACCTCATGCGCTGCATCGACCTCGGTCTCACGATCGACGAGGCGGGTGAGCGCCTCGCGCCCAACGGCGAGCGCTGGCTGAAGGGCGAGGCCGCGCTGCGCGACCGGTTCGCGGGTGGTCCGACGACGTTCGATGCGGGCTTCGCGAACGCGCGCGCTATCGCCGACGCGTGCGACGTCGACCTCGACCTCGGACATCAGCGGCTCCCGGGCTTTCCCGTGCCCGACGGCAACACCGCGTTCTCTTTCCTCTACGAGCTCTGTCAGCAGGGCGCCCGCGAGAAGTACGCGTTGATCACTCCCAAGATCAGCCGGCAGCTCGCGCATGAGCTCGACGTCATCGAGCGCGCGAAGCTCGCCGAGTTCTTCCTGATCAACTGGGACATCGTCCGCTTCTGCAAGGAGCGGGGGATCCCCGCGCAGGGCCGCGGATCGGCGGCGGACTCGATCGTCGCGTACGTCCTCGACATCACGAAGGTCGATCCGATCGCGCACGACCTGCTCTTCGAGCGGTTCCTCACCGAGGACAGCAAGACGATGCCCGACATCGACATCGACATCGCGACGAACGACCGCGAGGATGTCATCCAATACGTCTACGCGAAGTACGGCGAGAACTACTCCGCCATGGTGTGCAACCTCGTCACGTACCGCGCGCGCCTCGCCTCACGCGAGGTCGCGAAGGCGCTCGGGTTCCGCCCCGAGATCATCGACCGGATGGCGAAGAGCATCGACCACTACGCGGTCGATCCGCGCGTCACGTTCCACGACCATCCCGGGCACCACGCCTTGGCGGCAAAGCCGCCTCCTCTCTCGCAGGGGGCTCCGCCCCCTTCCACCCCCGGGACCGAGGGTCGGAACGGGCTCGCCGACACCGTGGCGACGATCTCCGCCGACCTCACCGCGACGGAGCGCGAGCGCTTCCCGCTCTTCCGCGAGCTCACGCTCGCGATCGCCGACCTGCCACGCCATCTCTCGATCCACAACGGCGGGATGCTCATCACTGCCGCGCCGCTCGTCGACGTCGTCCCGATCGAGCGCGCCACGATGCCCGGCCGCAACGTCGTGCAGTTCGACAAGCGCGACGTCGAGGACCTCGGGCTCGTGAAGATGGATCTCCTCGGGCTGCGCACGCTCTCGCTCATCAAGGACGCCGTCGCGATGATCGCGGAGCGGCACGGCGTCCGCCTCGAGCTCGGCACGCTCCCGCTCGACGATCCCGCGGTCTACGACCTCATCTGCGAGGTCGACACGATCGGCCTCTTCCAGGTCGAGAGCCGCGCCCAGGCGCAGGCGCTGCCGCGCGTGCTGCCGCGGAGCTTTGCCGACATCGTCGTCGAGGTCGCGATCATCCGGCCGGGCCCCCTGCAGGGGAACGCCGTCAACCCATACATCCGCCGGCGTCAGGGCAAGGAGCCGGTGACGTACGCGCATCCGTCGCTCGAGCCCGCCCTCCAGGAGACGCTCGGCGTGATCATCTTCCAGGAGCAGATCCTCAAGGTCGCGATGGCGATCTCCGGGTTCACCCCGAGCGAAGGCGACAAGCTGCGCCGCGCGATGAGCCGCGCGCGCTCGTCCGAGGACATGGAGCGCCTGCGCGGGCCGTTCGTCCACGGAGCCCTCGCGCGCGGCGTCGACGACGCGACCGCGAACGACATCTTCGGCCAGATCGCCGCCTTCGCGGAGTTCGGGTTCTGCAAGAGCCACGCGGCCGCGTTCGCGCTCACCGCGTACCACACCGCGCACCTGAAGCTCTATTACCCCGCGGAGTTCTACGTCGCGCTGCTCAACAACCAGCCGATGGGCTTCTACAGCCCCGCCGTCATCGCCGGCGATGCGAAGCGACA
>DASWDY010000020.1:0-27366 GCA_036395035.1 Candidatus Limnocylindria bacterium
TCGTGTTCGCGATCGTGTACGGGCTCGACTGGGTCGCGACCGTTCCGCCGACCGTGAACCTCACCGCGGCGCGCTTCGGGCGCGCGTCGCTCGGGACCCTGTACGGCTGGATCTGGTTCTCGCACATGATGGGCGCCGCCCTCGCCGCGTACGCCGGCGGCTTCTTCCGCGTCCTCCTCGGCGACTACCACCTCATCTTCGTCTCGGCCGGGATCATGGGCTTCATCGCGGTCAGCCTCACGCTGCGCCTGAGCGCGCCGCAGCGCGCCGAGCCACCGGCGGTCGCGCAGCCCGCGCTGGCATAGCGTCCCCCGGGCGCGCAGACCGAGGCGCGAAGCGACGAGGTCGAGCACGCGCTTCGCGCACAGGGGCCCCTACCCCTGGGCACTCGCGAGGGGCTCCGCCCCGAGCGAGGTCAGAACGAGGCCGGTACTCGCTCCTTCTCCATCGCGGGCGAGTACTTGCCCATCCGCGCGGCCGACGTGAGCTTCGCCCGGTGGAAGTACGCCCGCTGCGCGGCGGCGACGTTGTCCTTCTTGCCCGACCACGTCTTCTGCGGCCCCGCCTGGAGGCCACGCCCGTACGAGAACGAGAGCTGCCACGGCGCGCCGGCCTCGGCGGCGTAGCGGTTGATCGCGTCGAGGTTCACCGTGGCCTCGTCGTCCGACTGCCCGCCCGAGAGGAACACGATGCCGGGCACGGCGGCCGGCACGGTGCGGCGGAAGCACTCGACCGTCTGACGCGCGACCTCCTGCGCCGGAGCGCGCGGCGACGCCTTCGTGCCGGAGATGACCATGTTCGGCTTCAGGAGCATCCCGTCGTGGCGGATGCGCTGCCCCGCGAGCTGGTGGAAGACCTCCGTCTGCGTCGCCAGCGTCACCTCGTAGCACCGCTCGATGGAGTGGCTCCCGTCCATGAGCACCTCCGGCTCGACGATCGGGACGAGGCCCGCTTCCTGGCTGAGGGCGGCGTAGCGCGCGAGCGCGTGCGCGTTCACGTCGATGCAGTATGTCGTCGGGATGCCGTCGCCGATCGTGATCACCGCGCGCCATTTCGTGAAGACCGCGCCGAGGTCCTTGTACTCGGCGAGGCGCTCGCGCAGGCCGTCGAGCCCTTCGGTGACGGTCTCGTTCGGCGAGCCCGCGAGCGGCTTCGCGCCGACGTCGACCTTGATGCCGGGATGGATGCCCTGCTCCTTGAGGACGGTCACCAGGGGCGTCCCATCGGCGGCCTTCTGGCGGATGGTCTCGTCGTAGAGGATCACGCCGCTGATGAAGTCGGCAGCGCCCGCGGTGCGGAAGAGCAGCTCGCGATAGGCGCGGCGGTCGTCCTCGGTGTTCTCGACGCCGATCGCGGCGAATCGCCGCCCGATGGTGCCGGTGCTCTCGTCCGCGGCGAGGATCCCCTTGCCCGGCGCCACGAGCTCCTGCGCGATCCTGGCGAGCTCGTCCATGTTTGCCACCTCGCTCATCATTCGTCCTGTTGAACGGCCCGAGGATATCCCCGCCCGCTGAGATCGCCCTGCGCACCGAGGGCCTGACGAAGCGCTTCGGCACGCTCACGGCGGTGGACGGGCTCGGCTTCGAGGTCCGGCGCGGCGAGGTCGTCGGCCTCCTCGGCCCGAACGGCGCGGGCAAGAGCACGACGATCGGGATGATCCTCGGGCTCATCGCGCCGACCACCGGCCGCGCCGAGATCGCCGGGCGCGACGTGCGCGCGGACCCCGCGGACGCGCTCGCGAACGTCGGCGCCATCGTCGAGGTGCCCGCCTTCTATCCGTACCTCTCCGGGCGCGACAACCTCACCGCGCTCGCGCTGATCCGCGGCGGCGGAGCGCTCGCACGCGTCGAGCCGGCGCTCGCACGCGTCGGGCTGACGGACCGCGCGCGCAGCCCGTTCCGCACGTATTCCCTCGGCATGCGCCAGCGGCTCGGTATCGCGTCGACGCTGCTCGGTGATCCGTCGCTCGTGATCCTCGACGAGCCGACGAACGGCCTCGATCCGGCGGGCCAGCGCGAGATCCGCACGCTCGTGCGCGAGCTCGCGAGCGAGGGCCGCGCGGTGCTGCTCGCGAGCCATCTCCTGTACGAGGTCGAGCAGGTCTGCCACAAGGTGCTCGTCATCAAGAAGGGCCGGCTCATCGCGAGCGGACCCATCGCGGAGATCGTTCATGCCGGGAGCGTCTACGCGATCGAGGTCACGCCGCCCGCCGCCGCGCGCGACGCGGTCCTCGGCCTCGCCGGCGTCGAGAGCGTCACGGCCCGCGACGGCGGCATCGACGTCGCCGCGCAGCCGGGCATGGGCGCCGCGCTCAACCGCGCGCTCGTGCAGGCCGGACTGTATGCGGACGCGATCGTGCCGAAGCGGGGATCGCTCGAGGACGTGTTCCTCGAGCTCACCGGGGAGGACGCGGATGCGCTTCCTTCGTAGCGAGATCTTCCGGCTGGTGCGCCGCCGGATGCTCTGGGTGCTGTTCCTGTTCATCGCGGTGCTCCCGCCGGCGCTGTACCTGCTCATCTACACGTCGACGAAAGCGCAGGTCGAGGCGATCCGCTCCGGCCGGATCGACGCCCCGAACGCGCAGCAGCAGCTGCGGCAGATGGAGGAGCTCCTCACGACGCTGCGGCCGGACCGCCTCCCGGACATGGCGATGGGGCTCGTCTTCCCGATCGCCACCATCCTCGTGATCGTCCTCGCGGGCAACACGACCGGCAACGAGTTCGGCTGGGCGACGATCCGCACGGTCCTCACGCACGGCGGGAGGCGCGCCGCATTCATCGGCGCGAAGCTCGCGGCGCTCGCGCTCGCGGCGGTCGCGTTCGTCGTCGCCGGGTTCCTCGCGGCGCTCCTCGGCTCCGTCGTCGTGGGGATCATGAGCGGTGCCGACCTCTCGCTCTCGGGCGACTTCGCCGGCCGGCTGCTCGTCAACGCGGGGAAGGTGACCTACGTGACCCTGCCGTACCTCGCGTTCGCGGCCATGGTCGCGGTGCTCGCACGGTCCGCGGCGGCCGCCATCGGCTTCGGCATGGTGCTGTTCTTCGGCGAGTCGGTCATCAGTGGGATCGCGATATCGCTGAACCGGGACCTGCGCGCGCTCTTCGACGCCGGGATCTCGCGCAACGTCTCGACGATCACCCGCGCGAGCGTCGTCACGCAGGGCGCCTCGCCGCCGCCGCTGCCGGCGGACGTGCCGATCTCGTGGCTCATCCTCGGGCTCTACATCGTCGCGTTCGTGGCGATCGCGATCCATCGCATCTCGAAGCGCGACCTCACCCTGGCCTGACGCTAGCCTTCGCGATGTGAGAGCCGGCGTCGGGCCGGCGTGGAAGGGAGCCCCATCCGATGGGCGCGATCATCCTCGGACTCGTCGTCATCTTCCTCGGCCTCGTGATCCCGCGGCTCGATCTCGGCACGACGCGCGGCGGTCAGGCGCGCGTGGGCGCCGCCGTCGGGCCGCTGCTGACGCTCGCGGGCGTGCTCATCCTCGTCCTCTCGGTCGCCGGCAGCTTCTTCGTGCAGGTCGATGCCGGCCACGTCGGCGTCGTGACGCGGTTCGGCGCGGTGACGGGCGTGACCTTCGAGCAGGGACTCCACGTCAAGACGCCGATCGACGACGTCACGATCATGGACGTGCGCGTGCAGAAGGACGAGGTGCGCGCCGCGGCGGCGAGCCGCGACCTGCAGGACGTCACGACGATCATCGCGCTCAACTTCCACCTCGACCCGGCGAAGGCCGCCGGCGTGTTCCAGCAGGTGGGCCTGTCGTTCAAGGAGCGCATCGTCGACCCCGCCATCCAGGAGGCCGTGAAGGCGACGACCGCGTCATTCACCGCCGAGGAGCTCATCACCCAGCGCGAGAAGGCGCGCGAGCAGGCGCGGGCGCTGCTCGCCGGGAAGCTCGAGCGATTCAACATCCTCGTCGACGAGCTGAACATCGTCGACTTCAAATTCTCCGCCGACTTCGAGAAGGCCATCGAGGCGAAGCAGGTGGCGGCGCAGCGCGTGAAGGAGGCCGAGAACAAGCTGAAGCAGGTCGAGGTCGAGGCGCAGCAGCAGGTCGTGCAGGCCGAGGCCAGCGCGAAGGCGACCGTCACGCGCGCCGAGGCCGAGGCGCGCGCGAACCGGCTGCTGACCGATTCGCTGTCCGATCGCATCCTGCAGCTCGAATCGATCAAGAAGTGGGACGGGAAGCTCCCGCAGGTGACGGGTACCGCCGTGCCGTTCGTGAACCTGCCGACGCCGACGGCGGCGCCGAGCCCGAGGCCCTAGCCCTCGACCTCGCGCGGGACGCGGCGCGCGGCGAAGAAGTCGGCGAGGAGCCGCTCGACGTCGCCGCGCCGCGCGCCCATGCGCCACTTCGGGCGGTGGAGCGCGCGTGGGTCGTCGAACAGCTGCACGCCCGAGGCGACCGCGCCGGTCTTCTCCTCGGGAGCGGCGAACACGACGAGCGGCACGCGCGCGAGGATCGCGGCGCCCGCGCACATCGCGCAGGGCTCGACCGTCACGTAGAGGGCGCAGTCCTGGAGCCGCCAGCGGCCCAGCGCCGCGGCGGCCTCGCGCAGGGCGAGGATCTCGGCGTGCGCCGTCGGGTCGTGGTCGGCCTCGCGCCGGTTGCGACCGCGTCCGACGATCGCGTTCTCGCGCACGACGACGGCGCCGATCGGCACGTCATCGTGCTCCGCGGCGGCGCGCGCCTCCGCGACCGCGGCGTCGATCCAGCCGCCGTCGTCGCCGACGCGCGGCAGAGACCGGGCCGGGGGGTCCTCGGGGGGCGGAGCCCCCCGGTCGTTCGTCATACGCCGAGGTAGCGCGTCTCGACGTCGGCGGCGGTCGCGAGCTCGGCGGGCGTCCCCGTGAACACGATGCGTCCCTTGTTCATCACGTACACGCGTTGGCCGACGGCCGTCGCGAGCGCGAGGTTCTGCTCGACCAGGAGCAGCGGGAGCCCGCCCTCGCGCAGGCGCAGCAGGACGTCGCGGACGTCGTCGACGAGCTTCGGGGCGAGCCCTTCGGACGGCTCGTCGAGGAGGAGGACCTGCGGGTCGCGCATGAGCGCGCGACCGATCGCGAGCATCTGCTGCTCGCCGCCGCTCAGCTCGTCGCCGCGGTTCCCGAGCCGCTTGCGGAGCGACGGGAAGAGCTCGAGCACGCGCCCGAGGTCCCACGAGCCGCCGCGCGCGGTGAGCGTCAGGTTCTCGCGCACGCTGAGATCGGCGAAGACCCGGCGGCCCTGCGGCACGAGCGCCACGCCGGCGCGGGCGACGTCGTGCGGCGCGCGGCCCGTGACGTCGCGGCCGCCGACACGCACGTGCCCCGCGCGGGGCCGCACGAATCCGACGATCGACGAGATCGTCGTCGTCTTGCCCGCGCCGTTGCGACCGAGCAGCGCGACGGCCTCGCCCGGAGCGACCTCGAGGTCGACGCCCTGGAGGACGTGGCTGTCGCCGTAGTACGCATGCAGGCCTTGGACGCTCAGTGCGGAACGCGGGGGGTCCTCGGGGGGCAGAGCCCCCCGGTACGCTGTCATGCCTCGAGCGCCTTGCCGAGGTAGACGTCGTGCACGACGCGGTCGCCGCGCACCTCGTCGGGCGAGCCGTCCGCGATCACCTTGCCCTCGTGCAGGACCGTGATCCGGTCGGCGACGCGGAAGACGACGTCCATGTCGTGCTCGACGACGAGGATCGTGAGCGAACGGTCGAGCTCGCCGATGAGACGCGTGATCGCGGCGGTCTCCGCCGGCGACATGCCCGCGGTCGGCTCGTCGAGGAGGAGGACCGACGGCCGCTGTGCGAGCGTCACCGCGAGCTCGAGCTGGCGCCGCTCGCCGTGCGACAGCGCGCGCGGGGCGACCGCCTCGCGGCCGCTGAGACCGACGCGGCCGAGGAGGTCCATCGCCTCCCGGCGCTCCTCCGCCGCGCCCGCGGCCGAGGCGCGGTACGGCCCCTTCGCCGCGGCGAGCGCGAGCGCGACGTTGTCGCGCGCGGGCAGCGCCGCGAACAGCTCGTTGCGCTGGTACATCCGCGCGAGCCCCCGCCGCGCGAGCTGCCACGTCCGCATGCCGGTGACGTCGGCGCCGTGCAGGTGGACGGTCCCGGCGGTCGGCGCGAGCTCTCCGGTGAGGACGTTGAACAGCGTCGTCTTGCCCGCGCCATTCGGACCGATCACCGCGCGGCGCTCCCCGGCCGCGATGGCGAAGGAGACGCCGTCGACGGCGCGGATCCCGCCGAACCGCCGCTCGAGACCGGAGACCGCGAGCGCCGCTGCCGCGACGCTCATCGGCGCGCCCGCGCGAGCGCGCTGCGCATCGAGCCGACGATCCCCTGCCGCGCGGCGAGCACGAAGACGACGAAGACGAGACCGAGGACGGTCTGCGAGAACGGGATCGACGACGAGAGGACCCGGTCGATGTACACGACGACGCCCGCGCCCACGATCGGTCCGAGGAGCGTCCCCGCGCCGCCGATGAGCACCATGACGAATGCTTCGACCGACCGGGAGAGCCCGACGTCGTTCGCGGACACGATCCGGAAGGACCACGTCGACAGCGCGCCCGCGACCCCCGCGAGCGCGCCCGCGAGCACGAAGGCCGAGAGCTTGAGGCGCACCGTGTCGTAGCCGAGCGCGCGCATGCGCCGCTCGTTCTCGCGGACGCCGACGAGCGCGCGGCCGTACTGGCTGCGGTGGAGCCACCACAGGAGCAGCACGACGACGGCGAAGACCACGACGACGGTGCGATACAGCGCGTCCGCCGGGTTCAGGTCGAGGCCGAAGGCCATCGGCCGGCGGATCGCGGAGAAGCCGTTCGAGCCGCCCGTGACGTCGGTCCACTGGAAGGCCAGCGCGAAGACCATCTGCGCGAAGGCGAGCGTCAGCATGAGGAAGAAGATCCCGCTCGCGCGGACCGAGAGGACGCCGATGACGACGGCGAGGAACGCCGCGACCAAGATCGCCGCGGTGAGCGTCACGACCAGCTCGTCCGTGCCGAGGCGCGCCGCACTGATCGCGGCCGCATATGCGCCGCCGCCGAAGAACGCCGCGTGGCCGAGCGACGGCATCCCGGCCCGCCCGACGAGGAGATCGAGCGAGAGCGCGTAGATGCCGAACACGAGGACGTCGCGCAGGATCGACTCCCAGTAGCGCGACCCCTCGATGCCGCTCGCCCATTCCGGGAACGTCAGCAGGGCGGCGACGGCGACGACCGCGAGCCCGGCGTACACCGACGGCGCGGCGAGGATCCGGCTGGAGCGCGCCTCCGCCGCCGCGGTCATCGGCTGATGCGGATGCGGCCGAAGAGGCCGCTCGGCCGCGCGAGGAGCACGACGGCCATGATCGCGAAGATCAGCGCGAGCGCGAACTCCTGGAACAGCGTCTTCCCGAACGTGTCCGCGGGGCCGACGAGCCCCGCGCCGGCGGCCGCCCCCGTGAGCGTCCCGAGGCCGCCGACCACGACGACGATGAGCGAGTAGATCAGCGCCTCGACGTCCATGCCCGGATGCACGCCGAACGCGGGCGCCGCGATCACACCGGCGAGGCCGGCGAGGCCCGCCCCCACCGCGAAGGTGAACGCAAAGAGGCGATCCGTGTCGACGCCGAGGGCGCTCAGCATCTCGGCGTCGTCGACCCCGGCGCGGATGAGCGCGCCGACCGCGGTGCGGCGGTGCAGATACGCGAGCAGGAGGGCGAGCCCGATGGCGAAGGCGATCACGAAGAGGCGATAGATGGGATACACGTTGCCCGCGATGACGACCGAGCCGTCGAGACCGGGCGGGAAGGGCAGGGCGCGGATCTCGCGGCCCCAGAAGAGGCCGATCAGGTCCGCCATGACGAGCGCGACGCCGATCGTCAGGAGGACCTGGTCGAGGTGACGGCCGCGCAGTCGCCGCAGGAGCGTCGGCTCGAGGACGAGGCCTAGGAGCGCGAGCGCCAGTGGCGCGACGACGATCGCCGGCCAGAACTGCTGGGTGACGTCGACGATCTTGAGGGTGATGTACGCGCCGAGCATGTAGAACGCGCCGTGCGCGAGGTTGACGACGTCCATCATCCCGAAGATGAGCGAGAGCCCCGCCGCGAGGATGAACAGCAAGGCGCCGAACGAGATCCCGTTCAGCGCCTGCTGCAAGACGAGGTCGGGGCTCATGGCCCTCGGAGCCTACCTGCTACTTACCTGGGTCGGTGACCTTCCCGAACTTGTCGACGATGGAGTTCACGACGTCGGACCCTGAGGTCTTCACCTCGCGGATGTAGATGTCGTGGACGACGTTGTGCGTCGCCTTGTCGAACGAGAAGTCGCCGCGCGGGCTCTTGAACGAGACGCCCTCGAGCGCCGCGATGAATGCGTCCTTGTCCTTGGTGTTGCCGCTCGTCTTCTTCAGCGCCTCGTCGAGCGCCTTCATGCCGTCCCACATCTGCACGGCGAACACGTCGGGCAGGAGGTTGTACTCCTTCTTGTAGAGGTCGACGAACGCCTTGTTCTCGGCGTTGTCGAGCTCGACCGACCAGAACAGCGAGGTGATCGCGCCGACGGCCTGCGTCTTCACCTCTTTCAGGACGTCCTGCTCCGTCAGGAACCCGGCGCCGTACATCTTGTAGCCCGAGTCCTTCATCTTCAGCTGGTCCCACGCGCGGATGTACCCGATCGCGTCGGTGCCCGAGAAGAAGCTGAACACGTTCTTCGTCGGCTGGCCCTTCACCGCGGTCAGCACCGGCAGCCAGTCGGTGTTGCCGAGGGGCGGCGTGTTCTTGCCGGTGTCCTTGCCGCCGTTCTTCCCGAGACCCTCGATGAACGCCGCGGCCGATTCCGTGCCGAAGGCGTAGTTCGAGTAGCAGAGGAAGAACTCCTTCTCGCCCTTCTTCGACACCCATTCGCCGAGCGGCTCGCTCACCTGCCACGCGCTGAACGAGGTACGGAAGACGTACTTGCTGAAGCACGACGGCGTGCAGTTCGCGATCGGCCGGGTCATGGCGTTCCCGCCGGCGTTCGTCCCGAGGTAGATGAACTTCGCGGCGTCGACGGTGTTCCGGATCGCGTACGCGTTCGGCGTCGCGATGATGCCCATCATGAGATCGGCCTGGTCCTGGTCGATGAACTTCTGCGTCTTCGTCACCGCGATCTTCGTGTCGCCCGAGGCCTCGTCCTCATAGATGAATTGCACCGACCGGTTCGCGATCTTGTTGCCGGCCTGCTTCAGGTAGAGCTCGGCGGCGCGCTTCTGGGATGCGCCCAGCTCCGCATATACCTGCGTCGACGGGAGCAGCATCCCGATCTTCAGGGTCGGTCCCGGGCTCGAGACCGCCGTCGTCGGCGCCGTCGTCGCGGCGGTCGTGGCCCCCGCTGCCGTCGCCGACGGGCTCGGCGCGGCCGCCGGCGCGCAGGCCGCGGCGAGCGCGACCGCCGATCCGGCGACGATGAATTCGCGGCGAGTGAGCTTCGGCCGGCGCTCCGGCCGATCGGAAAGCTCCATGGTGTGTCCCCCCTCCTTTGTGTTCGCGCCTATCGGCGCGAACCCCAGATCCGCATCCTTGCGACACGCGTCCTACCGAGGACTGGTCAATGTTGCCTTGGCTGGCAAGCACCTGCTCGCGGAAGCCACCGACTGCGCGTTAGTGTCGCCATCCGAGTGACCCCGCTCGATCCCACCGAGGCATGGAGCGACCAGCGTCGCCGGGAAGCCCAGCGCGAGCGTCTCGGCGCGATGCTCGACGCGGTCCTCACCTCGAACCCGTTCTATCGCGGGAAACTGCGTCAGGTCCGTGTCACCGACGGCGCGAGCGCGCTCGAGCGGTGGGCGGAGATCCCGTTCACCACGAAGATCGAGCTTTCCGAGGACCAGACCGCGCACCCGCCGTACGGGACGGACCTCACGTACCCGCTCGAGCG
Organism: Candidatus Limnocylindria bacterium; assembly: GCA_036395035.1. Taxonomy (GTDB): domain Bacteria; phylum Chloroflexota; class Limnocylindria; order P2-11E; family P2-11E; genus JACPOT01. The sequence goes on from DASWDY010000020.1 coordinate 9,878, forward strand.
ATACGTGCGCATGCACCAGACGAGCGGGACGACGGGCCGCCCGCTGCGCATCCTGGACACGGCCGAGTCGTGGGCGTGGTGGGCGGGGATCTGGGAGCGGATCTACCGGTCGGCCGGCGTGACGAGCGCCGACCGCGTCTTCTTCTGCTTCTCGTTCGGTCCGTTCATCGGGTTCTGGTCGGCGTTCGCGGGGGCAGAGCGGATCGGCGCGCTCTCCATGTCGGGCGGCGCGCAGAGCACGAGCGAGCGCATCGCGAGCATCGTCACGGGAGGCGCGACGGTCCTGCTCTCGACGCCGACGTACGCGCTGCGCCTCGCGGAGGTGGCGCGCGAGGAAGGGATCGACCTGGCGCGCTCCGACCTGCGCGTCTCGATCCACGCGGGCGAGCCCGGCGCCTCGATCCCGGCGACGCGCGACGCGATCGAACGCGGCCTCGGCGTCATCGCGATCGACCACACCGGCGCGACCGAGGTCGGCCCGACGGGCTTCTCGTGCGACACGCGCGACGGCGTCCACCTCGTCGAGAGCGAGTTCGTGGGGGAGATCCGCGATCCGGCGACGGGGGCGGTCTCTGACGAAGGAGAGGGCGAGCTCGTGCTCACGAACCTCGGCCGCTGGGGGTCGCCCATCATCCGCTATCGCACGGGCGACCACGTCATCGCCGTCCGCGGTAAGTGCGCCTGCGGCCGCAGCTGGCTGAAGCTGCGCGGTGGGATCCTCGGACGCGTCGACGACATGGTCATCGCCCGCGGGGTGAACGTGTACCCGAGCGCGCTCGAGGCGATCGTTCGCGGTTTCCCCGAGGTGGCCGAGTTCCGCATCGAGGCCTACGAGGACAAAGGCATGACCGAGCTGCGCCTCGTCGTGGAGCCGCTGAACGCGTCGATCGACGGGCTCGCGCCGCGCGTGAGCGACGCGGTCCACCGTGCGCTCGGCCTGCGCTGTGAGGTGACCCTCGCCGCACCTGGCACGCTCCCCCGCTTCGAGCTCAAGGCGAAGCGCTTCATCCGAACGACCCGCTGATCCGCTCGCGGCCGTTCGTTCCCTCCCCTACCGACGTTCGGCCCGCTTGACCGCATCATATGTGTTGTGTATCTTCCCGATATCACCTCCGCCGGGCGGGGAAAAGGGGCAGCAAGAATGATCAACGAGCGAAGGGCAAGCCTGATCAACGGTTGGGTCATGGGCATCCTCGGGCTCGCGGTCACCCTCGCGTCCACCTGGTGGCTCGTCGCGGTCTTTGCGCAGGCCATCGGCACGCGGCACGCGCCGGACGGCGGCGCCGTGCTCGGATCCATCGTCGGTCTCACGCTCGGCTCGCTCGTGTTGGCCGGGCTGTACAGCGTCTCGCCGAACGAGGCGAAAGTGCTGCAGCTCTTCGGGAGCTACATCGGCACGGCCGCGAAGCCGGGGCTCTGGTGGACCATCCCGCTCGCGTGGCCACGGCATGCGGTGTCACAGCGTGTCCGCAACTTCGAGACGGGCCGTCTGAAGGTGAACGACCGCGACGGCAACCCGATCGAGATCGCGGCGGTCGTCGTCTGGCGCGTCGTCGAGACCGCCGAAGCCGTGTTCCAGGTCGACGACTACGAGAACTTCGTGAAGGTCCAGAGCGAGGCCGCGGTCCGCAATCTCGCGACCTCCTACCCCTACGACGCTCACGGCGATGGCGAGCTCGCCCTCCGCGGGAACCAGGCCGAGATCGCCGCGCAGATGCGCACGGAGATCCAGGACCGGCTCGCCCGCGCCGGCATCGATGTCATCGAAGCGCGCCTCAGCCATCTCGCGTACGCGCCGGAGATCGCGGGCGCGATGCTCCGCCGCCAGCAGGCCGGGGCGGTGGTCGCCGCGCGCCAGCGGATCGTCGAGGGCGCGGTCGGGATGGTCGAGATGGCGCTGGACGAGCTCAGCAAGAGAGGGGTCGTCGACCTCGACGACGAGCGCAAGGCCGCGATGGTGAGCAACCTCATGGTCGTCCTCGTCAGCGAGCACGGCACGACGCCGGTCGTGAACACGGGAACGCTCTACACGGGCTAGGCGTTGGCCGGGAAGAAGTCCTACCTCCTGCGGATCGATCCGGAGCTCTTCGAAGCCGTCCAGCGATGGGCCGCCGATGAGCTCCGGAGCGCGAATGCGCAGCTCGAGTTCATCGTGCGGCAAGCGCTGAAAGACGCGGGGCGCCTGCCCTCCCCTTCCGAACGTTCGGGAGGCGCGAAGCGGCGCTAGACGGTCACGGTTCCCGCTCGAACAGCGTCGCGATCCCCTGCCCCACCCCGATGCACGCCGTCGCGATGCCGTAGCGGCCGTTCCGCCGCGCGAGCTCGCGAAGGAGCGTGCCGGCGATGCGCGCGCCCGACGCGCCGATCGGGTGGCCGATGGCGATGGCGCCGCCGTTCGGGTTCGTGCGATCGTCGGGCATGCCGAGCTGCCGCATGACCGGGATGACCTGCGCCGCAAAGGCCTCGTTCAGCTCGATCGCGTCGCATCGGTCCACGGCGACGCCCGTGCGCTGCACGAGCTTGCGCACCGCGGGGATCGGGCCGAGGCCCATGTAGTCCGAGTGCACGCCGGCCGTGGCGGCGCCGACGACGCGGCCGAGCGGCGTGATGCCGAGCGCCTTCGCCTTCGCGCGGCTCGCGACGACGAGCGCCGCGGCGCCGTCGTTCACGCCCGATGAGTTCCCGGCGGTGACCGTCCCGTCCTTGCGGAACGCGGGCTTCAGCCTCGCGAGCTTCTCGGCCGTGGAATCCGGACGCGGGTGCTCATCCTCCGTCACGGCGCCGCTCGGCGTGTCGACGGCGATGATCTCGCCGGCGAAGAACCCCTCGGCCTTCGCCTTCGCGTAGCGGGCCTGCGAGCGCGCGGCGTACGCGTCCTGCTCCTCGCGCGTCACGCCCTCCTGCACGGCGACGTTCTCGGCGGTCTCGCCGAGCGAGATCGGATGCACGCCGATGTCGAGCATCTTCGGGTTCACAAGACGCCAGCCGAGGTACGTGTCGACGACGGTCCGCTCGCCGCGCGGGAACGCCTCCGACGGCTTCAGCATCACCCACGGCGCGCGCGACATCGACTCGACGCCGCCCGCGACGACGAGGTCCGCCTCGCCCTGCCGGATCCGGCGCGCCGCATCGTTCACCGCCTCGAGGCCGCTGCCGCACAGCCGGTTCACCGTGAGACCGGGGACCTCCTTCGGCAGGCCGGCGAGCAGCGCGGCCATCCGTCCGACGTTGCGGTTGTCCTCGCCCGCGCCGTTCGAGTCGCCGAGCACGACCTCGTCGACCTGCGCGCCGTCGATGCCGGTGGCCGCGAGGACGCAGCCCACCACGTGCGCCGCGAGGTCGTCGGGACGGACCTGGGCGAGCGCGCCGCCATAGCGCCCGATCGCGGTGCGGACGTAGCCGATGACCACGGCGTCCCTGTCGTCCATCTCTCTCCTACCTCCCGCTGAAGCTCGCCTTGCGCTTCTCCAGGAACGCGCGCACACCCTCGGCGTAGTCCGCGGTGCGGCCGGCGCGGTCCTGCAGCGTCGCCTCGACCTCGAGGAAGGACGGCAGCCGCTCGCCGAGGCCGGCGTTCAGTCCCTCTTTCGAGAGCGCGTACGCCTCCGTGGCTCCCATCGCGAGGTCGCGCGCAAAGGTGCGCCACCCCGCCGCGAATTCCTCTTCGCGCCACACGCGTCCGACCAGGCCGATGCGCAGCGCCTCGTCCGCGGGCACGGCCTCCCCGGTGAGGATCATGTGCATCGCGCGGCCCCAGCCGACGATGCGCGGCAGGAAGTACGCGGACGCCGCGTCGGGCACGAGTCCGACGCGCCCCCAGGCCGCGCGGAAGAGCGCGGCCGACGACGCGACGCGCAGATCGCACGCGGCGACGATGCCCAGGCCCGCCCCGGCGACGACCCCGTTCACCGCCGCGATGACCGGCTTGCGCATCGTCCTGATCGCGACGACGAGCGGGTGGTAGCGGCGGCGCAGCTCGTCGCCGAGCCGCAGCTCGGCCCCCCGCGCGAGCACCGCGGCGCGGTCACGCAGGTCCTGTCCCGCCGAGAACGCACGGCCCGCTCCGGTGATGACCACCGCCCGCACCGCCGGATCGTCCGCGACCTCGTCCAGGCCGGAGCCGAGCGCGGTGGTCATCGCCTCGTCGAACGCGTTGAGCACGTCAGGGCGGTCGAGCGTCAGGACCGCGAGCGCGCCGTCCCGGTCGACGCGTACGGGAGAGCCGGTGACGGTCACCTCCCCGTGAACGTGGGCTTGCGCTTGTTCACGAAGGCGTCGACGCCTTCCTTCTTGTCCTCCGTCGCGAACAGGAGGTAGAACGCCTTGCGCTCGAACTCCAGACCCGCGTCGAGGCTCGAGTTCAGCGCCAGGTCGATGGCCTCGGTGGCGAGGCGGATCGCGACGGGCGGCGTCTCGGCGATCGTGCGCGCGAGCGTCTTCGCATCGTCGAGATACGTCGCCGCGGGGTACACGTGCGCGGCGAGGCCGATCGCCTTCGCCTCGTCCGCCTTGATGCGGCGTCCCGTCAGGATGAGCTCCATCGCGACGTACTTCCCCACCGTGCGCGTCAGCCGCTGCGTGCCGCCGGCGCCGGGGATGATCCCGAGGTTCACCTCGGGCTGGCCGAACTGCGCGGTCTCGGATGCGACGATGATGTCGCACACCATCGCGAGCTCGCAGCCGCCTCCGAGCGCGTAGCCCGACACGGCCGCGATGATCGGCGTGCGGACCTTGCGGATCCGTTCCCAACGCGTCGTGAGATCCTGCGCGAGCATCGACACGGGCGTCGCTTCGATGAACTGCTTCTTGATGTCGGCACCGGCGGCGAACGCCTTCTCGTTGCCGGTGAGGACGATGCACCGGACATCATCGTCGTCGTCGAGCTCTTCCAGCGCGCGCACGAGCTCGTCCATGAGCTCCTCGCTGAGCGCGTTGAGCACCTCGGGCCTGTTGAGCTGGACGACGGCGATGGGCGCCTCGCGCGTGACGAGCACGGTCGCCATGTGGACCTCCTCTACGGCAGCGGGCCGAGCGTAGCCGAGGTCATGCGGGCACCGCTTCGACCCACGTCGGCTCGGGCAGGCCGAGCAGTCGCGCCGCCCACGGCAGGCTGGCTTTCAGCTGCTGCCGCTGGACCGCGCGCAGGCGCGGGAGCCCCGCGAGCGGCGGGCGCGACGCGCGGTCCGCGAAGTACCCCGCGATCCCGGCGACCGATGCGCGCAGCGCGGGCATCCTGACCGGCAGCACGTCGGCGTACAGGTCCACGACGCGTTCCGGCGCGGGGCCCCCTTCGGACGCGATGGACTGCGCGAACGCGGCGAGGTCGAACTCGTGGGGACCGACCGAGGCGAACGGCCAGTCGAACATGCGCAAGAGATCGCCCTCCAGCCGCACGTTGTCGGAGCGCGTGTCGAAGTGCATGAGGACGAACGGCTCGCGGACGCGCGCGAGGCCGCGCTCGCCCTTGATGAGGTCCGCGAGCGCGTCCTCGAGCCAGGCGCGCGCGGCGTCGGCACGCACCCCGGCGAGCGCGGCCAGGCGTTCGAGGCCCCCGCGCTCGCGCGCCAGCGCGCGCCAGAAGCGGGCGAACGCATCGTGCTCGTCGCGCTTGAGCCATGACGGGAGGCGCCGGCCGTACGAGGCGCGGTGGAACTCGGCGTATGAGCGCGCGGCGCGACGGAGCTTCGCCGCGGTCCACGGCAGGACGCTCTCGCCGCCGACGTCCTCGAGGAGCAGCGCGTGCCATCCGTCACCGCGCACGACCCCGTAGAGCTCGGGCGCCCACGGCCGCATCCACCGACCGAGCCGCACGTACGCCTTCTCCTCGTCAGCGAGGTTCCACCGCACGCCCGAACCTTCCGGCAGCGGATACACGCCCTTGAAGAACGCTCGCCGGCCGTCGTCGAGCGACAGCCGGAAGGTCGCCGACGGCCCGTACCCGCCGTACGCTCGATCCGCGCGCACGACGCGGGCGCCGAGGGCGCGCTCGGCGGCGGAGCGGATCGCTGCGGGGACCGCGCGCCACTCCGGTTTCTCCTCGACGCCGCTGCGTGACATCGGCCGAAGGGTAGAGGGCGCCGGATCAGGCGGGCGCGAGCTCCCGCAGCTTGTATCGCTGGATCTTGCCGGTCGACGTCTTCGGGAGCTCGGTCACGAACACGATCCAGCGCGGGTACTTGTACGGGGCGATGCGGTCCTTCACGAACGCCTTCAGCTCGTCGGCCAGCGCGTCGCTCCCCTGATGCCCTTGCTTGAGGATGACGAAGGCCTTCGGCTTCACCAGCTCGTCGCTGTCCTTCTGGCCGACGACGCCGCACTCCAGGACCGCGGGGTGCTCCATGAGCGTGGCCTCGACCTCCGGCGGTGACACCCATTGCCCCGACACCTTCAGCATGTCGTCGCTGCGGCCCTCGTAGACGAAGTGGGCGTCGTCGTCCTGGTGATAGCGGTCGCCGGTGACGATCCAATCGCCGCGGATCGTGCGCTTCGTCCTCTCGTGCTTGTTCCAGTAGTACGCGAGCGCGCTGTCGCCGGAGACCCAGAGGTCGCCGGTCTCGCCGCGCTGGACCGGCTGCTCCTCCTCGTCGACGATCTTCGCGCGGTAGCCGGGCACGGGTACGCCGCTCGTCCCGCCCTTCGCGCGCCCGGCGACGTTCGAGATGAAGATGTGCAGCATCTCCGTGGATCCGATCCCGTCGAGGATCTCGAGCCCGAACCGGCGCTTCCACCCGTCGAAGATCGGCTTCGGCAGCGACTCCCCCGCCGACACGCAGAAGCGTAGCGAGGACAGGTCGTACTTGAAGCCGTCCGTCGGATACGCGAGGAGCGCGGCGTAGAACGTCGGGGCGGTGAACAGGATCGTCGGCCGCTCCGTCGTGACGAGCCCGTAGACGAGATCGGGTGTCGGCCGCATCTCGGGCTTGTACACCGCGGACGCCCCGACGCGGAGCGGGAAGAACACCCCGTTGCCGAGCCCATACGCGTGGAACAGCGGGGACACCGTGAACGTGCGGTCGCGGTCGGTGAGGCCGAGGATGTGCCGGCCGTACGTCTCGGCGCAGTAGATCATGTCGTGCTGCAGGTGGACGACGCCCTTCGGGAAGCCGGTCGTCCCGGACGAGTAGAGCCAGAAGCACGCGTCGTCGGGCGTCGTGTCGACCGGATCGAGCTCGTCGTCGGCGGCCGCGAGGGCGTCCTCGAACGAGATCGTGCCCGGCGGGAGCGGGCCCTCGAGCGGCGCCGTCCCCGACGTCGTGACGAGCACGTGCCGGAGGTGGGGCGCCTGCGCGCGGATCTCGAGCAGCTTCGGCAGGAGCGGCGCGGAGACGACGATCGCGACGGCGCGGCTGTCGTTCAGCGCGTAGAGCAGGTCGCGCGGCGGGAGCACCCAGTTGTACGGGATCGGGATCGCGCCCGACTTGATCGCGCCGAACAGCGCGTACACGAACGCCGGCGAGTCGACGGTGAGGATGAGCACCCGCTGCTCCCGCTCGATCCCGAGCGCTCGGAAGGCGTTACCCGCGCGGTCGACGCTCGCGCCGAGCTGGCCGAACGTGACGTTCGCGCCGCCGCAGCGGATCGCGACGGCGTCCGCACGGACGATGCGATGCTCGTCGATGAACGTCTGCGCCGCGTTGTAGCGCTCGGGCAGATCCGGGAGGCGCACCTCGGGCGCGAGGACGGTCGTGGCCATGCGCGTCATTCTCCTCGTCGGGTCCAGAATCCGTGCGGATCGTAGCCGCGGATGATCGTCAAGACCGTGTCCGACGGCGGCTCCGTCTCGTGGACGTCGGATGCGACGCGGAGGTCCCAGCCGGTCTCGGCGCGCACCCGGTCGACGCTCGCGCCGGGGTGATACGACGCGAGGACCGCCCGGCCATCCTCGAAACGGAAGACGCCGAGCGTGGTGATGAGCACGCTCGGGCCGCCGCCGCGGAGCCCGACGCGCTCGCGCCAGCCGCGATCGGGCCCATGCCCCGGCGTCGTGATGAAGTCGACGCGCTCCCGGAGCCGGCGCTTGTCGTGCGGCATGATCACGATGAGACGCTTCGCGAGGCTCGCGATGTCCGCCGCGCCGCCCGATCCGGGGAGCTGCACCGTCGGATGCGCGCGGTCGGCCCCGATCGCGGTGGTATTGAGGTCCCCCCGCTGGTCGACCTCGGCGCCGCCGATGAAGCCCGCGTCGACCTCGCCCCGCGCGAGCAGCCCCATGAGGTCGACCGTGCGCGCGCACCACGTCGCGCCGCGGACGTTCGCCGGATCGCCCATCGTGTAGAGCAGCTCCGGCGCGGGCTCGTCCCGGACGATGCCGAGCTCGAACAGCCCGATCGCGCTCGGCGCGTGCGTGCGCTTCGCAACGACGAACGCGATGAGCGGCAGGCGCATGCCGACGAAGACGCGCTCGCCGTCGCGGATCTCGCGCGCGGCCTGCGCGACCATGATCTCGCCCGGCACGACCGCCGTCACCGTGCCATTTCCTTGTTGCGCAGCGCCTCCCAGCGGTCGCCGAGCTTCGCGAGGTACGCGTCGTGGTCGGGGAGGTCGAGCACCCACTCCCGCACCCACGCGTCGAAGCCGTCGGGCGTGCGCGTCGCGCGGTGGTACTCGTGGAAGAACTCGTGATCGCGGTCGTAGCGGTCCTGCAGCGGCGACGGATGGCACGCGCCCGGCTGGACGACGACCGCGGCGACCTTGAACGCGGGCGCGATCGTGCGGTTCGGATCCGCGCGCACGACGGCCGGGTCGGCGAGCTCGTCGGCGACGACGATGACGGCCTTCGCGGCGAGCGCCGCCTCCTGCGAGACGCCCCACGGACCCCAGAGCTGCGCGTTCCCGTCCTCGTCGCTCCGCTGCACGGCGATGACGGCCACGTCGGGCTCGATCGCCGGGATGAGCAGGACGTTCGAGCCATCGAACGGGGACGCCGCCTCGCGGAACGTGCCGTTCGCGCGGGCGAGGTCGGTGCCGAGGAGCGACCGCGTCGGGATGTACGGCGCGCCGAGGGCGCCGGCGAGGAGGGCGAGCCCGATCGAGAAGTTGCTGTGGTCGCGCACCGTGATGCGGCGCGGGACGCCTTGCTCCATCGCCCGGCGGTAGCAGTGCGCGAGGCCCGCGGAGACGTTCCCGACCCACGCGGCATCGATCTCGGCCACGCAGCCCGCGCCGATGAGGAGGTCGAACGCGACGTCGCTGATCGGCCCGACGAGCCGCAGGTCGCGCCGCTCCTGTCGGACCAGCTCGTGCGCGAGCGCGAACGGGATCGCCGGCTCGAGCGCGCAGCCGAGGGCGACGCGCGCGCCGTCGGGCACGTGGCGGCGGACGGCTTCCGCCATATCGACGACCTTGTTCAGTGAGACCTCCGCGCGGGACTAGCTTTCGAAGCCGACCTCGTCGACATAGCACCAGAGCCACTTCTCGCCGGGCTCGAGCGACCGGATCATCGGATGCTTCGTGGCATGGTGATGCTTCGTCGCGTGCGTGTTCTTCGAGTCATCGCAGCAGCCGACGTTGCCGCACGTGAGGCAGAGCCGCAGGTGGACCCACTCGTCGCCGACCTTCAGGCACTCCGCGCAGCCCTCCGACCTCGGCGTCACGTTCTCGTCGATCTCATCGAGGTGCGAGCAGAGCTCGTTCGCCACTAACGCCCCTTGTAGACGGGCTTGCGCTTCTCCGCGAACGCCTTCACGCCCTCGCGCGCGTCCTCGCCCTTGAAGAGCCGGATGAGCGCCTCGCGCTCGATCGCGAGCCCCTCGGCGAGCGGGCGCCCGAACCCCTGGACCGCCGCGAGCTTGATCTGCCCGACCGCGTAGCTCGGGCCCTCGGTGTAGGAGCGCGCCCGCTCGTGCGCCCGCGTGACGAGATCCGGGGCGGGCACGACCTCGTCCACGATGCCGACGTCCTTGGCTTCCTGCGGCGAGAGCGTCGTCCCGCGGAGCATCAGCTCGAGCGCTTTCTGCCGCCCGATGAGGCGCGGCAGGCGCTGCGTGCCGCCGGTCCCGGGGAGCAGGCCGAGCGTGACCTCGGGCAGGCCGATCTTGTAGGAGCCCTCCGCGGCGATGCGGAAGTCGCAGCACAGAGCGATCTCGAGACCGCCGCCGAGGCAGTGCCCGTTGATGGCCGCGACGACGACCTTGGGCGTGCTCTCGAGCTTCTCGATCGTCTGGTTGGCGCAAACGACCAGCGTCTTCTCCGCGTCGAGCAGGTCCGCGTTGGCGAAGAACGAGACGTCCGCGCCGGCCGAGAAGAACTTCTCGGACGAGCTGCGCACGACGATCGCCTTCACGGCGTCGTCGCCACGCGCCTCCTCGATCGCCGCGTCGAGGTCCTGCATGAAGGCCGGGTCGTAGGAGTTCGCCGGCGGACGATCGAGGATGATGTGACCGACGGAGTCCTGTTTCTCGAGGCGCACGACAGGCATCGATGGACCTCCCCTGCAAACTCGCCGGAATGGTATGACCATATGAGGCTCACGACACGGAGGTGACGGGATGCAGATGCTCATCGGCGGCGAGCTCGTCGGGACGCAGAGCGGGAAGACGATCCAGGTGCGGAACCCCGCGAACGGCGAGATCGTCGGAGAGGTCCCGCGCGGCACGGCCGCGGACGTGGACGCCGCGGTCGCCGCGGCGGCGAAGGCGTTCCCGGCGTGGGCAGCCATGCCGGCCACGAAGCGCGCGCAGCTCATGCACGAGGCCGCGCGCAAGATGCACGAGGTCGTCGACGAGGTCGCCAAGCTGCTCTCGCAGGAGCAGGGCAAGCCGCTCGCGCACGCGAAGCTCGAAGCGAGCCGCGTCGCCGAGAACCTCGAGTACTTCGCCGGGCTCGCGGACAAGCTGCGCGGCGACTACATCCCGCTCGACGACCCCGCGAAGTTCGGCATCACCATCCGCCGCCCCGTCGGCGTCATCGCCGCGATCACCCCGTGGAACTTCCCCCTCACGCTCATGGCGAACAAGCTCTGCCCCGCGCTCGCGACGGGCTGCACCGTCGTCCTGAAGCCGGCGTCGACGACGCCGCTCGCGACGCAGCGCGCCATCGAGGCCATCGCGTCGGCCGGGTTCCCGGCGGGCGTCATCAACACCGTCCATGGCTCGGGCAGCGAGATCGGCGACGCGCTCGTGTCGCACCCGCGCGTGAACAAGATCGCGTTCACCGGGCAGACCGAGACCGGGAAGCGGATCATGCAGCTCGCGTCCAAGAACGTGACGCGCGTCACGCTCGAGCTCGGCGGCAGCGACCCGATGATCGTCGCCGACGACGCCGACGTCCGGCGCGCGACGGCCGCCGCCGCCATCGGCCGGTTCTTCAACGCGGGCCAGGCGTGCCTCGCGGTCAAGCGCATCTTCGTCTTCGAGAAGGTCGCCGAGGAATTCATGACGAAGTTCACCGACCGCGCCCTGAAGGAGTGGAAGCTCGGCGACCAGTTCGCCGCGGACACCAAGATGGGCCCGCTCCACACCGAGCACCAGCGCGCTGAAGTCGAGTCCCAGGTGGCCGACGCGGTGAAGCGCGGCGCGCGCGTCCTCGCGGGCGGCAAGCGGCCCGAGGGCGCGGACTACGAGAAGGGCTGGTACTACCCGGCCACCGTCCTCGCGGACGTTCCCGAGGGCTCGCGGGTCGCGACCGAGGAGGTCTTCGGTCCCGCGGTGCCCGTCTTCATCGTCACGGACCTCGACGAGGCCATCGCGAAGGCCAACTCGACCGTGTACGGGCTCGGCTCGTCGATCTTCACGAAGGACATGGCGAAGGCCCGCAAAGCCGCGGAGCAGCTCGAGGCCGGCTATACGTGGGTGAACGACATCCAGGTCGCCTACGACCAGCTGCCGTTCGGCGGCACGAAGCAGTCCGGCTTCGGCAAGGAGCACGGGATCGAGGCGATCGAGGGATATCTCGAGAAGAAGTCCGTCGTGCTCGCCAGCGGATAATGCGGTGACGATGGCCGGTCAGCTGGACGCGCTCATGGACGAGGCGAGGTCGCTCGGGCTCTTCAAGACGCACGGCGCGTTCGAGGTCCACTGCAGCAACTGCCATGCGCGGCTGGACCCGATGGGCGACTGCGCGAGCTGTGGCCTCATCGGCCGTCCCGAGGCGGACGTCGCGAAGCGCGGGCAGACCGATGCCGCGGGGACCGAGAACCTGCTGCGGACGCAGATCGCGCGGCGGCGCGCGTACAAGCCGGTGAAGGCGGCGCGCGAGCCGGCCTAGCTCATGACCTCCGCGGCGAAGAACGCGTCGACCTCGCGCCGCAGCTCCTCGTCGGCGAACTCGACGATCTGCCCGTTGCGCGCCGACCGCGGCGACGACAGGAACGCGATCGCACGCGCGGGATCGTGCGGATCGTGGAGCTTGCCCTGGCGCTGGAGCTCGCGGAACTCCTCGACGCGCGGGAAGTCCTCGGGCGACGCGCGGCGGATCCGCTCCTGCATGCCGGTGTCCATGTATCCCGGATAGAAGGCGCACGCGGTGACGCCGCTGTCCTCGACCTCGAGCGCGAGCGCGCGCGTGAGCTGATCGACCGCCGCCTTCCCCGCGCAGTACGCGGTCCATCCGGCGCTCGCGCGCCGGGCCGCGCTCGACGAGACGTTCACGATGCGGCCGTAGCCGCGCTCGAGCATCCCCGGGAGGACGGCGCGCGCGCAGAGGTAGACGCCGCCGACGTTGACGGCGATGTGGCGCAGCCACGCGGTCGCGTCGGTCCGCGCCAGCGAGGCCATCGGGTCGAGGACGCCCGCGTTGTTGACGAGGATCGAAGCCGGGCCGACCCAGCGCTCCGTGTTCAGCACGAGGTCCTGCACCTGGCGCTCGTCCGCGACGTCGGCGGCGTAGGCGAGCGCCTTGCCGCCGGTGCGCTCGATCGCTGCGACGACCTCGTCGAGCTGCGGCGCGTTGCGCGACGCGATGACGACGTTCGCGCCGGCCGCGGCCATGACCTCGGCGATCGCGCGGCCGAGGCCGCGCGCACCGCCGGTGACGATGGCCGTCTGCCCGTCGAGGGGTCTCACGCCAGCACCGCCATGCGCGCCGCGAGCGAGGTCGCGACGCGGTCCATATCCGCCTCGGTGTGCAGCGCCCAGAACGAGATGCGGATGCCGTCGGGGACGATCCCGCGCTCGGCGAGGTGCTTCACGACGACGCGGTCCTCGCTCCACATGCGCGTCACGATACCGGCCGCGTCGCCGCCCCTCGGCGCGATCACGACGATGCCCGTGGGGGCGTCGGGGCGCGAGCGGATGTCCACGGGCAGCCTGCGGAGGTGGCCGATCAGCCACGCGCGCAGCGCGCGGATGCGCGCGGGGACCGTCGCGCCGAGGACGCGGTGCACGGCGATCGCCTGGCGGAGCCCGACGAACGCCGGCGCGTCGATCGTGCCCGTCTCGTACCGCGTCGCATCAGGCTGGAGCACGTACCCGTCGTCGATGTGGAACGCGCTCTGCGACCGCCACCCGAGGCGCTCGGTCGAGAAGCCCTCGACATCGCGGAACCACACGGCGCCGGTCGCGAGCGGCCCGTGCACCCACTTGTGCCCGAGCGTCACGACCGCGTCGGCGCCGAGCTGGCGCACGTCGACAGGGATCTGGCCGAGCGCCTGGGCGGCGTCCACGACGCTCACCGCACCCGCCGCGCGCGCGAGCTCGCACGCCGCGCGGACCGGCAGGACGTTGCCGCTCTTGCACGACACGAGCGACATGAGCAGCGCACGGGCTCCATCGTCGAGCGCGCGCCGCATCTCCGTGAGCAGCTGGTCGTCGGAGTCGTGACGGACGATGCGCAGCCGGTCGCCGCGCTCGCGGCGGCGGTGCAGCGGCATGAGCGCCGAGCCGTGCTCCTCGGCCGTCGTGACGATGAGCGATCCGGGCGGCACGCGCAGACCGAGGACGAGCGCGTTCAGGCCGTCGGTCGCCGACGTCGTGAGCGCGATGCGCGACGCGCCGCCGTCGTCGCCGAGGAACGCGGCAACATCGGCGCGCGCCTCGCTGAGCCACGCGTTGTACGCGTCGTAGCCGACGTGCGAGAACATGCCGACACCGTTCAGCCACGCCCGTGCGCGCTCGGCCGCGCGCTGGGCGACCGGGAACGTCGGGCCGCTACCCGCGACCTGGCAGTAGAGGAAGCCCGGCGCGAGCGCCTGCAGCGCGGCGTCGCTCGTGTCGGGAGACGCGTCGACGATCGACGGAGGCGCGTCGCTCATGCGGTGGTGATCCCGCGGATCGCGAGGCCCGCCGCGAACAGGCACACCAGGCCGAGCGTGAGCGCGGTCCGCCGAGGGGACCCCTCGCGCACCATGGTCGCCGCGAGCGGGATCGCGAGGACGAGCGCGGCGCCGTAGAGGACGTGGATCCACTCGGCGCCGCCGCGGCTGGGCCAGCCGAGGACCCCGAAGAGGCCCTGCGCGACGATCGCGATCTCGGAGATCACGAGCGCGCCGCGGAACGACGGGGTCGGACCCGACCGGGTGAGACCGAGGACGACGCCCCAGAGACCGACCGCGGCGAGGTAGAGGACGAGCGCGCTCGCGAGGCGCGCGTGCAGATCGATGAGGTCCACAAGACGCGAAGCGTACCCGCTACGCTCGCGCGCGATGAAGGTCGCGTACCAGGGGATCCCCGGCGCGTTCTCGGAGGCCGCCGCCGCGTCGCTCTTCCCATCGAGCGAGCCGACGCCGCGCGACACGTTCGCGGACGTGTTCGAGGCGCTCGAGCGCGGCGCGGTCGAGGCCGCCGTCGTGCCGGTCGAGAACAGCCAGGCGGGAGCGGTCGTCGACGTGTACGACCTGCTCCGCCGCCACCGCGGCGCGCGGATCGTCGCCGAGGCGATGCTCCGCGTGCGGCACCACCTCCTCGGCGTCCCGGGGTCGCGCGTCGAGGACGTGCGCGCGGCGCGGTCGCATCCGCAGGCGCTCGCGCAGGTCGAGGAGTTCCTCCGCGAGCGATCGATCCGGCCGGTCGTCGCCTTCGACACGGCCGGCGCGGCCGCCGAGGTCGCGCAGCTGCGCGACGGCAGCGTCGCGGCCGTGGCGAGCAAGCGCGCCGCGGAGCGCTACGGCCTCGTCGTCCTCGCGCCGTCGATCGAGACCGCGCCCGACAACATGACGCGCTTCTTCGCGCTCGCACGGGCGGACGACCCCGCGGTGAGCGCGGGGATCCCGACGGCGCTGCGCGACGGACCGCCGAAGACGAGCCTCGCGTACGCGACCGCGAACGTGCCGGGCGCGCTCGTGCGGTCGCTGCAGGCGTTCGCGACCGCCGGGCTGCAGCTCACGAAGATCGAGTCGCGGCCGAGCCGCGCGCAGCCGTGGGACTACGTCTTCTACCTCGACTTCGAAGGGGACCCCGCGGTGACGCCGGCGAGCGAGGCCATGGCGCTCATGCGCACGTGCTGCGCGTGGGTCCACGTCCTCGGGACGTATCCCGCCGCGACGACCGTCCTCGAGCCCGACGGCTAGCGCCCCGCGGCGCGATCCTTGCTCGGGCGGCCCGCGATGACGGTCGCGACGCGCACCCGAGCGCTGCTCATCGTCAACCCGAACGCCGGGAAGCGGCATGCGCGCGCCGAGGATCTCGACACGGCGCGCCGGATCCTCGAGTCGGCCGGGATCGCGCTCGATGTCGTCGAGTGCGCCGAGACGGGCCCGACCGTCGAGGAGTGCGCGCGGCGCGCGCTGAGCGAGCGGTACGACGCCGTCATCGTCGCGGGCGGCGACGGGACGCTGCAGGCCGTCGCGCGCGAGGTCCTCGATACGGATGTCGCCGTCGGGATCCTCCCCTTCGGCAGCTTCATGAACATCGCGAAGGGTCTCGGGATCCCGATGGATCCGCTCGAGGCGGCGCGCATCATCGCGCGCGGCCACGTGCGCCGCGCGGACGTCGGCGAGGTCAACGGCCACGTGTTCTTCGAGGCCGCGGGGATCGGCCTCGACGCGCAGATGTTCGGCGCGGCCCGCGCGGTCGAGCGGCGGCGCTGGCGCCGCGCGTGGCGCCGCATGGCCGACTGGGCGACGCACGGGACGCACCGGATCGTCGTCGAGGGCGAGCGCGACCAGGTCACGTACCGCGCGATGCAGGTGCTCGTGCTCAACAGCCCCTACTACGCGTGGTCGTTCCCGGTCGTCGGCGGCAGCATGCACGACGGTCTCCTCGAGATCGCGATCTTCCCGCGGATGGGGCGGCGCGACCTCATCCGCTCGCTCGTGCGCCTGTGGCGCGAGGGCCAGCACGAAGCGCCGCCGATCGTCCTGCGCGAGCGCGAGGTGCGGATCCGCTCGGACGCGCCGCTGGCGGTCCACGCCGACGGCGCTGCCGCGGGCACGCTGCCGGCGACGTTCCGCTGCCGAGCGGGCGCGCTCGCCGTCTACGTGCCGGAGGCGAAAGCCGCCTAGTCTCGGCGCGTGCCGACGGAGCTCCTCGTCGCGATCGGTGGTGGGATCGCGTCGTTCCTCTCGGGTCTGCTCGGCGTCGGCGGCGGGATCGTCCTCACGCCCTACCTCTTATATGCGCCCGCGCTGATCGGGGCGCCCGCGCTGCCGGTGAAGATCGTGACCGGGCTGACCATCGTGCAGGCGATCTCCGGCAGCGTCATCGGCTCCGTCCGGCACCACCGCTACGGCAACGTCTCGTTCCGCCTCGTGCGCGTGATGGGGCCGGTCGGCGCCGTCTCGTCGCTGGTCGGAGCGCTGCTGTCGACCTACGCGCCGGACCGGCTCCTCATCGGGATCTTCGCCGTATTCGGGCTCGCCGGCGCCGTGCTGCTCGTCCTGCCCGAGCGCGGGCCCGCGCAGCCAGTGGACGATCTCCACGTGAACGTCCCGCTCGCGGCGGGCATGGCCGTCGTCATCGGCTTCTTCGGGGGGATGGTGGGGATCGCGGCGATCGCGTTCATCATCGCCGCCCTCGTGTATGTGCTGCGGATCCCGCCGCGCATCGCGATCGGCTCGTCGCTCGGGATCGGCATGTTCTCGGCGTTCGCGGCGCTCATCGGGAAGGCCGCGACGGCGCAGGTCGATCCGCTGCTCGCGCTCATGGTCCTGCTCGCGGCGGTCGTGGCGTCACCGATCGGCGCCGCCGTCAGCGTGCGGACGCGGCCGGGCGTGCTCATGCAGCTGCTCGCGGTCGTCGTGTTCCTGACCGGCGTGCGCATGGCGTGGCAGGCGGTGACGGGCGTCTAGCCGAGGCGCGGGTCGAGGACGTCGCGCAGGCCGTCGCCGAGGAGGTTCACCCCGAGGACCGCGAGCGTGATGAGCGCGCCGGGGAAGACCGTGATCCACCAGGCGTTCCCGATGTAGTCGCGTCCCGTCGCCATGATCGCGCCCCACTCCGGCTGCGGGATGGGGACGCCGAGACCGATGAACGAGAGGCCGCTGCCCGCGAGGAGGGCACCACCGAAGCGCGTCGCCGAGAGGATGATCACGGGCGCGACGACGTTCGGCAGGATGTGGCGGACCATGATCCGCCGCGCGCGGGCGCCGACCGCGCGCGCGGCCTCGACGTACTCCC
>DASWDY010000021.1:0-13799 GCA_036395035.1 Candidatus Limnocylindria bacterium
CGCGGGAGCCGCCTCGCGGGAGAAGAACACGCCCGAGACGAAGAACTGCGGCAGCGTGATGAGCTGGGCCACCGGCTGCACCTGGTCCTCCGTCTTCCCCCAGCCCGCGAGCGCGAACCCGAGCATGAGGAAGGGCAGCGCGCCGACGATCGCCAGGATCAGGAGATCGAGAAGGCTGCCGACGACCTTGACCTGGAAGAGCAGGAAGGCGACCGCGACGAGGATCGCGACCTGGATCGCGGACATGAGGAGTCGCATGAGGCCGTGCGCCGCGACGAACTTCAGCGGATCGATGGGCGTCGCGAGGATCCGGCGCAGCGCACCGCGCTGCTTCAGCGCGACCAGCGCGAAGGCGACGGAGAACACGTTCAGCTGCATGACGTTCATGCCGAGGATCCCGGGCAGCAGGAAGTCGACGTATCGCAGTCGGACGCCGGCGACCTCCTGGCGCGAGATCGCGACCGCGGGCGCCGTGCCGCTCACCGCGAACGACATCCGGTCGATGACGTCGCGCAGGATCGCGCCGCCCATCGCGACGCTCGCCTGCGCGGCGGAGTTCTCGTAGAGCTCGAGCGTGGGCACGGGTGACCCGGCGCGCGCGGGCGCGATGCGGAAGTCGGCCGGGACGATGAGGACCATGTCGAGCTCGCTCCGCTGGATCTTGCGCAGCGCCTCGTCACGCTCGAGCGGCTGGATCCGGAACGAGTCGATCTTGCGGAGGGTGTCGACGAACTGCCGGCTATCGGCGCTCGCCGCGAGATCGACGACGCCGACGCTGGCGCGCGCGGTCGCGCCGAAGTTGAGGCTGCCGAAGATGAGCATGAACAGGAACGGCAGGAAGAAGGAGAAGAACAACGCGGTGCGGTCCCGGACGTAGGCGCGGAGGATCAGGCGCATGAGGCGCAGCGTCTGGCTCACGCGTCCTCCCGCAGCCCGTGGCCGGTGAGGTCGAGGAAGACGTCCTCCAGGTTCGCCTGCTGCTGGATCACGGGCTTCGTGAAGCCGCGCCCGAGGAGTTCGCCGACCAGGGCCCGCGGCGTGTCGAGCGACAGGATCCGCCCGGCGTCCATGATCGCGACGCGGTCGCAGAGCACCTCGGCCTCGTCCATGTAGTGCGTCGTGAGGAGGACCGTCGTGCCGCGGTCGCGGATCCGCCGCACGAGCTCCCACAGGTTGCGGCGCGCCTGCGGATCGAGCCCCGTCGTCGGCTCGTCGAGGAAGAGCACCTGCGGCTCGTTCACGAGCGCCGTCGCGATGGAGAGACGCTGCCGCTGGCCGCCGGAGAGCTTCTCATTCAGCTGCCGCCCGCGATCGGCGAGATCGACGCTCTCGAGGAGGGCCGTCGTGTCGACGCGGCGGTCGTAGCACGTCGCGAAGAGCTCGATGACCTCGCGCGCCGTCATGTGCAGGGGGAACGCGCTCGACTGCAGCTGGACGCCGATCCGCTCCTTCACCGCCCGCGGGTCGCGCGTCACGTCGATCCCGGCGACGATCGCGGTACCCGCGTCGGCACGGCGCAGGCCTTCGAGGATCTCCACCGTCGTGGTCTTCCCCGCCCCGTTCGGACCGAGGAGCCCGAAGATCTCGCCGGCGGCGACCTCGAACGAGACCCCGCGCACGGCCTCGATCGCTCCGTACGACTTGCGGAGGTCGCGAACGCTGACCATCGCCGCCATCGCGGCGTCAGCGTAGGGTCAGCGGGCGACGAACGCCTTGTACGCGAGGTCGTACAGGTAGAGGCCGAACGGCAGGAGCAGGACCGCGGCCGTGACGATGCGGACGATCACCGGATGCGGGCGGCGGAGGCGCGTGTACGTGACAACGAGCGTGACCGACACGGCCGCGAGGAGAGGCACCTGCGTGAACCAGTGAACGGGGTCAGCGCCCTCGGCGACGAGCGTGTAGGCGATCGCCGCCATCAGCGATCCGACGGCGAGCCCGATGACCGCGTAGACGCCGGCGTTGCGGGACGGATCGCGCAGCGCAAGCAGCAGCCCGAGGGCGAGCGCGAGGAGCAGGGCACCGAGCATCCGCTGATACGCCGCGTGGTAGGGCGGGAAGAAGAAGGCGGTCGGGAAGGCGAGCGAGACAACGATCGGTGCGATCAGCAGGAGCGCGCAGAGGACACCGACGACGCGCGCGCCTCGCAGAGTGGCGCTGTCCACGTGCACGGACCCGACGCTACATCAGTACGCTACGTGTCCCGTGATCCGCACTCCCGCGCGCACGCTCCCGCGCGTGGTCATCGAAGGCTCGCCCGGTCTCGCGGCGCTGCTGAGCGCGCTGCTCCCGGGGCTCGGCCAGATGTATCACGGCCGCTGGCGGCGTGGGCTCGTGATGCTGGGGATCCCGTTCATCGGTGTCGCGCTCTTCGTCGCGCTGGTGCTGTTCGGCGGCCCCCTGACCTCACCCATCGTCCAGCGCGCGACGCTGTTCGCCCTCCTCGTCGTCGGCGCGCTGTTCGCGTACCACGTGGCGATCGTCGCCGACGCGTTCGCGGGACCGTTCGGCGCCTACGGGCTCCGCGGACGCCACACGATCGACTACGCGCTCCTCACCGCGATCGTCCTCGGTCTGATCGTCGGGTATTACTCCGCGTACCGGCAGTCGACGACGTGGGCACGCGTCATCGGGGCGGTGTTCGAGCAACCCGCGGGCCGCGTCGTCGGCGCGGGCGTCCCGCAGGGCGGCACGACAGCGCCGGCGTGGTCGGGCCGCGACCGTCTCAATGTCCTGCTCCTCGGGATCGACACGCGCGACGAGTCGCCCGAGACCCAGAACACCGACACGATCATCGTCCTCAGCCTCGACCCGACCGGTCACACGGCCGCGATGCTCTCGATCCCGCGCGACACGCTCGTCGAGATCCCCGGCGTCGGGAAGGACAAGATCAATTCGGCCTACTCGTACGCGAAGGAGCCGAAGCAGGGGCCTGAGCTCGTGCGGCGGAGCGTCGAGAAGTTCCTGGACATCCCCATCCACAGCTACGCGATCATCGACTTCACCGCGTTCCGGCAGACCGTGGATTCCGTGGGCGGCGTGCTCGTGGACGTCCGGCGCCCGCTGCGCGACGAGGATTACCCGACCGCCGACTACGGGATCGAGCGCGTCGAGTTCCGGGCGGGCGTGCAGCTCATGGACGGGGAGAACGCGTTGCGCTATGCGCGCTCACGCCATGACAGCAACGACTTCAGCCGGGCCCGCCGGCAGCAGGCGGTCCTCTTCGCGCTGCGCGACCGCTTCGCGCTCGCGGGCATCTTCCGCATCCCGGCGATCGCGGAGCGGGTCGGACCGCTCGTGCGCACGAACTTCGACCCCGCGAACGTCCTGCCGCTCGCGCGGACCGCGCTCGCGATCGACAGCGCCGACATCCGCAGCGACGTGCTGCTGCCGTGCGGCGGCGACGAGCCGCACTGCGAGCTGGCCGAGGAGAACGGCGCGAGCGGGTACTACCTCATCCCTGACGTCGAGAAAGTGCGTGCGCTGGTCGCGGACCTCTTCTCCGGCCGGCGGCCGGCGTCTGCACGCTAGGCATGAGCGAGGAGCGGCTTTGCCGCGACGAGTGAATTCGATCAGCCTTGAGCCCGTCTGCCGCTGAAGGCGGCAGATAGAGCAAGCGCGTTAGCTAGCGGGCGTACACGGGCGTGACCCACGCCCGATAGCGAGGCTCGTCGCCGTGCACCGCACGGAAGTAGATGGCCTTGATCCGCTTCGTGATCGACCCGAGCGTGCCCTCGCCGACCGCGCGATGGTCGATCGACGAGACCGGCGAGATCTGCGCGCCCGTGCCGCAGAGGAAGGCCTCGTCGGCGATGTAGAGCTCGGTGCGGTCGATCGCGCGCACGGTGACCGGGATGCCCTCGTCCGCCGCGATGCGCAGGATGCTCGAGCGCACGATGCCCTCGAGGATGTTGTCCGTGCCGGGCGGCGTGATGAGGATCCCGTCGCGGACGATGAACAGGTTCTCCGCGCTGCCCTCGGAGACGTGCCCGTCGGGGTTGAGGACGATGGCCTCGTCGAACCCAGCTTCCTGGGCCTCGGTCTTCGCGAGGGCAGCATTCACGTACGAGCCGGTGATCTTGCCGCGGGCCGGGATGGCGTTGTCGTCGGTGCGACGCCATGACGAGACGCCGCACGAGATCCCGCGGTCGACGTCGATGTACGTGCCGAACGGGATCGCGAAGAGCGTGAACGAGTCCTCGAGGTCATGGAGCCGCACGCCGATGATCTCGCTGCTCTTGAAGGCGAGCGGGCGGAGATAGGCGTCCTCGCGGTAGCCGCTGCGCCGGAGCACCTCAACGGCGATCTCCTGCAGCTCCGCGACGCTGTACGGGAGCGTGATGCGCATGATCTTGCACGAGCGGTGGAGCCGCTCGAAGTGCTCGCGCAGGTGCAGCGCGTAGAGCTGGCCCTCGCTCGCGTTCCAGTACGCGCGGATCCCTTCGAAGACCCCCGTCCCGTAGTTGAAGGCGTGCGTCATGACGCTGATCCGAGCGTCCGCGATCGGCAGATACCGACCGTCGAGGAAGGCCCACGCGTTCGCCGGAGCGGCGCCGCGGCGCAGCGCGGCGGCGGGGCGCTCCAGCTCTTTCACCATCGCTTCCGCATTGTGGCATGCGCGGCCGGGCGCATTGCCGTCCGCCCGAAGGCGGGACTAGGATGCGGGATCGGTCTGACCAAAGCGCGGTCAGAAAGCACCTTTCGAAAGGTGGAGGTCCGGGGGATGGCACACCACACGATCGCGCGGTCTCTCGCGGTCCTCGCGTCCACGCTCCTCATCGCGGCCGCGTGCGGCGGCACAGCTCAGCCGAGCGCGGCGCCAACGGCGGCGACGGGAGGCGCGGCGACGTCCGCACCGACCGCCGCGGCGACGGCCGCGCCGGTCCTCACCCGGCCGGTCGAGTTCGTCATCAGCACCGCGCCGGGCGGCGGCTCGGACATCTACGCGCGCCTGTGGATCTCGATCCTGGAGAAGGAGAAGGCGCTCACGACCTCCGTGCTCCCGGTGAACAAGGAAGGCGGCGCGGGCGCCGTGGCGTTCACATACGTCTTCGAGAAGAAGGGCGACCCGCACTACATCATGGTCACCCTCAACAGCTTTTGGACGACGATCATCACGCAGAAGGCGATCCCGTTCAAAAGCACCGACTTCACACCCATCGCGAACCTCGCGCAGGACCCGTTCTTCCTCTGGGTCACGGAGGACAGTCCGATCAAGACGGCGCAGGACTTCGTCAAGGCGGCGCAGGAGCGCGAGCTCATTGCTTCGGGGACCGGGTCGAAGCAGGAGGACGAGGTCCTCTTCCGGCGGATCCAAGACCTGGCGAAGACGAAGGCCTTCAAGTACGTGCCGCAGTCCGGCGGCGGCGCGGTCGCCGCGGCGCTCGCCGGCAAGCAGGGTGGCGTCGAGGTCACCGTGAACAACCCGAGCGAGGGCATCAGCCTCATGCAGCAGAAGAAGATCCGGCCGGTCTGCGCCTTCACGCCGGCGTCGCCCGCCGAGGGCGCGTTCAAGGACCTGCCCACGTGCAAGTCACAGGGCCTCGCGATCGACGACTACTACAACGTCCGGTCGATCGTGGCACCGCCCGGCCTGACCGCGGCGCAGCAGAAGTACTGGGCCGACGCGTTCAAGAAGGTCAGCGACTCCGCGGACTGGAAGAAGTACATGTCGGACAACGCGCTCGTGCCCGACTACAGGGCGGGCGACGACTTCAAGAAGCTCATCGAGCAGTACGAGACGCTCCATCGGGAGATCGCGACGAAGAACGGCTGGATCCAGTAGCGCGGGTTGCGCAAGTATCAGGTCGCGACGGCGGCGGTCCTCATCGTGATCGCCGCCGTCGCCATGTTCGACACCAGATCGGGCGCGATGCCTGACACCAGCGGCGGTGCGCCGGGTGGGCTCAAGGGCGGCTGGTACCCGTTCTGGTCCTCGGCCCTCGCCGCGGTCGCGCTCGCGATCATCGCGTACCGCGCCACGGTCACTCCGCAGACGGGCGATGTCTTCAGCGGCCGTGAGGGCGTCATGAGCCTGCTCGCGCTGCTCGTGCCGATGATCGCCCTCGTCATCCTCATGGACCGGTTCCTCGGCTTCTACATCGCGGGCGCGCTCTATCTCGCGTGGTTCGCCCGCGTCATCGGACGCTACGCCTGGGTCTGGGTCGCCGTGTCGGCGATCGTCATCCCAGTGATCCTGTACTTCTCGTTCGAGAGCTTCTTCCACGTGTCCCTGCCGAAGAGCATCTGGTTCACGCAGGGGCTGCCGTTCTGATGGAGGCGCTCGGCGAGCTCGCCCGGGGGTTCGCGGTGGCCCTCGACCCGTTCGTCATGGCGATGCTCACCGTCGGCGTGCTCGCGGGCCTGATCATCGGCATCCTGCCCGGCCTCGGCGGGACGAGCGGCGTGGCGATCCTGCTGCCGCTCAGCGTCTTCGTCGCGGTCACGTCGAAGACCGCCGCGATCGCCATGCTCGCCGGGATCTACTGGGGCGCCGTCTTCGGCGGCGTCGTCACGTCGATCCTCTTCAACATCCCCGGCGAGCCGTGGTCCGTCGCGCTCCTGTTCGACGGGTTCCCGATGGCGAAGCGGCTCGGCAAGCCGGGGCTCGCGCTCACGCTCGCGTTCACGTCGTCGCTCTTCGGCGCGATCGTGTCGTCGATCCTGTTCACGTTCTTCGCGCTGCCGCTCGCGGAGCTCGCGCTCCGCTTCGGCCCGGCCGAGCTCTTCGCTGTGTTCATGATGGCCTTCGCGACGCTCGTCGGACTCGAATCGGGCTCGCCGCTCAAGAGCATCGCGATGATCGGTTTCGGCCTTCTGCTCGCCGCGGTCGGGTTCGACAGCCTCACCGGCGAGCCGCGGCTCACCTTCGGGCAGATCGGCCTTCTGTCGGGCATCGGCTTCATCCCCGTGACGATCGGGCTG
The DNA here is from genome assembly GCA_036395035.1 of Candidatus Limnocylindria bacterium. GTDB lineage: Bacteria > Chloroflexota > Limnocylindria > P2-11E > P2-11E > JACPOT01. The sequence continues at coordinate 6,925 of DASWDY010000021.1, forward strand.
TTCGGCCTCGGCGAGATCCTCGCGTCCGCGGAAGAGGCCGGCGTGAAGTACGAGCAGGTCGCGGCGAAGCTCGGACTGCAGGACCTCTTCGACTCGATCGGCGAGCTGCGCCGGAAGGCGTGGATGCTCGTCGCGAACACGCTCATCGGGTTCTGGATCGGCGTCCTGCCGGGGACCGGCGCCACGCCCGCGTCGTTCCTCTCCTATGGCATCGCGCGGCAGTACGCGCCCGACAAAGAGAAGGCCAACTTCGGGAAGGGCGAGCCGGCGGGCATCTTCGCGCCGCAGGCCTCCGCGAACGCGGCCAGCGTCGGATCGCTCCTGCCGATGATCACGCTCGGCGTGCCGGGATCGCCGACGGCCGCCGTGATCATGGCCGGCCTGTTCGTGTGGGGACTGACGCCGGGCCCGCTCCTGTTCACCGAGCAACGCGACTTCGTGTGGGGCCTCATCGCGAGCATCTACATCGGCAACTTCATGGCCTTCGCGATCTGCCTCCTCGCGACGCCGCTTCTCGCGTCGATCATGCGCGCGCCGTACTCGATCATCACCCCCTTCATCATCCTCGCCTCGATCATCGGCGCGTACTCAGTGAACAACGCGATGAAGGACGTGTTCATCGTCCTCATCTTCGGGGTCATCGGCTACTGGCTCCGCAAGATGAAGTACCCCCTCGCGCCGCTCGTCGTCGCGATCGTGCTCGGCGACTCCACGGAGCGTGAGCTGCGGAAGGCGCTCATCGGCTCGGGCGGCGATCCGCGGGTGCTCATCGGGATCAACGAGTTCGGCTTCTCGCCGTTCGCGGCGATCCTCAGCGCGGTCGCGATCGCTCTGTTCCTGCTCCCGCTCGTCCAGTACCTGCTGCGGCGCCGCTCGCGCGGAAGCGCCGCTGCCACAGCGGGCGAGCCCGCGGGCTAGGCCTCGGCGGCCTTCTCCCGCGCCCGCCGCCGTCGCGGCCGCCGCCGGTGGAAGTAGTGCGCGAGGGAGATCGTCCCGACCGTCGCGAGGACGGCCAGCGCGCTGAGGGCGATCTCCGGGAGCGGCAGGACCGCTTCGCCGTGCGAGTCGCGCAGCGCCATCTCCGCCCCGGTCCACGCGATCGCGGCGGCGCCGACGTAGGTCAGCCACTTCACGCGGTTCATGAGCTCGGCGACGATGCTGCCGCCGACCATGAGGATGGCCATCGAGAGCGCGAGGCCGCCGATGAGGAGCGCGACGTTGCCGCGGGCGGCTGCCGCGACCCCGAGGATGTTGTCGAGGCTCATGATGAAGTCCGCGATGAGGATCGTGATGACGGCGTCGCGGAAGCTGACCGCGACCTTCACGCCCTCGTCGCTCTCTTCCTCTTCCTTGAGCAGCTTGAAGCCGATCCACAGCAGAAGGATCCCGCCGACCTGCCGGAGGCCCGGGACGAGCAGGAGGTACGTCGCGATCGCCGTCAGCGTCATCCGCAGCAGGATCGCGGCCCCGCCACCGACCAGGATCGCGATGCGGCGCTGGCGCGGCGGCAGCCGGTGTGCGGCCATGCCGATGACGACCGCGTTGTCGCCGCTCAGCACGAGATCGATGAGGACGATGGTGAGGATCCCGGAGGCCCACTCCACGAGGGCGCAGTATGGCCGAGCGGAGGTGAGCTGAGACGACGCTGCTGATCGACCTCGCGCTGCTCGCGGTGTCGTTCCTGGTCATCCTGGCAGGCGCCGAGCTGTTCACGAACGGCGTCGAGTGGCTCGGGGACCGCCTCGGCCTCGGCGAAGGCATGGTCGGCAGCGTGCTCGCGGCGGTCGGCACCGCGATGCCCGAGACGATGATCCCGATCATCGCGATCATCTTCGTCGGCACGCAGGCGTCGGAGGAGGTCGGCATCGGCGCCATCCTCGGCGCGCCGTTCCTGCTCTCGACGGCGGCGATGTTCGTCACCGGCGTGGCGGTCCTCATCTTCCACCGCCGCGGGCGCCGCTCGGCCGACCTCAACATCAACCAGGTCATCGTGCGCCGCGATCTGCGCTTCTTCCTCGGGATGTACGTCGTCGCGATCGGGATGGGACTGCCGCTCTTCGAGAAGCCGTTCCCGCTCCGGGTCGCCGTCGGCCTCGGGCTCGTGCTCGCGTACGTGTGGTACGTGCGGCGGACGGCGGGCGACCCGAAGGGCGAGAGCGCGGAAGGGCTCGGTCCGCTCCATTCGATGAAGTGGGGCCTGCGGTCGGAGGCCGTCGCGTTGCTCGAGGAACACGGGCTCGCCGTGCCGGACACGCGCAGCATCGTCGTGCAGGTCTTCGTCGCCCTGGTCGCGATCGTCGTGGGCGCGCAGCTGTTCGTGGACAAGATCCAAGGCCTCGCGACGACGTTCGGCCTCGCGCCCCTCGTGCTCTCGTTGATCGTCGCGCCCCTCGCGACCGAGCTCCCCGAGAAGTTCAACAGCGTGATCTGGGTGCGGCAGCGCAAGGACACGCTCGCCATGGGGAACATCAGCGGCGCGATGGTCTTCCAGTCGTGCATCCCCGTCGCCGTCGGGCTGTGGTTCACGCCGTGGGTGCTGAACGAGTTCGCGATCGTGTCGGCGGCGATCGCGATCGGCGCGGGTCTGCTCATGCAGGTGTACCTGCGCACCGGCAACGTGCTCTCGGGGCGCGAGCTCACGACGCTCGGCGCCTTCTACGCCGTGTTCCTCGTGTGGATCATCGCGTTCCCGCACGCGGCGCCGCCTCCCGCGCAGTAGAGCCTCCTGCTCGGCACGGTCCGCCGACGTACACTCCCGCCGCCGTGCGCTCGCGCTTCCTCGGGCGGCGGCGGCAAAAGGGAGGAACGCCATTCCATGAAGCGCTTCATCGCTTTCCTCGCGCTCGGCGCGATCCTGGCATCGGCCTGCGGAGGGCTGCCGGGGCTCGGTGGCGGCCCGAAGATCGGGATGGTCACCGACATCGGACAGCTCGAGGACAAGTCCTTCAACGAGTTCTCGTGGAAGGGCGTCCAGGACGGCGCCAAGGCGATCGGGGGCACCGCCAACAACATCGTCACCAAGGACACCGCCGACTACAAGCAGAACATCCAGCAGTTCATCGACCAGAAGTACGACATCATCGTCACCGTCGGCTTCCTCATCGGGACCGACACGCTGAACGCGGCGAAGGCGAACCCGAACATTCAGTTCTTCGGGGTCGACCAGTTCGTCGCCGACCCGGCGCCGGCCAACTACCAGGGCCTGCTGTTCGCGGAGAACCAGGCGGGCTACCTCGCCGGGATCGTCGCCGCGAACATCACGAAGTCGAACAAGATCGGCGCCGTCGGCGGCCGCTCGGACGTCCCGCCGGTGGTCGCGTACATCAAGGGCTATGAGGCCGCGGCGAAGGCCGAGAAGCCCGGGATCCAGGTCCTCGTCAACTACACGGAGGACTTCAACGCGCCCGACAAGGGCGAGGCCTCGGCGAAGACCATGATCGGCCAGGGCGCCGACGTGATCTTCCAGGTCGCCGGCCTCACGGGCGCCGGCGCGCTCCGCGCCGCGTGCAACGCGAAGGTCTGGGGCATCGGCGTCGACGTCGACCAGTACCTGAGCCTGCCCGACGCGAAGGGCTGCATCGTCACCAGCGCGGAGAAGAAGCTGCAGGTCGCCACGGCCGAGGCCATCAAGCGCTGGAAGGACAAGGGAAAGCAGGGCGGCAACTTCTTCAACGACGCGAAGAACGGCGGCATCGCCGCCTCCGAGATCCGCAACATCAGCCCTGTCCCGGCCGGGTTGCAGGACAAGCTGAACAAGGCGCTCGAGGACATGAAGAGCGGCAAGCTGAACCCGCCGTCCAAGTAGCGGTCATCGCACACCGCAGATGAGCGAAGGAGAGCGGGCCGTCCCCGGGGCGGCCCGCTCTTCGCTCCCGCCGCCGGCGCTCGAGATGCGCGGCATCACGAAGCGATTCCCGGGCACGCTCGCGAACGATCACATCGACCTCGAGGTGCGCCCGGGCGAGATCCACGCCCTGCTCGGCGAGAACGGCGCCGGCAAGACGACGCTCATGAACATCCTCTACGGGCTCATCTCGCCCGACGAGGGCGAGATCCGCATCGACGGCGAGCCCGTCGCCATCCGCGACCCGGCTGACGCGATCGCGCGGGGCATCGGCATGGTCCACCAGCACTTCATGCTCGTGCCTGTCCTGACGGTCGCCGAGAACGTCGTCCTCGGCGCGGAGATCATGCACGGACCGGTCCTGCTCGACCAGGCGGGCGCGGCGAAGCGGATCCGCTCGCTGGCCGAGCAGCTCGGCTTCACGATCGACCCGAACGCGCGCGTCGAGCAGCTCAGCGTCGGCCAGCAGCAGCGCATCGAGATCCTCAAGGCGCTGTACCGCCGCGCGCGGATCCTCGTCCTCGACGAGCCGACGGCGGTGCTGACGCCGCAGGAGACGGAGGAGATCTTCGCGGTCCTGCGGCGGCTCCGCGACGAGGGCGCGTCCATCGTCTTCATCAGTCACAAGCTCGACGAGGTCCTGCGCATCGCCGACCGCATCACCGTCATCCGGCGCGGGCGCGTCGTCGGCGAGCGCGTTCCCGCGGCCACCACCGAGCAGGAGCTGGCGGACCTCATGGTCGGACGCTCCGTCTCCCTCCGCGTCGACCGCGGCGTGGCGCATCCGGGCGAGGTCGTCCTCGAGGTGCGCGGGCTGCACGTGCGCGACGACCGCCGGCACGAGGTCGTCCGCGGCGTGGACCTCGACGTCCGTCACGGCGAGATCGTTGGCGTCGCGGGGGTCGCCGGCAACGGACAGGAAGAGCTGGTCGAGGCGATCGTCGGCCTCCGTCGGCCGTCGGCCGGGCGAATCATGTTGCGCGGCCGCGACCGCACCACGGCGTCGCCGCGCGAGGTGCGCGCCGCCGGCGTCGGCTACGTCCCCGCGGACCGCCAGCGGTACGGGCTCGTGCTGAGCTTCACCGTCGGCGACAACTGCGTCCTCACGGAATACCGGAAGGCGCCGTACGCGCGCGGGGTCGTGCGCGACGAGCGCGCGATCCGGCGGCGCGCCGAGGAGCTCATCGCCGAGTACGACGTGCGCACACCGGGGCCGGGCGTGCGCGCGTCCACGCTCTCGGGCGGGAACCAGCAGAAGCTCGTCGTCGCGCGCGAGTTCGGCGACGACGAGCTGCTCATCCTCGACCAGCCGACGCGCGGGATCGACGTTGGCAGCACCGAGTTCATCCACAAGCAGGCGATCGCGCAGCGCGACGCCGGCACGGCCGTGCTCCTCGTCTCGGCCGATCTCGACGAGGTGCTCGAGCTCTCCGACCGGGTCGTCGTCATCCACCGCGGCCGCGTCGTCGGCGAGTTCGACGCCGCGAGCGCCGAGCGCGAGCGCATCGGCCTGCTCATGGCCCGGGGGGTGGCGGCGTGATCGCCGCGGTGCGCGCGCGGCTCGCGTCCTGGTGGCGCGTCGCGACGCTGCCCGTCCTCGCGATCGTCCTCGCGCTCGCGATCGCGGCCGTGATCATCGTCGCGTCGAGCGCGTTCACCGGGACCGGCTTCTTCCCGCTGCTGCCCATCTACGCGTACGGGAACCTGTTCGCGGGCGCGTTCGGCAGCGACATCGCTCTCAACAACACCCTCGTCGCGGCCGCGCCGCTCATGCTCGGTGGCCTCGCCATCGGGCTCGGCTTCAAGGCCGGCCTGTTCAACATCGGCGTCGCGGGACAGTTCCTCGCCGGCGCGTTCGCGGCGGCCGTCGTGGGATCGTCGCTCGCCACGGCGCCCGTGCCGGTGGCGGTCGCGGTCTCGCTCGTCGCCGGCGGCCTCGCGGGCGCCGCCCTCGGCGCGATCCCCGGCTTCCTGAAGGCGCGCACGGGGGCGCACGAGGTCGTGACGACGATCATGTTGAACAACGCGACCGCGCTGCTGCTCGCGTGGGCCGTGACGGATCTCGCGCGCGCGCCCGGGTTCACGTTCCCGCGGACCGGCGACATCGGGACCAGCGCGCTGCCGGTCCTCCTCGGACGCAACCTCCATCTCGGCGTGCCCCTCGCGTTCGCCGCGGTCTTCCTCATCCGCTGGCTGCTCGACCGCACGACGCTCGGGTTCGAGATCCGAGCCGTCGGGGCGAACCCGAACGCCGCGCGCTACGCGGGGATCTCGCCGCTCCTCATCGTGACGCTCACGATGTCGCTGAGCGGACTGCTCGGCGGCCTCGCCGGAGCTGTCCAGATGCTCGGCGTGATCGGCTTCTACGCGTCGGGGATCAGCGCGTCGGTCGGGTTCGACTCGATCGCCGTCGCGCTCCTCGGCCGGTCCGACCCGATCGGGATCCTGTTCGCGGCGCTGCTGTTCGGCGCGTTCCGCGCCGGCGCGCCGCTCATGCAGATCACGACCCAGGTCCCGATCGAGATCATCGACATCATCCAGGCGCTCATCATCCTGTTCCTCGCGGCCGAGCTGATCGTGCGGCGCGTCTTCCGCGTGCGGGCCCGGCCGCTCGAGATCGAGGGCGCGACGACCGTCACGCGAACGTGGGCCGAGGGGTCGGTGCGCACCTGATGGACGTCCTCTTCGTCCCGCGTCTCACCGTCGAGCTCGCCGGCTACCTCATCGCGGTCCTGCCCGACCTCGCGCCGATCATCCTCAGCCTCGCGACGCCGCTCGCCCTCGGCGCGCTGTGCGGGGTCCTGAACGAGCGCTCGGGCGTGGTCAACATCGGGATCGAGGGGATCATGCTCACCGCGGCGTTCACCGGCTACCTGACCGGGTTCGCACTGCACGCGACGGTGGGTCCAGCCGCCGCGATCGCGGCCGGCGTCGTCGCCGCCGTGGCGACCGGCGGGCTGCTCGGCCTGCTCCATGCGTGGCTGTGCGTCACGGTGCGCGCGGACCAGATCATCGCGGGGACGATCCTGAA
>DASWDY010000022.1:0-4594 GCA_036395035.1 Candidatus Limnocylindria bacterium
CGACGCGCCGGGGAAGCCGGCCGCGAGCACGTCGTGCGTGATCTGGAACACGACGGCCGCCGCGCCGGCCGAGACGGAGATGGCCGCGACGTCGCGCGCGATCCGCACCGGTGGCCGCCCGAACACCACGCCGCGGACCAGCCGCGCGATCGCCCCGACGATGGGCGAGGCCGGCGGCACGAAGATGATCGCGGCGAGGACCGTCACGTCGGCGGGCGAGATCTCGAGGTTCGGGCGGACCTTGATCGGCCAGAACGCCAGCGCGGCGCTCGCGATCGAGAGCGCGACCACGGCGAGCAGCGACGCGGATCCCTGCGCGACGGCGACGACCGCCAGGACGAGGAACGGGATCGCCGCGACGCCCGTCGCGACGGTGAGGAGGCGCGTCGGGCTCGCGCGCAGCGCGCTCACCCGTGCATCCGCCATGGCGGCGAGCCTAACGAGTCACCGAGCCCTCAGCCACCGCTCCACCAGCAGGATGCCGAGCAAGGCGCCGACGACCAGGAAGAGCTCGCCGAACCCGCCACGCTCGATGGCCGGTCTGACCACCGCGGTGAACAGGACGACGGCGAAGACGGCGGACGCCAGAACGAGGAAGACGCCGCGGCCGCTCACGGCGAGGACGTTAGCGGTCCAGTTCCGACCCTCGCTCGGGGGAACCCCTCGCTCGGGCGCGGGTGCTCGACCTCGTCGCTACGCGCCTCGGTCTGCGCGCCCGCGGGTACTCTCCTCACGCCCGAAGATCCGGCGCTTCACCCATGCGAGCGGGTCGTAGTACTGGGTCACGATGCGCTCCTTGAGCGGGATGATCGCGTTGTCCGTGATGTGGATGTCCTCGGGGCAGACCTCCGTGCAGCACTTGGTGATGTTGCAGAACCCGAGACCGTCCTTCATGCGGATCAGCTCGAGACGGTCGTTCGTGTCGAGCGGATGCATCTCGAGCGCGGCGAGCTTCACGAAGAAGCGCGGTCCCGAGAACGCTTCCTTGTTCTCCTCGTGGTCGCGTATGACGTGGCACACGTTCTGGCAGAGGAAGCACTCGATGCACTTGTGGAACTCCTGAACGCGCTCGACCTCCTCCTGGTACATGCGCCGCGTACCGTCGGGCCCGGGCGGCGCCGGCTTGAACGCGGGGATCGTCTTCGCCTTCTCGAAGTTGAAGGAGACGTCCGTCACGAGGTCCCGGACGAGCGGGAACGTGGCCATCGGCGCGATGACGATGGGATCGTCGAGGGGCAGGCCCGAGAGCCGCGTCATGCACATGAGGCGCGGGCGCCCGTTCACCTCGGCGCTGCACGAGCCGCACTTCCCGGCCTTGCAGTTCCACCGCACCGCGAGGTCGGGCGCGCGCATCGCCTGCACGCGGAACAGGACGTCGAGCACGACCATGCCCGGATCGACGGGGACCTGGTAGTCGACGAACGCGCCGCTGCCGCGATCCTCGCCGCGCCACACGCGAAGGGTGACCTCTTTCGGCGTCGTCTCGACCGTCATCGCGCGCCCAGCCCCGCGGGCTGCGTCGACTCGACCGCCCCCTGGTGCTCCTTCGGGTGCGGCTGCTCGCCGACGACGCCGCGCAGATCCGCGGGCATTTCCGGCAGCGCCTCGATCGAGACGTCCAGCGCGCCGTCCTTCCGGCGGATCACCACGTTGCGCTTCCCCCACTCCGGGTCGGTCTTCGGGAAGTCTTCGCGCGTGTGGCCGCCGCGGCTCTCCGTGCGCGTGGACGCGGCGCGGGCGACGATCTCCGAGACCGTCAGCATCGAGCGGAGGTCGAGGGCCAGGTTCCACGCGGGGTTGTAGCGGACGCCGCCGCGCACGCCCACGCGGTCGAGGCGCTCCTGGTAGCTCGCGAGCCGCCGCAGCGCCTCTTCGAGCTCGCTCGCGGAGCGGATGAGCCCAACGAGGTCCTGCATCGTGCCCTGCAGGTCGTTCTGGATCGCGTACGGGTCCTCGCCGTCGGACCGTTCGACCGGCACGAGCATCCGCGTCGCCGCCGCGTCCAGCTCCGCCTTGTCGACGGCTCCGGGCGCGCGCCGTGCCGCGGCGAACTGCGCGGCGTGCAGGCCCGCGCGACGGCCGAACACGACGAGATCCGACAGCGAGTTGCCGCCGAGCCGGTTCGCGCCGTGCAGGCCCGCGGCGCACTCGCCCGCGGCGAAGAGCCCGGCCACGGTCGTCGCCGTCGTGTCGGCGTCCACCCGGATGCCGCCCATGAAGTAGTGGCAGGTCGGACCGATCTCCATCGGCTCCTTCGTGATGTCGATGTCCGCGAGCTCCTTGAACTGGTGGTACATCGACGGCAGCCGCTTCTGGATGAAGTCGGGTGCACGCCGCGACGCGATGTCCAGGAACACGCCGCCGTGCGGCGAGCCGCGGCCGGCCTTGACCTCGGTGTTGATCGCTCGCGCGACCTCGTCGCGCGGCAGCAGGTCCGGCGTGCGGCGGTTGTTCGCCTTGTCCTCGTACCAGCGGTCCGCCTCGGCCTCGTTGTCGGCGGTCTCGGCTCTGAAGAACTCCGGGATGTAGCGGAACATGAACCGCTCGCCGTCCTTGTTCCGCAGCGTGCCGCCGTCACCGCGCACGCCCTCGGTCACGAGGAGGCCGCGCACGCTGAGCGGCCAGACCATCCCGGTCGGATGGAACTGCACGAACTCCATGTCCATGAGGTCGGCGCCGGCGTCGAGCGCCATGCGCAGGCCGTCACCCGAGTACTCCCACGAGTTCGACGTCACGCGCCACGCGCGGCCGGCGCCGCCCGTCGCGAGGACGATCGCCTTCGCGTGCAGCAGCACGAACCGTCCGGTCTGCCGCCAGTACCCGAAGGCACCCGCGACATGGCCGTCGTCCATGAGGATCCGCTGCATCGTGCACTCCATCAGGACGTCGATGCCGAGCTCCGTCGCCCTGTTCTGGAGCGTCCGGATCATCTCGAGACCGGTGCGGTCGCCGACGTGGGCGAGGCGCGCGTAGCGGTGGCCGCCGAAGTCGCGCTGGAGGATCAGCCCGTCGGACGTGCGGTCGAAGAGGGCGCCCCACTCCTCGAGCTCGAGGACGCGGTCGGGCGCCTCCTGTGCGTGGATCTGCGCCATCCGCCAGTTGTTGAGGAGCTTGCCGCCACGCATGGTGTCGCGGAAGTGGACGTCCCAGCCGTCCTCCTTCCAGACGTTGCGCAGCGCCGCGGCGATGCCGCCCTCGGCCATGACCGTGTGCGCCTTGCCGAACAGGGACTTGCACACGAGCGCGGTGCGCGCGCCCTGTCCCTTCGCCTCGATCGCCGCGCGGATACCGGCGCCGCCCGCGCCGATGACGATGACGTCGTAGTCGCGCTCGTCGTAGTGCGGCTCAGCCACCGAACACGATCCTCGGGTCGCTGAGCACACCCATCGCGAGGAGCCGGATGTAGAGCTCGGTGACGCCGATGCTCACGAGGCTCGTGAGCGCGTAGATCCCGTGCCGGACGTTGAGGAGGGACACGAGGCGCCACAGGCGGAGCGACAGCGGCCGTCCCCAGAAGCGGTCGAGCCGCCCGCCCACGAGGTAGCGGCAGAAGTGGCAGGAGAACGTGTACAGCGCGATGAGGACGACGTTCACCACCATGAGCACCGTCCCGAGGCCGATCCCGAACGCGTGTCCGCCGGACGCCGTCGGGAAACGGAAAGCGAGGATCGCGTCGTACGAGAGGATGAAGACGAGCAGCACGGCCGGATACCAGCTGTAGCGGTGGATGTTCTGCCAGATGAACGGGACCTTCGTCTCACCGCTGTACTTCGCGCGCGCGTCGGGGACCGTGCACGCCGCGGGCGACCAAAAGAACGCGCGGTAATAGGCCTTCCGGTAGTAGTAGCAGGTGAGGCGGAACGTGAGCGGGAATCCGACGATCCAGATCGCCGGCGCGAGGTTCCACCACGCCCCGATGATCGGGACCCCGAGCGTCAGGTGCGCGCAGTTCGCCGTGATGCACGGCGAGTAGAAGGGCGAGAGATACGGGTCCGAGTAGTAGTTCGCGTTCGCCAGCCCGGCGTAGACCGAGTAGAGGACGAAGACGGTGAAGAGGATGAAGATGAGCGCGGGCTCGATCCACCAGAGGTCGCGGCGGAGCGTGCGTTGACGCGCCGGCATCGCGGTCGTCGCCATCGCCGCCACGGTACGGACCGGCCTCTGAGAAGGCAAAGATATGACGGCGATGGTGACGATAGGCCTAGGCTATGGACGTGGAGCTGCACCGGCTGCGGTACTTCATCGCCGTCGCCGAAGCGCGCCACTTCACGCGCGCGGCCCGCGACCTGGGCGTCGCGCAGCCATCGGTCTCGAAGCAGATCCGGCTCCTCGAGGAGGAGCTCGGCGCGCCCCTCTTCCACCGGCGCCGCGGCGACCTGCGCCTCAGCCCCGCGGGGGAGGCCTTCCTCCCGTGGGCGCGCCAGGTCGTCACCGACCTGGCGTCGGCGGTGGACGAGGCGCGCGAGATCGGCGGCCTGCGCCGCGGACGCATCAGCGTCGGCGCGACGCCGAGCATCACGACATCGATCTTCCCGCAGGCGCTCGGCAGGTTCCACGCGTCGTACCCGGGCATCGAGCTGAAGCTTCGCGAGGC
>DASWDY010000023.1:0-22333 GCA_036395035.1 Candidatus Limnocylindria bacterium
GCGCCGTCGCGGTCGACGTCGCTCGCCCGGTAGAAGCGCTCGAAGACCCGCGCCTCCGCGCCGGCGGGGATCCCCGCGCCGCGGTCGCGCACCCGCACGACGACCTCGCCGTCCTGCGCGGCGGCGTCGACGTCCACCCGCGTGCCCTTCGGCGAGTGCTTCACGGCGTTGTCGAGCACGTTCAGGAACAGCTGCGAAAGCCGGTCCGGGTCGCCGACGACCATGGGCATGTCGCCGATCGACTCGCGGATCTCGACCTCGGCCTCGCGGGCCTGCACCTCCATCGCGGCGACGGCCCCGCGCACGACGGCGGCGAGCGCGACGCGATCGCGCGCGCCTTGCGCCGTCCCGGCCTCGATCCGCGCGACCTGCAGCAGCCCCTCGACCATGCGGATGAGGCGGCGCGCCTCGCGCTGGATCGTCCGCGCCGCCCAGCCGACGCCGTCGCCCTGCACCTCGCCCTCGACGATCGCCTGTGAGAACCCCTGGATGGAGGTGAGCGGCGTGCGCAGCTCGTGCGAGATGTCGGCGAGGAACGCGCGCTCGCTCCCGCGCGCGCGCTCGATCTCGTCGGCCATGTCGTTGAAGGCCCCACCCAGCTCGCGCACCTCGCGCGGCCCGCCGGCCCTCACGCGCGCGCGCAGGTCGCCGCCGGCGAAGCGCGCCGCGCCCCGGACGAGCTCGCGCAGCGGACGGGTGATCGTCCGTGCGAGGAGCGCCGCGAGGAGGAGCGCGACGACCGCGGCCGCGGCCGCCGCGATGACGATCGACGGGACGAGCTGCCGCACCGTGTCGCCGAACGCGGCGCGGCGGCGCGCGACGATCAGCGTCCCCGCCGGGTTCACCCCGCGCTGGACGAAGAGCCAGTCCTCGTCGCGCTCGCGGAACGTGAAGACGCCGTCGGCGGCGGTCGGGTTCGGCAGGACGATCTGCCCTTCGAGGCGGCCCTCGCTGTCGATGCTGACGCGGCGGCTCTGCGTCGCGACGATGAGGATGCGCGCGTCGACCGCGCGCGCCTCGTCCGCGAGGTCGCGCACGATGTCCTGCGGCGTCCGCCCCTGGCGCAGGCCGTTCTGGACCGCCGTGAACACGGGCTGCGAGAGGTCGCTCAGGCGCTGCCGCGCGGACTCGTTCTCGTAACGGACGATGAGGCTCGCGATCAGCGTCGACGCGACGACGAGCCCGACCGCCAGCACGACCAGGTACGAGAGGAACAGCCGGCCCGCGATGCGGTCGATCACGCGGTCACCTCCGGACCGCTGTCCCTCCCGGGGGGACCCACGAGCTTGTACCCGACGCCCCAGACGGTCTCGATCCGTGCGCTCATACCTTCGAGCTTGTCGCGCAGCTGCTTCACGTGGACGTCGACGGTGCGCGTCTCGCCGGGGAACGCGAAGCCCCAGACCTGCTCCAGCAGCTTGTCGCGCGACAGCACCACGCCCGGCTGCCGCATGAACGCCTCGAGCAGCTCGAACTCCTTGGCCCGCAGATGCACGGGCCGCTCGCCGACGAAGACCTCGTGCCGGACCGGGTCGACGCGCAGGTCGCCGAGCTGCAGGACACGACCACCCGTCGCGCCCGTCGAGCGGCGCAGGACGGCGCGGACGCGCGCGACGAGCTCGCGCGGGTCGAACGGCTTCGTGACGAAGTCGTCCATGCCCGACTCGAGGCCGTCGACCTTCTCCTCGGCCCGCGCGGTGAGCGCGAGGACGGGCGTGTCACCGCGCTCGCGGATCTCACGGAACAGCACGCGCCCGTCGACGTCGGGCAGGCCGAGGTCGAGGATGACGAGCGCGGGGTGGACCTCCGAGAAGAGGGCGCGGGCCGCCGACGCGGTGGGCGCGTGCGTGATCGCGAAGCCCGCGTTGCGCAGGTAGAGCGTGACGAGCTCCGCGACCGCGGGATCGTCCTCGACGAGCACGATGCGCGCGGTGCCGGTCATCTGGGCGCGTGCGCTAGGCGCGCTTGCGGCCGCGGGTCCGCGTCGGGCGCGACGCCGGGCGCTTCCCGCGCGGCGCGGTCTTCGGCCGAGGTGTCGGCTTCACCGCCTTGGATGGCTGCCGCTCCCGTGTGCCAGGGGGCGCGTTGCGGGGCTCGAACGAGACCTTCAGCCGGTGGCCGTACGCGGCCGCGACGCGCGCGAGCGAGCGCAGGGACGGGAGGTAGCGGGGGTCCTCCATGCGCCGCAGCTGCGTCTGGGACGTGCCGAGGATCCGCGCCGCGGCCCGTTCCGAGAGCCCGGCGGTCGCGCGCAGCTCGCGGACCGACCGCGCGACCTCGGTCGCCAGCTCGTCCGCGCGCTCCGCCTCGCCGGCCGCCTCCGTCGGCGGCCCTGATACCGAGGGTGGTCGCGCTTCGAGCACTGCGGGATGTTCGCACAGCCTGCCGGGCGCGACCTATCGGAGGGCTATCGCCTTCCGGATGTCCCAATCGCTGCGCTCGAGACGGTCCTGGGCGTCGGTCTCCGGGACGCCTGCTTCCGTGGCGACGATGCGGACCGCGCGCTCGCGGAGCTTCGCGTTGACGGCGCGGAGGTCGGCCATGAGGTCGTCACGCGTGCGGCCGAGCCGGACCATCGCCGCGGTCGACAGCATGTTCAGCACGAGCTTCGTCGCGGTCCCCGCCTTGAGGCGCGACGAGCCCGCGACGATCTCGGGGCCGACGTCGATCGCGATGGCGATCTCGGCCTCGGTCGCGAGCGGTGACGCGGGATCGCACGTGATCGCGATCGTGCGCGCGCCGAGCGCCCGCGCCGCGGCGAGGGCGCCGCGCACGTACGGCGCGCGGCCGCTCGCCGAGATCCCCACGACGGCGTCGCCGCCGTGTGCGGCGGCGCGGAGATCGCGCTCGCCGGCGCTCGGATCGTCCTCGGCGCCCTCGATGCTCTCGCGGAGCGCGCGGTCGCCGCCGGCGATGATCCCGCGCGCCGTGTCGGGCTCGACGCCGAACGTCGGCGGCCATTCGCTCGCGTCGAGCACGCCGAGCCGGCCGCTGGTGCCGGCGCCGACGTAGCGCACCCGGCCGCCCGCGCCGATCGCATCCAGGATCGCCTCGACCGCGCGCTCGATCCGCGGCAGCGCGGCGCGCACCGCGAGCGGGATCGTCGCGTCCTCGTCGTTCATGAGCTCGAGGATCTCGCGCGTCGTGAGGCTCGACAGCCGCGCGGCCTTCGGGTTCCGCTCCTCGGTGCGCCTCATGCCGCGCCCCACGCGAGGCGCGCGGCGAGGCGGGCCGCGCCCATGGCCGGCTCCTCGCGCACCGCTTCGACCGCCGCGCGCGGCAGCATCGTCAGGAGCTCGCTGCGCACGTGACCGACGAGCGCGGGCAGCTGCTCGAACGCGCCCCCAGCGAGGTACACCGGGCCGTCCGCGAGCCCGAGTGACACGGCGACGACGGTCGCCGCGCGCGCGAGCGCGTTGCCGCCGCGCCGCAGGATCCCGACCGCGATCGCGTCGTTCGCCGACGCGGCCATCCCGACCGCGCGTGCCGACGCCACGATCGCCGGCGCGGGGTGCGGCTGCCCGTAGAGCAAGGGCAACACGTCCATCAGCTCCGCGACGCCGAGCTCGCGGACGACGTGCTGCGCGATCGCCGTCGGCGCGCCGCGGCCGTCGACCGCGTGCGCCGCCGCGCGGAGACCCTCGAGCCCGATCCACACCGCCGATCCCTCGTCGCCGATGAGGTGTCCCCAGCCGCCCGCCCGTTCCTCGTCGCCTTCGCCGTTGCGGCCGTACGCGATCGAGCCCGTGCCCGCGATGAGCACGACGCCACAGCCCTGGGGGTTTCCCGCGTACAGCGCCGCCTGCGCGTCGTGTGTCACGTCGACGGGGACGTTGCTGCCGAGCAGAGCGACGAGGATCGCGCGACCGCGCTCGCGCGCGCTCGGCCGATCGCCACCCGCGCAGGACAGGACGACCGCGCTCGGCTTCCGTCCCGCGAGCGCGGCCCGCAGGGCCGCGGCGATCGAGCCCTGCGGGTCGGGGGACGAGAGCAGGTTCCCGCCTCCGCCCGCGCCGCGTCCGACGATCTCGCCCCCGCGGGTCACGACGAAGGCGCGAGTCTTCGTGCCGCCCGCGTCGATCCCGGCGACGACGGGGTCGGTCATGAGCGTGTCCTTGGTGGGAAGGGGAACGACTTTGAGGAGAAGAAGGACCTTCCCGCCGCCCACCCTCTCCTCGAAGGCAGTTCAATTTTTGGACCGATCCAGTTCAGATCTGGACCGATCCGGTTCAGATCCCGCGGACCCTCGAAAGAGGGTGGTCGGTCGCTCACGGCGAGTGCACCGCGCCGGCGGAGACCGCGTGCCGCGCACCCGTCACGCGAGGGAGCGTATTCGGCAGTCCGCGGATCCGATAGACCGCGAGGATCGCGAATGCGACCGCCTCGCGTGCGGCGGCGGGGAGCCCAAGCTCGTCGCTCTTGCGCATCGGGAGCGGTGTGACGGCGCGACGCAAGGCCTCCATCAGCGTCGGGTTCGCGGAGCCCCCTCCCGCTACGACCACGTCGTTCCAGGCTGTTCCCGCCTCGCGGATGGCATCGGCGATGGTCTGAGCCGTCAGCTCGGTCGCCGTGGCGAGAGCGTCGTCGAGCGATCCGCCAGTCGCGCGCACGTCATCCACGAGCGCGTGTGCGAACGTCGCGCCGAAGTCTTCGCGTCCGGTGCTCTTCGGCGCGGGCTCGGCGAAATACGGATGGGCGAGGGCGCGGCGGAGTGCGCTGTCGTTGACATGACCGCGGCGCGCACCTGCGCCGTCGCGGTCGAAGGGCTGATCGTTCATACGCGCAATGAGGTCGATGACCATGTTCCCGGGACCGGTATCGAAGCCGCTCACGTGCTCGCGCTCGCCATCTGGGATGAGCGTCACATTGGCGATCCCGCCGATGTTCACGACAACGCGAGGTGCCCCGCCAGCGAAGAGCACGTGGTCGGCGAATGGGGTGAGCGGTGCGCCCTCTCCGCCTGCCGCGATGTCCGCGGAGCGAAGGTCCGTCACCGTCGGGATCCCGGTGCGCACGGCGACGCGCGCACCGTCCCCGATCTGGAGCGTGACATGTGTTCGCCGCAGATGCGCGACGGTCTGGCCGTGCATCCCGATGACCTTCGGGCGCGTCGAAGCAGACCGGACGAGAGCGATGGCCTCCTCCGCATACGCGTCACCGAGAGCGCCATGCAGCCAGGCGACCTCGGCAGCGGTGACGCGCTCGCCAGCGCCGATCGCGATGATGCGATCGGCCAGCTCGGCCGAGAACGGCTCATGCCGGTGCGCGATGAGGCGTCCGAACGCACCAGCGTCATCGACCTCGATGAGCGCGGCATCGATCCCGTCGCCCGATGTGCCGGACATGATCCCGATCGCGAGATCGCTCACGCGTGCACCAGCGGCGCGGAGATCGCTTCGTGGACGGCGATGCGGAAGCGATACAGCGCGTCCGCGTTGTCGCGGCCGAAGTACACGCGGTTCGTGAGGATCACGACGGTGAGGTCGAGGCCGGGATCCGACCAGAGCGTCGTACCGGTGAAGCCGCTGTGCCCCCACGCGTCCTTGCTGAAGTGGCGGCCGCACATCGGTCCATCGGGCGCGCGCAGTGCGAGGCCGAGGCCGCGGCGCACGTTGTCCGCGCGCGCATGCTCGCGACGCGCGAGCGCCGAGAGGTCGTTCCCGATGACGGCGCCGTCGCGGAATACGCGCGCGAGCGCGGCGACGTCGGCGGCGGTGCCGAAGAGGCCGGCATGGCCCGCGATCCCGCCCATGCCGAACGCGTTCTCGTCGTTGACCTCGCCGCGGAGGCGCTTCTGCCGCCACGCCGCGTCGACCTCCGTCGCCGCGCACTCCTGCGCCGGACGCGGTCCGTACGAGCACGTGGCTGCGTCGACCGGGCCGAGCACGCGCTCACGGATCAGCTCCGGGAAGGGCGCGTCGCCCGCGCGCGCGAGACCCGCGGTGAGCATCACGTAGCCGAGGTCGCTGTAGGTGAACGTTCCGACGTCGTGCGCGAGCGGCTCCTGCGCCGCGAGCCAGACCGCCTCGTCGGGCGTCTCGGCCTCCTTGTGGAGCGGCTTCCACCAGAGGAGCCCCGCCGTGTGCGTGAGGACGTGTGCGAGCGTGACCTTGTCCTTCCCGGGTCCGCGGAAGTCCGGGACGATCTCGCGGAACGGGATGTCGAGCGCGATGGCGCGCTCGCGGACGAGCGAGAGCGTGAGCGCCGTGGTCGCGAGCTTCGTGAGCGACGCGAGGTCGAACACGCTTGCCTCGGTGCACGGCGCGTCGGGGCCGGCGCTCGGATCCGGGCAGAGCGACCCGGCCGCGTAGCTCTCGCGCCGCCCACCGCGCTCCACGAGAACGACGCACGCGGTGCACAGCGTCCCGATCGCCGCGTCGACGATCGCGCGTGCGGGCGCGACCGACGGCTCCGTCACTCGGGAGAGTGTGCGGTCGCTCCCTCGAGGATGCGTTCCGAGACGCGCTTCAGCGCGGCGAGGTCGGTCGGGGAGAGCGCCGCGAAGGCCGCGCCGAGCGCGCGCAGGAGCCCCGGCGCGGCGCGACGCTGGAGATGACGCCCCTTTGACGTCAGCGCGACGAGGTGCCCACGCCGGTCCGTGGCGCAGGCCCGCCGCTCGATGAGCCCGCGGTCGGCGAGACGGTCGAGGAGGCGCGTCATGCCGCTCTTCGTCAGGAGGACGCGCTGGGCGAGCTCCGTCGGCCGCAGTCCCTCGGGCGGTCCATCCGCGAGCGTGAGCAGGACGTCGTAGTCCGACGGATCGAGCTCCGAGCCCTCGAGGGACGCCTCCGTCAGGCGGGTCGTGGCGCTGAACGCGCGGACGAGGGCCTGCCAGGCCCCGATCTGCTCCGCCGTCGCCGGGGCCGTTCGGCCCGTGGAATAGGTTGCACGCGCAACGAGTTTCGGCATGTAGTTGATCATACAACGACCGTCGGCGACGGCGCGGCCGGCCGGACGGCACGAAAAAAGGGAGACAACGACAGATGCAGTGGCAGATCGACCCGACGCACTCGAGCCTTACGTTCGGTGTGCGTCACATGATGGTGGCGACGGTGAAGGGGAGCGTCGGCGGCCTCGCCGGCACGCTCGACCTGGATCCGGAGCAGCCCGAGACCGCATCCATCGAGGTCGTCGCGGATCCGGCGACGATCACGACGGGTGAGGCGCGCCGCGACGGCCACCTCCGCTCGGCGGACTTCTTCGACGCGGAGAACCACCCGGAGATCCGCTTCCGCAGCACGCGCATCGTGCGGACGGACGACGACGAGGTCGAGGTCCACGGTGACCTGACCATCCGTGGCATCACCAAGCCGATCGTCGCGGAGGCCGAGATCGACGGGATCTGGGACGACCCGAAGATGGGCAAGCGCGCCGGCCTCAGCGCGAAGGCGACCATCGACCGGCGCGACTGGGGCCTGGTCTGGAACCAGCCCGTGGCGAACGGCGGCGTCCTCGTCGGCGAGAAGGTCAAGATCGAGCTCGGCCTCTCGGCCGTCCTCGCGGAGGCCGCCACGAAGGCGGCCTGAGCCTAGCGGCGCCGGCGCGCGCGGTAGCGCGAGATCGCGAGCTCGCCGAGCGTGCGTCCGCGCCGGCGGACGCCGGCCTTCTCGAGGACGATCCGCGCGATCTGGTCGTCCTCGACGATCGGCGCGATGCGCCGCTCGCTGCGCGGTCCGGCGATGCGGCCGCCGAGCGCGTCGATGACGTCCTTCACGCGGTCGTCGATCGCATGCACCGAGAGCGGCCGCCCGTCGAGGGCGAGCGTGAGCCGGATCTCGAGCCGGTCGGCGTCGTGGTAGCCGACGCCGCGCCGCGCGAGCGCCTCGAGGACCGCGGCGTGCACGCGGCGCCGCCACTCGTTGCGCGGACGCGCGTACCCCGGCAGCTGGACCACGATCGAGAACCGTCGCTTCGCCATGCGTGCGTGAGGCTAGAGCAAGCACGCTGCCCCTAGCTGACGCCCACCTCGACCTCGTGATAGCCGGTCGAGCCGTCCGGGAACGGCGGCCGCCGGACGCTCGTCTGGACCTGTCCCTGCCCGTCGGTCGCGCGCGCGACCAGGCGGTGGCGTCCGGCGACGGGCGCCGTCCAGATGTACCGCCAGCGTCGCCACGTGTGGCGCCCGGGTGGCGTCTCGAGCGCCGCTTCCGACCACGTCTTCCCGGCGTCGGTCGAGATCTCGACCTTCGCGATGCCGCGCTGGCCCGCGAACGCGATCCCCGCGATCACCAGCGTGCCGTCGGTGACGCGCGCGGATGCGGTCGGCGTGTCGATGCGGACGTGCGTGTTGTAGGCGGCGATGTCGGACCAGCCGCGCTCCATCCAGTAGCCCTGGAAGTCGTACGTCGCGACCTCGATCCGCGCGAGCCACTTCACGTTCTTCATGCCGTAGATCCCGGGGATGAGCGCGCGCGCCGGGTAGCCGTGCTCCTCGGGCAGCGTCACGCCGTTCATGAGGTAGGCCACGAGCGTGTCGGGGTCCTGCGCCTTCGCGAGGCGGATCGAGTCGGTGTACCCGTCGACCGACGTGAGGACCACGTCGTACGCGCCGGCCTTCGGGACCGCGCGCGCCAGGAGGTCCGCCATCGGCACGCCGACCCAGATCGCGGTCGAGATGAGGTCGCCGCCGATCTCGTTGCTGATGCACTCGAGCGTGTGCGGCCGCTCGACGGCCTCCATGTCGAGGAGGTCGTCGTAGGAGATCGCGTACGGGCGCTCGACGTCGCCGCCGACCGTGAGGCGCCACGTGGCCGCGTCGACGCGCGGCTTGATGAGCGTCGTGTCGACCGTGTAGTGATCCTCGTTCTTCGTCAGCCGCGACGTCAGCCGCGCCGTCGCCTCGTACGCGGGCTCGCCGGCCGCGACGGGCTCGCTCGCGCGCAGCCGGCGCACCGCGAGCGCGACCGGCTCCGCCTTCGCGCGCGCCGCGCGCGCCACACCGCCGATGAACGTCGATGCGACCGCGAGGACGGCGGCCGCGCCGAGCGCGCCGAGGAGCGCGCGCCGCCGGCCGAGCGCGACCGGCGTCGCGACGCGCTCGGCCGCGAGGAGGAACGCAAGGCCGCCGAAGAACGCCGCCGCGCCGACCGCCGAGCCAAGAAGGCTCCCGCCGAGATCGATCTTCGCGCCGGCGAGGACCTGCGCGAGGACGACGCTCGCGACCCACGGCAGCGCGCCGAGGCCGACGACCGCGGCGGTCGCGACGCGGGCGTTCGCCGCGGCGACACCGGTCGCGCCGCCCGCGAGGAGGTACAGCGCGACGGCGCCGACGACGAGCAGCCGCTGGGCCCAGTGCTGCAGCAGCTCGATGAGCGGGATCGTGATGGCGCCGGGCAGCCCCTCGATGATCGCCTGACCGAGCGCCACCGGTGGGAACGTCACGCCGAGGACGCTCGCGAGGTACGCGACGAGGATCGCGAAGATCATCGCGACCGCGCCGGCGAGCGCGCCCGTCGTGCTCATGGCCGGCCCGGTCCGAGGTCGAGGTCGCGCGGGGCGTCGACCGGGAGCGTCCAGCGGATGTAGCTCTTGCCCCACTTCACGTGGAGCGCGTTCGCCGCGTCCGTCGCGGCACTGAACGCGCGCTCGAACGCGTCGCGGTCCTGCGCCTCGGTCGCCGCGAG
Source organism: Candidatus Limnocylindria bacterium (assembly GCA_036395035.1). Classification (GTDB taxonomy): domain Bacteria; phylum Chloroflexota; class Limnocylindria; order P2-11E; family P2-11E; genus JACPOT01. Next base: position 9,624 of record DASWDY010000023.1, read on the forward strand.
GACGGGCGCGATGCGCTCCGCTTCGAACCCCGCGAGATCGGGCTCGTACTTGGGCCGCACCACCGCGAGCCGCGCCTGGAGGCCGCGGACGCGCCGCGCGAAATACGCCGCGAGCTCCCAGTTCCCGCCGCGCGCCGCGTGCGCGCACTTCCACCAGGCCGTGCCGACGAGCGCCATGAGGTCCCCCGTGGACGGGAGCGCCTCCGCGATCTCCTCGAGCGAAAGTTCGCCATGGGGCGTCCGCACGCGTTCGCTCATTCGTACAGGATGGCAGGGTGCGGCGCGGTCGCGGGTCGATCCGGCAGGCGGGGCGCAACTTCGGCGCCTCGGACCTGCCCCTGGCCCGGCGCGCGCTCGTCGCCCTCCGGAACGCGCTGCGACGCTTCGGCCCGCCGCCGCGCGACTGCTGCGGCCATCCCGGCGAGCCCGGCTGCTGACGCCCGGCCGAAGGCGGGCGGTCGCCCGCATCGCACCACCAGCACCGCTAGCATCGACCGCGTCGTGAGAGAGCTCCTCGAAGGGCGGCGCATCGGCTTCGCGCTGCGCCCGCCGCTCGCCAGCATCGCCGTCGGGCTCGGCATCGCCGTGACGCTGCTCGACCTCATGGCCTGGTTCGGTTGGGGCGCCCGCGTGACGAACGGGATCGTGGTCGCCGCGCTCTGGCTCACGACCGCCGCCGCCATCGTCGCGCTGCTCGGGGCCGCGACGGCCCTCGTCGAGCTGATCGACATCCCCGACGATGACCGGAGCATCGCGCGCCTGGACGTCATCGCCGTCCTCGTCGCCGCGGCCCTCTACGTCGCGAGCGCCGTCATCCGCGCCCTCGAGACAGGCGCGATCGCTGGCCCGGCCGCCATCCCGTCGGGCGCTTCGCCGGTCGCCGTCCTGCTCGCGGTCGCCGCGCTCATCGTGCTGTTCGCCGGCGCCGCGATGTCGTCGCTCCTCTACGCGTCGCGCGAGTGGGAGGAGATCGAGGAGATCGCCCACGAGCGCCATCGGAGGCGTCGCACCGCGTCGTAGAGGGCGTACCCTCAGGGCATGGCGCTTCGCAAGATCGGGCGCATCATCCGCGCCGCGGGCACCGATGCCGACCTCGCGCGCCGCACCGCGCACACGCCGCAGTTCCGCAAGGCCGTGGCCAAAGACCGCCGCTCCGCGCTCAGCGAGTTCACCACCGTGAAGCACGCGCTGCGCGACCGCGAGCGCATCCAAGCGGCGAAGTCGAAGCCGAAGGCAAAGCCGACCCGGGGGAAGTAGGGGGCGGAGCCCCCTGCGATAACTAGACGGCGGCGGCGGTCAGGTAGAAGAGGACCCGCGCCGCGACCTCGCCCGCGAGCACCGTGCCGAGCGCGACGTACAGCAGCCCCGTCGACGACTGCGTGTTCATGCGCGCCGTCCACCACGCGCCGAGCACGAGCCCGAGGGTCATCGCGATCCCGACGCCGACGCGGATGGCGACCGCGACGCCGAGGTTGCTCTCCCCGATGCCCACGAGCTGGCCGCGCGCGACCGTCACCCCGACGAGCGCGGCCTGCAGCACGACAGCGGCGATGACGATGAGCGACGCGCGCTGGAGCGGAGCGGGGGACAGCTTCGGCGTGACGAGATACCAGTGGCCGAGCAGCATCGCGGCATCGACGCCGCCGAGCGCGAGCGCCCCGAGCGGCAGCGCGAGGAGCGCGAACGGGTCGAACTGCATCTGCGGATCGGTCGTGCGCGCGACCGCCGCGGCGACGAACGCGCCGCCGCCGACGAGCAGCGCGCCGAGGCTGATGAAGGCGCGCAGGCCGCGCCACGGCAGGAACGTCGTGATGAGCTGCGCGATGAGGACGACGGCGAGCAGCTGCACCGCGGTCGTGAACGAGTCGAGCGCCGGCACGTGCAGCTTGGCCTGGTCGGCGAGCGCCCCGCGCGGGATCGTCGGCAGCAGGAGGAACGCGAGCGCGCCCGCGGCCGCGTCGACGGCCGCGATGAGCTTCAGCGACCCGATCGGCGCGTGACGCGTGCGGTCGAGCGCCCAGATGAGGAAGGCGCCGCCGACCGCGAGCTCCACGAGCACGACCGCGAGGACGAGCGGCAGTGTCGCGACGGGCATCGGCGAGAGCGTAAGGGCGCTAGCGTCGGGTCGTGAGCGCGTCGCACCCGCAGCACGATCGCGACATCGCGGCGATGTTCGATCGCATCGCGCCGCGATACGACCGGCTGAACCGGATCCTCTCGTTCGGGACGGACGTCGCGTGGCGCCGCCGCGCGATCGCGCTCGCGCGCCTCGGTCCGCGCGAGCGCGGACTCGACATCGGCGCGGGGACCGGCGATCTCACGATCGGCCTGCTGCGCGCGTCGGATCCGACGAGCGCCGTGGTCGCGCTCGATCTCGCGCCGCGCATGCTCGGGATCGCGCGCGACCGGCTCGTCGCGACAGGGCTGTCGCCGCGCGCCGTCGCGGCGGTCGGGAACGCGGAGTCGATCCCGCTGCCCGATGGGAGCGTCGACCGCATCGTCAGCGGGTTCACGCTCCGGAACGTCGGTGACCTGCCGCGAGCGCTGCGGGAGATGCGCCGCGTCCTGCGCCCGGGCGGCCGCGTCGTGCTCCTGGAGCTGTCGCATCCGCCGAACGCGGCATTCGCCGCGGTGTACCGGTGGTACTTCGAGGCCGTCGCGCCGAAGGTGGCGGCGGTGCTGGGTGGCGATCCGGCCGCGTACCGCTATCTGCCGCGGTCGCTGCGCCCGTTCCCTCGGGCCGAGGCGCTGGCGCGGATGATCGGCGACGCCGGGTTCGCCGACGTCCGCTTCGAGCTGCTCACGCTCGGGATCGCCGCGATCCACGTGGGCGAGGTGCCCTGAGCCGCCTATCGTCGCCCGGTGCCGATCATCCGCGTACGCGACCTCGTCAAGGAGTTCCGCACCCCGAAGCGGCAGCCCGGGCTCACGGGCAGCCTGCGCACGATCCTTACTCGCGAGGAGCGCGTCGTGCGAGCCGTCGACGGCGTGAGCTTCGAGCTGGCCGAAGGCGAGCTCATCGGCTACCTCGGGCGCAACGGGGCGGGGAAGTCGACGACGGTCAAGCTGCTCACCGGGATCCTCCATCCGACGTCGGGCCAGGTCGAGGTCGCGGGCCTCGTGCCGTGGCGCGACCGCGAGCGCAACGCGATGAACATCGGCGTCGTCTTCGGCCAGCGGAGCCAGCTCTGGTGGGACCTGCCGCTCAGCGAGTCGTTCGAGCTCATCAAGGTCATGTACCGGATGACGGACGACCTCTACCGGCGCAACCTCGCCCGCTTCACCGACCTCCTCGACATGGCGCCTTTCCTGAGCACGCCGGTACGTCAGCTCAGCCTCGGTCAGCGGATGCGCGGCGACCTCGCCGCAGCGATGCTGTACGAGCCGCGCATCCTCTACCTCGACGAGCCCACGGTCGGCCTCGACGTGGTCGCCAAGGAGAGGATCCGCGCCTTCATCGCTGACACGAACCGCGGCGAGGGCACCACGGTGATCCTCACCACCCACGACATGCGCGACATCGAGCGCCTCTGCTCGCGCGTGATCCTCATCGAGGCCGGCCGCGTCCTGTTCGATGGCGCGGTGAGCTCGCTCGTCGCGCGCTACGCGCCCGGCCGCGTCCTCGTCCTGCATCTCGCCGACGGCTCCGCGGCGCCGGCGCTGGAGGGCACCGAGCTCGTGAAGCGCGAGGGTCCGCAGTTCTGGCTGCGCTTCGACCCGGCGACACGGCCGGTGGCGCGGCTCATCGCCGATGCGACCGCGCGCTATCAGGTCGTGGACATCGCCATCGAAGAGCCCGACCTCGAGCAGGTCGTCCGCCACATCTTCGAAGAGCGCGGCGAGGCGAGCCTGGCGCCGACGGCGCGATGACCGTCGCGGCACCGGCGCCCAGGCCGTCCGGCTGGACGGCGCGGATGCCGGCATATGCCAAGGTCACCGCGCTCACGGCGGAGACGGTCTTCACCTATCGCTTCAACATCGCCTTCGAGCTGGTCGGCCTGTTCCTGCAGATCTTCCTGCTCAAGGTCGTCTGGACGGCGATCTACGCCGACCGGGGCTCGGTCGAGGGGGCGGACCTGGCGACCCTCCTGACGTACCTGACCATCGCGAACCTGCAGATCTGGGTCGTCTGGCCGGAGACGACGTGGCTGCTACAACGGAAAGTGCGCGAGGGCAAGATCGCGCAGGACCTCGCGCGTCCGATCGGGCTGATCGGCCAGCTGCTCGGCCATCAGTTCGGGTCCACGCTCGTCTTCCTGCCGATCGCGCTCGTGGCGCTCCCGGTGGCCTTCCTCGTTGGCGTGCTCGGTCCGCCGGCGTCGATCCAAGCCGGGATCCTGTACGTCGCGAGCGTCGCGCTGGCGTACGGCGTGGTCACGTGGATCGGTCTGCTCATGGGCATGATCGCGTTCTGGACGCTCGAGACGAGCGGGATGCAGGCGATCTACCGGTTCGCGAACCTCTTCTTCGCCGGAGGTCTCGTCCCGCTCTGGCTGTTCCCCGGGCCGCTGCGCGCCGTCGCCGAGCTCCTCCCATTCCAGACCCAGGCCCACATCCCGGTGTCGATCTACATCGGGCGCATCGTGGGCGTGGACGCCCTACGCGGGCTCGCGGTCCAGGCGATCTGGGTCGTGCTGCTCGGTCTCCTCGTCCGGGTCGTCTGGTCTCGCGCGATGCGCAGGGTCGTCATCCAGGGCGGCTGATGACGTCGATGCTGCGTCTCTACGTGGCGCTCGCGGGCGCAGGCCTGCGCAGCGAGCTGCAATACCGGGCGAACTTCGTCATCTGGATCGTGACCGGCGCGGTGTACCAGCTGACGGGGTTCGTCTTCGTCTGGGTGGTGCTCACGCGCTTCGAGGCCATCGCCGGATGGACGCTCGGCGAGGTCGCCTTCCTGTACGGCCTCCGCCTCCTCGGTCACGGCGCGGGCCTCCTCATGTTCAACCGCATGATCGAGATCGAGACGCTCGTCCGGGAAGCCGAGTTCGATCGCTTCCTCGTGCGGCCGGTGCCGACGCTCCTGCAGGTCGTGACGAGGCGATTCCCGGTCAACGCGCTCGGGGACTTCGGAGGCGGGGTCGTTCTCTTCCTCGCCGCGAACTCGCTCGCGGGCGTCGACTGGTCGCCGCTGTCCCTCGCGTTCCTCGTCCTGACGGTGCTCGGCGCGGCGCTGGTCGAGACGGGCATCAAGCTCGCGATCGCCTCGCTCAACTTCCGCTTCCTCAGCACGCGGGCGCTCGTCCGCGTGGTGGACGACCTCTTCAGCAATTTCGGGAACTATCCGATGCGGATCTTCGGTGGGATCCTGCAGCTCCTCCTCACCTTCGCGCTGCCGGTCGCCTTCGTGGCATACCTGCCGGCGACGGTGCTGCTCGCGCGCACCGACGAGCTCGCCATCCATCCCGCGTTCGCGTACCTCGCGCCCCTGGCGGGCGTCGTGATCTACGGGCTCGCGTATCTCTTCTGGCGCGGCGAGCTCCGGCACTACCAGAGCTCAGGTCATTAGGTCCCGCTCGCGCCCCCGGCGCGCCCGATCCGCGGATCGAGCCTGCTGTACAGCAGGTCCGCAATGAAGTTCGCCGCGACGACCGCCACGGTCGTGAGCAGGATGATCCCCTGCATCACCGGGTAGTCGCGCTGGTCGATGGCTTTGACCAGGCGGAGGCCGATCCCGGGATAGACCAAGAGGAATTCGACGAGGATCGCGCCGCCCACGACGTAGCCCGCCGCGATCGCGAACTGCGTCACGAGCGGCAGCACCGCGTTGCGGCCGACGTAGGCCGTCGCGATACGGCCGTCCGATAGCCCCCGCGCGCGCGCGGCGCTGACGTAGTCCTCCTCGAGCGTCGCCATCGTCGCGCTCTTCATGCTCAGGATCCAGTGGCCGATGACCGTGAGGAAGAAGACCGTGATCGGCAGCGCCGCGTGGAAGAAGATGTCGCCGATGTACTCGGGCGTGAACCCCGGCGGGATGCCGGGGCTCGACGAGCCGCGCATCTGCGCGATCGGCAGGATGTGAAAGACGGTGCCGCCGAAGACGACGAAGAGCAGGGCGACGAGGTAGTTCGGGACCGACGAGACGATCGACCCGACGGTCGAGACGATGGTGTCGAACGCCGAGTTGCGGTTGTACGCGGCCAGCAGGCCGAGGCCGATGCCCACGGTGAAGCTGAGGAACAGGCCCGTGCCGACGGCGAAGAGCGTCCAGGGGAGGAACGTGAGGATCACCGCCGTGACCGGCGTGCCCGCCGAGAGCAGGGAAGTACCGAGGTCGCCGCGCACCAGGCGTCCAAGGAAGTCGAGGTACTGGAGATGCAGCGGCCGAGTGAGGTCGATGTTGAACAGCGCCGAGGCTTGGTCCGCGGCCTCCTGGTACGTGGTGTTCTGCTCGGCGATGAGCTGGAAGATGTAGTTGTCGACGGGGTTCCCCGGCATGAGCCGCACGATCACGAACGTGAGCGTGATGACGACGTACACCGTCAGCGCCGCCCGGACGATCGCGCGCAGGAGCGGCCGCTCCCACAGCGCGCCCATCCAGCGGCGCGTGCCGCGATAGCTCCCGAAGGGGTATGTTTCCGCCGCGGCACGGGTATCGGCGGGGGTGATCGCGGCCACAGCATCCGCATTCTGTAGGCTCGCGGCCCATGCCGGAAGGGCCCACGCCCCTTGATGAGTCCCGCGAGATCGTCGTCGTGCTCGGCGGCGGTGCGCCCGGCGGCGTTCCTTCGCCGGCCACGGTGCGCCGCGCGGAGAAGGCGGCCGAGGTCGCGCGGGAGCGGCCGCACGCGGCGGTGATCCTCTCGGGCGAGCGGGCGGGATGGGGACCCGGCCGCATCGGCGCCTCCGAGGCGGAGCTCATGGCGGACGTGCTCGCGGCGGCGGGGATCGAACGCGATCGGATCTTCCTCGAGGACGAGTCGCGCGACACGGTCGGCAACGCGGTGCTCGTCGCCGTCCGTTACCTGCGCGATCTCGCTCCGCGGCCCGTGACCGTGGTGACGTCGCCGTTCCACCTCGAACGGTCGCTCATGATCTTCCAGGTGGTGCTCGGCCCGGAGTGGCGCGTGAGCGGGATCGCGTCCGTGCCGTCGGAGGGCGACGACGAGCGGGTGCGCGCGGAGGCGGGCTTCCTCGCGGACAACGCCGAGCTCCTCGCGGGCGTCCGCCCTGGCGACGTCGCCGCGTTCGCGGCGAAGCTGCGTGCGCGATGGCCGTACTACCGGCGCGTCGCGCGGCTCGGTCCGCTCGCGTGACCCTCGGCATCGGCGTCATCGGCGCCGGGTTCGCGGGTGGCACCCACGCCCGCGCCCTGCGCGACATGCCCGGCGCGAAGCCGGTCGCGATCACCGCCGCGCCGGTCGAGCACGCCCGCGCGGTCGCGGACGAGTGCGGCATGCGCCTCGAGCCGGACGTCGCCTCGCTGTGCGCCGCCGCGGATGTCGATGTCGTCATCGTCGCCTCGCCGACCTACCTGCACGCGGATCATGCCGTCGCGGCGGCGCGCGCCGGCAAGCACGTGTTCTGCGAGAAGCCGCTCGCGCGGACGCCCGATCAGGCGCGGGCGATCGTCCGTGCGTGCGACGACGCGGGCGTGCGCCTGGGCGTCGGGCACGTCGTGCGCTACTTCCCCGAGTACAGGCGCGCGAAGGAGCTCATCGACGAGGGCGCGATCGGCCGCGCCGGGATCGCGACGCTCACGCGCGGCTCGTTCTCGGTCGCGTCGGCGCGACCCTGGTACCAGGACGCGGAGAAGAGCGGCGGCGTGATCCTCGACCTCATGCTCCACGACCTCGACGTCGTGCGCTGGTGGTTCGGCGAGCCCGAGCGCGTGCACGCCCGTCGGCTCACCGGACGCGCGGGCGCGCTCGACTACGCGCTCGCGACGCTGCGCTGGACCGACGGGCCGATCGTGCAGCTCGAGGCGAGCTGGGCGGAGCATGACGGCTTCCGCACGAGCTTCGAGGTGCGCGGCGACGCGGGCATGCTCGTGCACGACAGCCGCGCCGCGTCGCCGCTCTCGACGCAGGTGCCCGGCGGCGCGCAGGCGCCCGCGATGATCCCGGTCGCGACCGTGCACGAGACGCCGTACCGCCGGCAGCTGCGCGACCTCATCGAGCACTTCGGGCGCGGCGAGGACCACCATGTGACCGGACGCGATGCCCTGCGCTCGCTCGAGCTCGCATTCGCGGTCATCGAGGCGGCCGACACCGGCGCGGTCGTGCGCTGGCGGTGACCCGCCTTCGCGTCGGCCTCGTCTCATGGGCGCATGTCCACGCGCCCGGCATCGCCGCCGCGCTCGCCGCCCTCGATCAGGTGAGCTTCACCGGCGTGTACGACGAGGAGCCGGAGCGCGTCCGCGCGACCGCGGTCGCGCGCGGCTGGCCCCTGCACGAGGACCTCGGCTCGCTCCTCGCCGCGAGCGAGGCCGTCGTCATCGCGTCCACGAACGCGGATCACCGGCGTTACACGGAGGCCGCCGCGCGCGCGGGGGTGCACGTCCTCTCCGAGAAGCCGCTCGCGACGACGCTCGACGACGGGCGCGCGATGGTCGCCGCCTGCCGCGACGTGGGCGTGCGGCTCGCGACGGCGTTCCCGGTGCGCGAGAGCCGCGCCGTCCTCGCGCTGCGCGACGCGATCCGGGACGGCGCGCTCGGCCGCGTCCTGGCCGTGCGCGGGACGAATCCCGGACGCTATCCCGGAAGCTGGTTCGGCGACCGCGACAAGGCGGGAGGCGGCGCCGTGATGGACCACACGGTCCACGTCGCCGACCTGCTCCGCTGGCTGCTCGAGGACGAGGTCGAGCGGGTCTGTGCCGAGACGGGCTCGTACCTGTGGGGCCTCGACGTCGAGGACTGCGGGATCCTCACGCTCGACATGCGCGGCGGTGCGTTCGCGAGCATCGACAGCAGCTGGTCGCGTCCCGCGACGTACCCGACGTGGGGGACGGTCACGCTGCACGTGGTCGGCGAGCGGGCGACGGTGGACGTCGACGTCTTCCGGCAGGGCCTTCTGCATTACGACGATCGGGCGCGCCGGACCCGCCTGGTGCCCTGGGGCGAAGACCTGACGCGGCGGATGCTCGCCGCCTTCGCCGACGCGATCCTTGCGAAGAAGCCGGTGCCGGTGAGCGGCGAGGACGGGCTGCGCGCGCTCGAGATCGCTCTTGCCGCCTATCGATCCGCGAGCGAAGGGCGTGCTGTCGAGATCTCCGAGCTATGAATAGAGAAGTGGCGCCCTCTCGGGCGCCACTTCTCATGCCCGCAGCGAAAAGACCCTACTTGGGGCCGATCTTCCCTTCGACGAGCAGCTTCATCGCGAAGCTGTCGCCGTCCGGGTTCTTGTAGACCGGGTCGCTGTCCGGCGGCCATCCGGTGACGCGCGCCTTGTCGTTCACCGGGTTGTTCCCCTGCCGCTGCCACAGCGGGATCACGGGGAGCAGCTCGTTGAAGATCAGCGCGAGCTCGGTGACCGCGGCCTTCTGCTTGTCGACGTCGAAGCCCTCGGCCGTGCGGATGATCAGCTCGTTGAGGTCGACCTCCTTGCCGCTGGAGGGGACCTTCTGCTTCAGCGGGTACTTCATGCCGCCGCCGGCGGGGGTCGTGTTGTGGACGCGGAGCGCCTGGTCGAAGCCGAACTGGGGGTGCGGGTTGCCTGACGAGCCCCATGCGCGGACGAAGAAGGCGTGCTTGCCGTCGTTGATCTCGGGCAGCTGCGTGCTCGACACGATGCCGCGCGCGGTCACCTTGATCCCGAACTTCGTCAGCGATTCCGCCGCGTGCGTTGCGGCGCTCGCCCAGTCGGCGAAGTCGCTCGGGAACACGAGCTCGAGCTCGAGCTTCTTCCCGCCCTTCGCCCAGATGCCGTCGGAGCCCTTGGCGTAGCCCGCGTCCTTCATGTACCCCTCGGCCTTGGAGAGGTCGAAGGCGTAGGGCTTGAGCTTGCCCTGGTCACCGCTCGAGATCCACTGCGGGACGAGATCGTCGCTGAAGCCGGCCATGAACTTTTGGACCTTCGCGGAGTCGCCGTAGGTGATCTTGCCGCTCTCTTCGCGATTGATCGCGGACGCGACCGCGTAGCGGAGGCGCACGTCCTGGAACTCCGGAGCCTTCTCCCAGTGCCAGTACAGCGCCGGGCCGGTGTAGAGCGACGGGCGGACGACGCGGATCCCGGCGTCCTGGAACGCCTTGTCCGTCGCGAGCGGGAAGCCGTGCGTCGCGTAATCGACGTCCTGCGAGAGGACGAGCGGCGTCACCTGCGCGGTCTCGCCCTGGTACACGACGACCTTGTCGAACCGAGCGACGTCGGCGTTGTACCCGCCGGGGTTGCGGACGAAGTCGACGCGTGCCTCCGTGAGCGTCTTCGGGTCGATCTTGTAGGGACCGACGGAGACCGGCTCGGTCGGGCGGAACGCGGTGACCTTCGTGTTGAGGTCCTTCCACTCCTGATCCGCCGACTTCTTGCCCGCCTTGACGAGGTCATCCACCTGCTTCGAGAAGTCCCCGTACAGCGATGCCGGGCGGATGGGCTCGCGCAGCACGAGGCGCTCGACGAGGCTCGACGGCCGGCTGACGTGGAAGGAGATCGTCGAGTCGTCCTTCAGGTCCATCCGGTCCACGTAATTCCAGAGCGTGAAGTTGTAGAGGCGGCCGACGTTGAAGGTCGTGTACACGTCCTGCGCGGTGAGCGCCTTGCCGTCGCTCCACTTGATGCCGGACTTGATCTTCACCTCGTAGCTATCGGTCCCCTTGAGCCCCGCCGTGTCGGCGAGCCAGAGGTCGTACTTGTTGTCGGCCCACCGGTACATGCCGAGCATCGTCAGCCAGAGGTGGCGGTAGATCCCCGTCGTGAGGATCCCGTTCGGTGCGTAGCCGTTCCAGTGACCGGCCGGGGGCAGCACGTACGGCCACGCGCCGTGGAATTCGCCGCCCTTCTTGAGCGCGCCCGCGGGCGCGGCCGGCGAGCCGGCCGGGGCGGCAGGCGCGCACGCGGCGATGACGACGCCGAGCGACGTGAGGCCCGCATCCCGCAGGAAGCGGCGTCTGTTCGCAAGGTAACGAGAAACGCTGTCGTTCTTCATCTGTCCCCTTTCTCCCTCGTTGAGAGCGGAGGCGGCCCATTCAACGCCTTTCGATCTCGCTTGTCACCAGCGTCCGGGATCCGCGGTACCGAAGTGCGCAAGAGCCATATCACTGCGAGCACGAACAGACCGCCGACCACGGCGGACATGACCGTGACGACGAATTCGCCCGAGCCCGGCCGCTGGAACGGCAGCATCACGAGGGCGAGCCCGAAGATGAGCACCGCGAGGCGGAGCGCCGCGCGGAGGAACTCGCCCGACATCTAGCCCGCTCCCACTTCCGCAGGAGCGACGCCGAGCAGCTCGGCCGCCGGCGCGCGCTCCCGCACCGCGACGTGGCACGCGACCTCGCGCTCGCCTGGGAGCGGCAGGAGCTCAGGTTCGACGACGTCGCAGAGGCCCGCCTCAGCGAGCGGACACCGTGGATGGAACGTGCAGCCCGTCGGCAGCCGCAGCAGGCTCGGGACGTGCGCGCTCTTGAGCTCGACGCGCAGCTTCGAACGCGTGATGGTCGGGTCGGCCTCGGGGATCGCCGAGATGAGCGCCGCGGTGTACGGATGCGCGGGATCGCCGACGACGGCCTGCGTGCGCGCCAGCTCCACCATGCGGCCGAGATACATGACGCCGATCCGTCCTTCCCGTGCGAAGTAGCGTGCGACGGCGAGGTCGTGCGTGATGAGAACGATCGTGACGCCGAACTCGGAGCGGAGCGCGAGGAGCAGGTCGAGGAGCGTGATGCGGATCGACACGTCGACCATCGAGACCGCCTCGTCCGCCACGATCACGCGCGGATCGACGGTGAGCGCGCGCGCGATCGAGACGCGCTGCCGCTGCCCGCCGCTCAGCTGATGGGGATACTTCACGAGGAAGTCCGCGGGCGGCGTGAGCCCGACGCGCTGGAGCAGCTCCGTCGCGGCGCCGATCGCCTGCGTCCGGCTCGCGGCCTTGCGGTGGCGGAAGAGCGGGGCGGACAGCGTGTCGTACACGGTGCGCAGCGGGTTGAGCGATGCGTACGGATCCTGGTGGACGAGCTGGACGGCCCGCCGGAACTTGGCCAGCTCGGCGCCCCTCGTCGTCCAGACGTCCTTCCCCTCGAACATGAGCCGGCCGCTCGTCGGCCGCAGCAGGCCCGCGAGCATCCGGCCGGTCGTGGTCTTCCCGCAGCCGCTCTCGCCGACCAGGCACATCGCCTCGCTCGCCGCGAGCGCGAGCGAGACGCGGTCGACGGCGCGGATCGTCCCGGCGGGCGTCGTGAACGTCCGGCTGACCGCGTCGAGCTCGAGGAGCGGTGTCGCCGCGTCGCTCACGCCGTCGCGAGCTTCTCGACGACGGGCCGTTCCGCGGTGCCGATCGTCGCCGCGACGGCCTGCCACCGGATGCAGCGCGCGTCGTGGGCCGGCGTGTCGACGGCGAGGAGCGCGGGCTCCGCGGCGCGGCACTCGTCGATCGCGAACGGGCACCGCGGGCTGTACGTGCAGCCGGGCGGGAGGTCGATGAGGTCTGGCGGCGAGCCGGCGATCGAGGCGACACTGCCGAGCGCGCCGGACACGTTGGGGACCGCGCGCAGGAGCCCGACCGAGTACGGGTGACGCGGGCGGTAGAAGAGATCGTCCACGCTCGCTCGCTCGACGAC
>DASWDY010000024.1:0-23815 GCA_036395035.1 Candidatus Limnocylindria bacterium
ACGAAGCTCGTGTGGATCGAGAGCCCGACGAACCCGCTCCTCAAGGTCGTCGACATCGCCGCGGTCGCCGAGATCGCGCACAAGGCTGGCGCGCTCGCCGTCGTCGACAACACATTCGCGAGCCCGTACCTGCAGCAGCCGATCGGCCTCGGGGCCGACATCGTCCTGCATTCGACGACGAAGTACATCGGCGGCCACAGCGACGTCGTCGGCGGGGCGCTCGTCGGCACGGACGAGGAGCTCCGGGAGAAGCTCGCGTTCATCCAGAACGCAGCCGGGGGCGTCCCCGGACCGCTCGACGCGTGGCTCGTCCTGCGGGGCGCGAAGACGCTCGCGGTGCGCATGGACCGCCACTCCGATAACGCCATGGCGGTCGCGGAGTGGCTCTGCCAGCACCCCAAGGTCGAGCGCGTGAACTACCCCGGCCTCGAGACGCACGAAGGCCACGAGGTCGCGCGCCGCCAGATGCGCGCATTCGGCGGGATGCTCTCGTTCGAGCTGAAGGGCGGGGAGGCCGCGGCGAAGCGCATGGTGTCGCGGACGCGGATCTTCGCGCTCGCGGAGTCGCTCGGCGGCGTGGAATCGCTCATCGAGGTACCGCTCGCGATGACGCATGGCTCCGTGCGGGGGACGCCGCTCGCTCCGCCGGCGGGCCTCATCCGGCTCTCGGTCGGCATCGAGGCGATCGACGACCTCATCGCCGACCTCACGCAGGCCATCGGCTGATCCCCGTCTAGTACTCGGCGTCGACCCGCCGGCGCAGGATCTCGGCCCAGCCATCCAGACCGAGCGCGCGCAGCGATGCGAACGTCGGCGGCGGGCCGCCGCGCAGCTCCGCCACCCCCTCGCGCACGCCATCCGCGAGCGCGCCGTAGACCGGTGATGTCTCCGCGATCCGTCCCATCTCGCTGAGAGCTCGGTCGGCGTCATCCGGGCGTCGCAGGACCACCGCGCGCATCGCGGCTTCGGCCCACTCCCACCATCCATGCCGCCCCGAGCGGAGGCGCGCGTCCGTCTCCGGCGACGGGAACCCCAGCAGCGCGCGGGGGAGGCCCGAGACGAGGTCCCGATCGATGATGTCGGTCGACGGGACGGCTCGGAGCAGCGCGAGCGCCTCGTCGCGCTGCCCCGCGAGCGCGTGCGCCGCCGCGCCCTGCGCGAGGATCCCCGCGGCGGAGCGGCAAAAGGCCGACGCGGTCTCCTCCTTCACGAGGCGTGCGGTGCGGTGCGCGAGATCGAGGACGTTCTGCCACCGCCCCTGCGTGAATGCGAGATCGGCCAGATCGTCCCAGGCGTGCGTGCGGTTGTGCGGTCCCATCACCTCGGCCGCGCCGGCGGCATCGGCGGCGATGCGCTCCGCTTCCGCGAGGTGGCCCGCGAGGAAATGTGCCCTGCCGAGGGAGCGGTGGTAGTTGAGCTGCTCCAGTGCGTCCGCGTCGGCGAACATGCCGCCCAGCGCCTCGAAGACCTCGAGGAACTCGCCGGCGCGGCCCTGCAAGCCGAGCAGCATGCCCTGGGTGGCCAGCGCGGTCCGGGTGACCTCGGTGTCACCGCTCTTCCGCGCGGCGGCGACGGCCGCGTCGACGTACGGCTCGGCGCGCTCGGGCTCACCCGTGTACTTGTTCCCGACGTACGCGCCGCGAGCGCGCAGGATCCGCGAGACGCTGCGCAAGTCGCCCGCCGCGCGCGCGGCCGCGACACCCTCGTCGGCGATCAGGGCGATCTCTTCGTCCGACGGCTGATGATGGAACGCGCCGATGTACTGCGCGGTGGTCATCAGCTCCGCATACAGGTCGACGGGCACGGATCCGGCGGCGCGGTAGAGGTCACGGGCGCGCTTCAAGTGCGCCCAGGCGTCGTCCGTCCGGAGCACGCGGCGATACCCCTCGCCGACGGCGCGCTCCGCTTGCGCCCGCTCGGCGTCGTCGGAGGCGAAGGACGCGGCCCGCTCGAGCAGCTCGGCCGCGCGATCGAGCGCGAAGTGCTCGGCGTGGCGCATCCCCGCGGTGAGATGCGCGCGGAACGCCTCGCGCCGCATCGCCGCGAGCTCGGTGGCGTCGCTCCAGACCCACTCCGCGTCGGGCGGCCGGAGCGCCTCCCACCAGTGATACGCGAGCGTCACGGCGTCGTCCGGCGGCACGCGCTCGCGCGCGAAGCGCGCGTGGGCCCGCATCCGCTCGGCCGCGAGGAGCCGGCCGTATGCGACGTCGCGCACGAGCCCGTGGTGGAACCGGTAGCCAGCCTCGCTGAGATCGAGGAAGTGCAGATCCACGAGATGCGCGAGGACGCGACCCGTATCGGCCACGTCGCGCTCCGCGAGGAACGCCGCGTCGGCCGCGGTGAAGCGCTCGCCGGCTACGGCCGCGAGCGAGAGGATCACGCGGTCCGCGGCCGGGAGCTGGTCGAGCCGCGCGCCGAGCGCGCCGGCGAGCGTCACGGGCAGCTCCTCCCCGCTCGCGTCCGAGCGCGCGAGCTCGACGAGGAAGAGCGGGTTGCCCTCGGCGCGCGAGATGACGCGCGCGTCGTCGCGGCCGGCGAGCCCCGCGAGACGGCGCGCCTCCTCCGGGTCGAGACCCTCGAGCTCGATGAAGAAGCGGTCGCCGCTCGGGCGGATGCCCGCCGAGTCCGCGAACTCGGGCCGCGCGGTCGCGAGAACGAGGAGCCGCGGGCCGCCGAACGTGAGGCGGTCGATGAGCCGCACGAGCGACGCGTCGGCCCAGTGGATGTCGTCCACCGCGAGCACGACCAGCCGCTGCTCGCCGAGGATCCCGAGGTAGCGCCGCCACGCTTGGACGATCTCGTCCTCGCGCTCGGCCGCCGGGAGAGCGGTGAGCGATCGGCTCGTGGCGATCCCGGCGCTCTCCGCGAGCCCGGCGACGACGCGCTCGCACTCGACGTCGTCGGCGCAGAGCCGCCCGACCTGAGCGGCCAGCGCGTCGAGCGTCGTGACGCCGAGGATCTCGCGCACCGGCGCGAAGACGCCGACCTCCTCGGCGGGCCGGCAGCGTGTCGCGATCACGCGGGACGCGTCGGCGTGATCGCGCAGGAACTCCTGCACGAGGCGCGTCTTGCCCTGGCCCGGCGGCCCGCTGACGACCGCGAGGACGGACCGGCCCTTCGTGGCGCGCTGATGCGCGTGGCCGAGCAGCCCGAGCTCCGCCTCGCGCCCGACGAACGGCAGCGAGGGCATGCGCCGCTCGGCGATGCGCACGAGACGCCACACCGGTAGCGCGCCGATCCCCCTCAGGTCCACGGGACCGAGCGGCTCGAGGTCAGCGCCACCTGCGCTCGCCGCGCGCGCCGTCGGGCCGACGAGGATCTCCCCGGGGTCGGCGCGCTGCTGCAAGCGCGCCGCGATGTTGACGACGGCGCCCACGCTCATCTGCTGCCGCGTCGTGGCCGCGGCCTCGAGATCGATGATGGCCTCGCCCGTCTCGATCCCGACGCGTACGCCGAAGGGGTGACCGTGCTCCTTCCCGGCCCTGCAGAACTCGCGGATCGCGTCGGCCGCTCGGAGCGCTCGCAGCGGGTCGTCCTCGTGAGCGATGGGGGCGCCGAACAGCGCGTAGATCGCGTCGCCGACGTACTTCTCGACGGTCCCGCCGTGCGCGGCGATGATCGTCGAGATCTCGCCGAACGCCAGCCCGAGCTCGTGCTTGAGGCGCTCGGCCCCGAGCCGCATCGTCAGCTCCGTCGATCCGACGACGTCGACGAACATGGTCGTCACGAGTCGCCGCTCGCCACGGACCGCGGTCATAGGGCCGGAGTCTACGGACGCTCGCGCGTACGCTGGGCAGATGAACGTCGCGATCGCGTTCGGCGCGGGGATCCTCTCGTTCCTGTCGCCCTGCGTGCTCCCGCTCGTGCCGGCGTTCCTCGTGAACATCGCGGGCGAGGCCGCGCTCTCGGGCCGCGACCGCGCGCGTACGGTCGTCCACGCGCTCGCGTTCGTCCTCGGGTTCAGCGTCGTGTTCACGCTGCTGTGGGTCGCGATCGCGCTCGTCGGCGCGCTCGCGGGCGAGCTCGTCTACCGCGTCCAGCAGGCCGGGGGCGTGCTCCTCGTCGCGCTCGGGATGCACATGGTCGGCCTCATCCGCATCCCGCTCCTCGACCGCCGCGTCGACCTGCGCCTCGAAGGCGGGACGAGCGGGCTACCGCGCTCATTCCTCATCGGCACCGCGTTCGGGGTGGGGATGACGCCGTGCGTCGGCCCGTACCTGGGGACGATCCTCACCATGCTGCTCGGGCTCGAGCTCGCCTCGGGCGCGGTGCTGCTCCTCGCCTACGCGCTCGGGATGGGCGTGCCCTTCCTCGTCATCGCGACCGGGCTCGGCTCGGCTGGCGCAGCGGTCCGCGTGCTCGCGCGGAACATCCGCACGGTGAACGTGATCGGCGGCGTCATCGTCATCCTCATGGGGCTCGTCCTCGTGTCGGGGCAGTTCGCGCGCCTCGCGCAGCTGTTCAACTTCCTCCCGCTGGTCCCCTGAGCCCGAGCAGCCGATCCCACAGGCGCCGCCAGAGCGGCGGTCGCCGCGTCCATGCGGGCGAGTACGTGTCCCAGAGCGCGCCCATGAAGAACCGGCCGAAGGCACCGACCACCGCGGCGGCTTCGGCGGGAGACCGTGCATTGCGCACCCGCATGCTCGCGGTGAGCCGCAACAGCTCGGGAACGCTGATGGTCAGCACGCCGGCGCCGACGACAGGCCCCGCGGTGCTCGAGCCCTCGTGCAGCCGGACGCGCAGGGTCGTCGTGTCCGCCCAGAGGTCGATCCCCGGGTCGTCGCGGATCTCCTTGCGCCCCGCGAAGTAGTAGTCCATGCCCTGCGCCGTGATCGCCAGCTCGTAGACCATGAGCTTGAGCTCGGGTCGATCGCTCGGCGAGAAGAGATCGAACGTCGCTCGCTTCGCAGGGAACGATCCCCCCAGCGCGTCGAGATCGATGCGGGCCTCCATCTCGCCGGCGTGATCGGGATCCGCGATGAAGCGGTCCATGTCCCGGATCGTGATCTCGGCGTTCAGGGTCAGCCGGTTGCCGGCCGCCTTGCCTGCCTCGCTTCCCTGGTCCGGATCGGTCGTGCCCAGCGCGAAGTGACCTGACATCGACTCGCGGAAGCTCAGCTCCGGGGTCGACCGCTCCATCTCAGGACCGTTCCTCAGACCTTTCGATCAAGCTCGGAGAGGATCAGCGGATACGTGTCCTGTGCGGCGTTGTGGCCCATGAACACGTCCAGATGCCCATATCCGGGGATGACGTGGAGCGAGTGGTAGCCGGGACGCAGCGCGTCGAGCCATTCGTATGACCGGCGCTGGCTCTCGGGGAGGAAGCAGAGATTGTCGGCTCCGGCGAAGAGGGCGACGCGCGCATCGGTCGCGGGGGCCCGCGCGGTGAAGTCCGAGGGCAGACCGGCTCGGTCTTCGACGGCGACGAGATGTCCTCGCCGGACGCATTCCGCCATCTGCGCGAAGAATGTCAGCGGGACGTGACCGAACTCCCGGCGTAGCCAGTCATGCGTGTTCGCATCGAGGTTCTCGTGGCTCCACAGCGCGGGGAACCCGCTGCCGTACGTGACGCTGACCTGTCGGCACACCGCGTTGCTGCACTCGCGATGCGTGAGCTCGACGAAGAGCGACACGAGCTTCGCGAATGGCGTCGGAGCGTGGTCGCCCCACGACGGGTCGAGATACGCCGTCCAGCGGCGCAACAGCGGGACCAGGCGCAGCTTGAAGCGAGAGAACGGTGGGACGACGGTGTGGAAGCTGACCGCATTCGAGACGATGGTCCGCACCTCGGGGACCAGGCCCGCGGCGGCCGACATCATGAAGCTCGTCGAGCCCTGGCAGTGAACGACGGCTTTGATCTCCTTCCATCCGGTCTCTCTCACGACGACGCCGACCGCCGCGGGATGGTCGTAAAGCGCGGCCTGATCGAGCGTCCATGGATTCGGGGGGAGATCGATGCTGGCTCGCCAGTTCTCGAGCCACACGTCGTAGCCGGCCGCGACCAGGTGCTCGACGAATGACCGCCGCGTCGGCGCTCGGAAGATGTTGGCGCGTACGCCGGCGCCATGAACGAGCAGCACCGGACCCTTGTGTGGCTCTCCGTCGCCGCGCACGTTGATCAGAGCGCACTCGAACCCGTCCGCGGTCCGAAAGGACACCGTGCGCTCTCGCAGCGGCTCGCCCGTCATCGGATCGCCTAACGATCGTTCTCGGGGCTCGGCACGTCCTCGCGCCATCGCCGGGTCGGGACCGATGAGGGGTAGAGCGCCAGCGTCCCGAGCGAGCAAGCCGCCTGGGAGGTACCGCCGGGCTATACCCACCGGCGTGCCGCCGCACTAGGATCCTCGCCCACGCGGGGGGACGAACGGAAGCCGCCGGACGCATTCGAGAGGGAGGGTCGATCGGTGGTGACGGCCCATGGGGGCGCGCCGTGGAGCGTCGTGCCTCCTGACACGACCTACCTCAACTTCGACCTCGTGATCGAGCGGGCGGACGCCGGAAGCTACCGCGCTCGGGTCGTCGCGTCCCCCGGCGGGGACGCGGAGCGCATCTTCCTGGCCCCCTTCACTCCGGACGACTTCGAGGCACTGGCGGATCAACTCGACCCGTCGCGCCGCAAGCGCAAGATGGACGCTCCGCATCTGTCACTGGCGAAGGACATGGGCGGACGTCTCCATGACGCCATCCTCTGTGATGACGTCAAGGTGTCCCTAGCGCGAGCTCGCGATGAAGCAGAGCGCCAAAGAGCGGCCGGCGTCCGCATCCGTTTGCACCTCGATGCCGCCCCCGAGCTGGCCATCCTGCCGTGGGAATTCATGTTCGATCCGGACCCGAAGGTCGCCCGCTTCCTCGCGCTCGCGGAGGACACGCCACTCGTCCGCTACGTCGATCTCCCCGAGATGGTCCGACCTCTCAAGATCACGCCACCGATCCGCGTGCTCGGCATCGTCTCGAACCCGGCCGACGATCGCTATCCCGAGCTCGAGGTCGAGAAGGAGTGGCGATCGCTCGAGGAGGCGCTGCGGCAGCCGATCGACGACGGACGCCTCGTGCTCCACCGCGCCGAGAAGGCGACGGTGTCCTCGCTCTTGGACACGCTCGCGGAGAGCGACAGCAACATCCTCCACTTCATCGGCCATGGCCGGTTCGATGAGGACCATCAGGACGGGCTGCTCGCCTTCGAGGGCGAGCGCGGCGGCGTCCACGAGGTCAGCGCGGAGCGATTGGGGGCGCTGCTCTACAACGAGAAGAGCCTGCGGCTCGTCGTCCTGAACGCGTGCGAGGGCGGACGCAGCTCGGCGACCGACCCGTACGCGGGGATGGCCCAGACGCTCGTGCGGATGCGGGTGCCCGCGGTCGTCGCGATGCAGTTCGAGATCACGGACCGCGCCGCGATCGCCTTCGCGCGGCAGTTCTACAAGGGCATCGCGCTCGGTCGACCCGTCGATACCGCCATCACCGACGCCCGCATGGCCATCTATCAGCTGGTGAACGAGGTGGAGTGGGCGACGCCCGTCCTCTACATGCGCGCACCGGACGGTCGCATCTTCGACGTCGCGGAGGTCGCGCCGGTGTCGGCTCCGCCGCCCACGCCGCTTCCGACGACGCCACTGGTCGAGACCCCGATACCCGTGACGACCAGGGGAGGCGCCCGCACGCGGGCGATGATCGCCGTCGCTCCGACCCAGCGCACGCTGTCATGCGTCCTGACCATGGCGGTCATGCTCGCGGTCGGCGGGACCCTCGCCAGCAGGTACCTTGGACCCGGGTCGGCCTCGCCCGCGGGGTCGGCCCTGCCGACGGTACCGACGGTCGCGGCGTCGGAGGTGCCGACCGTCGCCCCGACAGCGGTGACGCGACCTCCGCTGGTCATTCCGAGCCTGATACCGATCCCGAACATGAAGGTGACCGCGACGATCCCTGCGGGGCAGCGCCCCGACGGCATCGCGGTCGATGAGAAGGCCGGCCGCATCTACGTTGTGAACGGGGACGCCGGTCAGCTGCGCATCCTCGACGCGAACACCAAGGGTCTCGTCGGGACGGTGGTCGCAGCCGGACAGCCCGTCGACGTCGCCGTCGACCCGTCGCTCGATCGCGTCTACGTCAGTCAGTTCAAGGCGAACACCGTCGCGGTGTTCGACGGCAAGGGTGGGATCCGCGGGACGATCCCCGTCGCGAGCGGACCGTTCGCCGTGGCCGTTCATCCGGACACCCACCGCGTGTACGTCGCCGGCCAGGTCGCGAACGCCGTGTCGATCATCGATGCGGCGTCGCTGAAAGTGGTGAAGACGATCTCCGTCGGCCTCTTGCCATCAGGCATCGCGATCAACTCGAGGTCGGACCGCGCGTACGTCGCGAACCTGCGCTCCCGCAGCGTGACCGTCATCGACACCGTCCGCGAGGTGGTCATCGGCACCATCGGGTTGGACGCCGCCCCCGGCCGGGTGGCGGTCGCGCTCGGCCGCGACCTCGTGCTGACGACGAACCCCGACGACGACTCGGTGACGGTCATCAGCGGGCAGACACAGCGCGTCGTGACGAAGGTCGCCGTCGGCAAGCATCCGCTCGGGATCCTCGTCGACCCCGCGCGCGACCGCGCATACGCCGCGGTCGATGGATCAGGCACGGTCGCGGTCATCGACCTGGTGACCAACACCCTCGACCACGTGGTCAGCGTGGGTTCGAACCCGGCCCGATTCGCCTACAACGCCGGGTCTCGCCAGCTCTACGTCACGAACTTCGGATCGGACACGATCTCGGTGATCCAGTGAGACGGCGCGCGACGCCCCGCTGAGATCGGGCGCCGCTCGTTCGTCTGGCATCCGACCGGGCGAGCCGGCGGATAGGAGATACGACAGATCCGCAGCGGGCGATGTGTTCAGCAGAGATGACCTATGCGTATAGTCGCGCCTGATCCTGACCGGATCACATGAGCAGGGGAGGACAGCCGTGGCTGAGGACCGCTACATCGTCTTCGACGTCGAGACCGCGCAGCGCACGAGGCGCGGACCGGCAGGCGCCAGAGCACGCGCACCGTTCCGCGTCGAGCGGCTGAGCCGATCCGCCGCTGACGATGCGAAGCACGACCCGAAGGTGGTCGTGGCCCGACCGATACCCACGAAGCTCGTGAAGCCGGTGGCCAAGAGGGCCGTGCCCAAGCGCGGGACGACCGGGACCGCATGGGGCGTCCTTGCCGTCGGGGCCCCGAAGAGCCCGTTCACCGGGAAGGGCATCAAGGTGGCGATCCTCGACACCGGCATCGATGCGGGTCATCCGGCGTTCAAGGGCGTCAAGATCACGCAGCGCGACTTCACGGGTGAAGGTGACGGCGACCAGCAGGGTCACGGGACGCACGTCGCCGGGACGATCGGCGGCCAGGACGTCGGCGGCTTCCGGATCGGGGTCGCGCGCAGCGTCGAGCTCCTCATCGGGAAGGTGCTCGACCACGAAGGCAGCGGCTCGACCGCCGGGATCTTCGAAGGGATCCTCTGGGCGATCAAAGAAGGCGCGCACGTCATCTCGATGTCCCTCGGGATCGACTTCCCCGGGATCGCGAAAGAGCTCCAGCAGGGTGGCATGGCGATCGAGCCCGCGACCTCGCTCGCCCTCGAGGAGTACCGCGAGACCATCCGCCTGTTCGGCGCGCTGTCGCAGGTGATCGCATCCGAGCGCTTCGGCCGTCCATCGCTGATCGTGGCGGCGACGGGGAACGAGAGCGACCGTGGCACAGGTGCGCACGCATACACGATCGGCATCGCTCCGCCGGCGGCTTCCGACGGATACCTCGGCGTGGCCGCCATCCAATGGAAGGCGAACAAGACGAGCATCGCTCCGTTCTCGAACACCGGCCCTGCGGTGGCGGGTCCCGGCGTCGATGTCATTTCGGCGAAGCTCGGTGGCGGGCTCGTCAGCTTCGACGGCACCAGCATGGCGACCCCGCACGCGGCCGGCGTCGCCGCGCTCTGGGCCGAGAAGCTCGCGAAGACCGACGGCGACGTCGACACGGACGTGCTCCGGGCGAGGCTCACCGGAACGGCCAAGGCGATCGCCGGCCTCAAGCCGGTGGACGTCGGGGCCGGGTTGGTCCAAGCGCCGGCGAGCTGATCGGGGCCGCGGCGCATGCGGAACAGATGTTCGCTCACCATGGCGAAACGGGCCATTGAACGCTACGGATAGTGGCTCTATACATAGCGGCGCTCGACTGACCGCCGCCAGTCGGCGACCGGCATTGGGGAGGAAGGGCGATGTCCAAGCGCGACGAGATCGCGGGACAGGGGCTCGTCGTCCTCGACGCCGCGCATCTGCCCGACACCTTCCGCGTCACGGACGGCGTGCGTGATCGAGGCGGGCGCGTCCTCCATCGGTACGGCAAGAGGATCTTGATCGGCGCTCTGCCGACAGCGGCGGCGCGAGGCGTGACCCGCACGAAGGGCGTCGTCCGCTACCACGCGGGGGCGGTCGATGCCCGGCCGAGGGGCTTGACCCAGACCGAGGCTCTCGGGGTCGCCGCGTGGGATCTGCGACAGTCCCGCCCCTTCGAGACCGCGAAGAAGGAACGCCCGCACGACGGGCTCCGGTGGGACGCGACCGGTGTCGCGGCGGGACCGCAGCCGCCCGATGGACCGGGGATGGAGCACGTGAGCGAGCCGGGTCCGCGGCGCGCGATCTTCGGTGACGACACCAGCCTCTACCTCGTCGGGAGCGTCGGGATCGGGCTGCTGCTCGTCGAGGGGCCGACGCCCGACCTCCAGTTCACCGAGGCGGAGCGGACGAAGGTCGTCGCCGAGTGCCAGGAAGGCCTCGGGTGGCTCGCGCTGCAGGACCCGCGGGCGAACGTCTCGTTCGCGTATGACATCCGTGTCATCCGTGTCGCGGCGACGCCCGACCCATCGCTGTCCGGATACGAGGCGCTCGAGAGCAGATGGCGCGATCCCGCGATGGCGAGCCTCGGCTACGCGCCGAACTTCCTCGGCGTCGTGAACTACGTGACGACGCTGCGCCGCGACCTCGGCACGCGCTGGGCGTATGCCGCGTTCTTCACCAAGTACCCGCTCCACCACTTCGCGTACGCGCTGCGACCACGCCTCGTGATGCACTACGACAACGACGGCTGGGGACCCGACAACATCGATCGCGTTTTCACGCACGAGAGCGGCCACATCTTCGGTTGCCCCGACGAGTACGCGAGCAGCAACTGCACCTGCGACGCGAAGTTCGGATATCTGCGCGAGCCGAACGCGAACTGCCAGCGGTGCGCCGCGCCGTTCGCGGACTGTCTCATGGCGGCGAACACCTGGGCGATGTGCGCGCACACCCCGGTCCATCTGGGCTGGCGCGACACGGACGCCGACGGCGCGCTCGACCCGGATGACCCGGTCGGCAACCCGGGCGCGTTCGTCGACCTCGGCCGGCTCTGCTCGTCGTTCCCGTTCGTGTGCCAGTTCCTGGGGCTCTCGCCTGCTCCTGGCGCCGAGGCGCGCGGGATCGCCGGCCTCCCGCAGGCCGCGCCGCGCCCGGAATCGGTTCCCGTGGCCCTGCTGCGGCGCGTGCTCACGGACACCGACATGGAGCGCGTCGAGGCGGCCGTCGCGGCCGAGGAAGGCGAATACCTCGCGGCGCTCGAGCGCAAGCTCCGCGCCGCGGCGGACGAGATCAAGCGACGCGGCGTCTCGTCATGACGCCCCTGCCCACGACCGTGCACTTCCTCGGCGCGCACGGCGCTTCCCCCGACGGGATCGTCGCGTGGATCGCCGCCGCGGGCACGCCAGCGGCGGATCTCCAGCTGACGGTGGGGGGCCGGCCGCACCCGCTCGGCGACAGCTGGACGACATTCGGGGCGGGGGGCTTCGCCGTGCGGGCACAGCGGATCACGATCGAGGGTCTGCCTCCGGGTCGCGACCACCCGCTACGCCTGATCGCGAACGGCGAGCTTGTCGCGAGCGCCGAGGCGAGCACGCTGCCGGCCGCGCTCCCGTCGCCGCCGGATCGTCCGTTCACGATCCTGCTCGGGTCGTGCTTCAGCGTGCTCCAAGACGCGGCATGTCTCGTCGGCGCCGCGGTGGAACGCCTCCCCGCGGTCGCGCGACCGCACGTCACGATCCTCTGCGGCGACCAGGTCTACCTCGATTCGCCGGCCCTCCACTTCCTTGCCTGCACCCATTCCAGAGATGAGCTCGCGCAGGAACACCTGCAGCGGTATCTGACGACCTGGTCGCAGCGGTCCGACCTCGGAGGCTTCCAACGCGTGCTCACCGCGGCGGACACCTTCTTCTGCTCCGACGACCACGATCTCTGGAACAACGCGCCCAACGCGGCGCCATACGTCCGAGACACCTGGACCGCCGAGGGATGTCGCGCATGGCGTGAGGTCGCGATCGCGCTCTTCGAGCTGTTCCAGGCGCCACGCCAGGGCGAGATCTTCGCGGTCGGCGCGTTGTCATGCTTCGTCGCCGATACGCGACTCGCTCGGACCGCCGACCGCGTCTCGTTCATGACCGCGGAGCAGATGACCGAGCTCGGCCAGTGGATACGCGGGCTGGATGGCCCGGGGCTGCTCGTGGTCGGGCAGCCGGTCTTCGTCGGGGAGACGGGCTGGCGCGGTCAGTTCTTCGACCGTGGGCTCGCCGACTATCGCCAGTACGCGGAGCTGGTGAGGGTCGTGTCGTCGACGCCGCACGACCTCGTCATCCTGACCGGTGACGTCCACTTCGGCCGGTTCGCGACATGCGAGCTCCCGTCGGGACGGCGCGTGCACGAGGTGATCTCTTCGCCCCTCGCGCTCGTGCATCGCATCGCCGCCGGCAAGTGGGGGAAGGCGGTCGAGGCGTTCCCGGCGGTCGCGGTCCCCACGGTGGCGCAGGCCCCGGTCTCGACCGCGTCATACCAGCGCATCGACGAGCATTTCCTGACGCTCGGATTCACGGGCGTCGGCGCATCCGTGCACATGGACGTGACCGCCTGGCCGGTCAGGGTCGGAAGCGGACCGTGGGGTGAGCCGGTCGCCTCGACGGTCCTGCACTAGGCGCATCGATGCTCCGGGTCGTCCGCGCGTCGACCGCCACGGCCCCCAACCGTCAGCTGACGGAGCTGCGAGCACGCAAGGGCGAGGGGAACGCCTCGTGGCTCCGCCGGACGAGCGCCTCGAGCGGCATCGTGCTCTTCGGCGGGACGAGCGTCGCCGACCTCAGGCTGCGCTTCGCGCAGTCCGTCTTCCGCGACGACCTCACGCCGAGCCACTGGTCGCTGGCGGGCCTCCTCGTCGACGAGGCCACGTTCCTTTCGGTCCCGCTCGACCTCGAGGGCGACGTCTCGGCCGTGCCGCCGAGCAATGGGATCCGCACGTGCGCGGTCGCGGATCACGACGACCCCGATCGCTATCCGAACGTCGCTGTGCTGCACTTCGCGGCCGAAGGGGACGCCGTCCAGAGCGCCGTCGAGCAGGTGCGGCGGCAGCGCTCGCTGCTCGACATCCCCGCCCTCATCGTGGCCTGGCTCGGCTACGTGTGGGCGGTCGACGATAGGGATCCGCTGGCGTCGGGTCACGGCATCCCGAGCGCCGCGTTCGTCGAGGCCGTGCACAGCGTGGCCAACATCGAGCTGACCCCCGGTGTCGCCTCCGCGTCGAGCTGCCCGGAAGCGATCTGGCAGTCCGCGAAGTGGTGGGACGGCTACTACCGCGAGAGCGCCCGGCTCGCGGCCGCCCCCGGAGTGCCCCGCAGCCCCGGGCACGCGGTCCCGCAGGTCCCGAGCGGCCGATACGTGATCCGGCGACCGGTCGCGCAGAGCGCACCGGATGGGTGACGGCGCGGTCGTGCGCGCAGCAGAAGGAGGAGTGTCATGCCCGAATACGTAGGACAGTCGGCCTCGGAGATCGTCGTCGGGAAGGGCGAGGTCGCCACCCTGTCCGGCATCTGGCGCTATGCGGGTGGCGATCGGACCGTCACCAAGAAGGTGATCGGCAAGACGGTCGGAAGCTACTTCTACGAGATCCGGCCGCCCGTCGACCCCGATGCGGATCCGACCGAGCTCGTCGATGCGCAGAGCGCCAAGTTCATCGTCGCGGTCCGTCCGTAGCGTGGCCTCGACGAGCGAGCGCCACTACGACGCGATCGTCGTGGGCTCGGGCTTCGGCGGATCGGTGATGACCTACCGCCTGCGGGAGGCCGGGATGAGCGTGTGCCTCCTCGAGCGGGGCCGTGCTTTTCCGCCGGGGTCGTTCCCGCGGACCCCGCATGAGATCCGCCGGGCGTTCTGGGATCCGAGCGAGGGCCTCTACGGGATGTTCAACGTGTGGTCGTTCGAGCACATGGACTCGGTCGTTTCGAGCGGTCTCGGTGGCGGCTCGCTCATCTACGCGAACATGCTGCTCCGGAAGGATCCGACCTGGTTCGTCCGCGAGGACCTCTCTGCCGGCGGACAGGAGTTCTGGTGCGTGACGGGCGAGGAGCTCGATCCGCACTACGCGCGCGTCGAGAAGATGCTCGGGGCGACGCCGTATCCGGTCGAGCATCCGCCGTACGACCGGACACCGAAGACGATCGCGTTCCGCGAAGCCGCCCGGCGGCTCGGATGGGAGCCGATCGGTCCGAACCTCGCGGTCACGTTCGCGAACCCCGGCGAGACGCCGGTCCCCGGCGTCCCGATCCGCGAGGAGCAGCCGAACCTCCACGGCAGCGTCCGGCTCACCTGCCGGCTCTGCGGCGAGTGCGACATCGGCTGCAAGTACGGCTCGAAGAACACGCTCGACTACACGTATCTCTCCGAAGCGGCTCGGCTCGGCGCGGAGATCGTGACGCTCGCCGAGGTACGTACGTTCTCGCCGGCCGAAGGCGGCGGCTGGAACGTCGGCTTCGTCCGCCACGACCTCGCACGCGACGGAAGGCGGTCCGAGACCTCGACGCTGCCGATCGAGACGATCAGCGCCCGGCGCCTCATCCTCTCGGCGGGGACGTTCGGTTCGACGTACCTCCTGCTGCGGAACCTCGCGAAGCCGCCGCGTCTGCTCGGGACGCGCTTCGGCGGCAATGGCGACGTCATCACGATGATCGAGCGCGCGCGGCACGCGGTGAACGGCCGGACCCGGCCGACGCTCATCGAGCCGTCGCGCGGACCCGTCATCACGTCGGCGGTGCGCTTCGCCGACTCCGTGGACGGAGGGGACGGCCGGGGCTTCTACGTGCAGGAGCTCGGATTCCCCGAGCTCCTCTGCTGGATGCTGCAGGCGGCCGAGACCCCGGGCTCGCTGTGGCGATGGCGACGCACGGCACTCCGCCTTCTCCGTCAGCTGATCGGTCGGGACCGCGAGACGGACCTGGGCGCGGAGATCGCGGAGCTGTTCGGCGAGCCGTCGTCGGCCGCTCTCCTGCCCGTCGCAGGCATGGGCCGCGACCTCGCGGACGGGACGTTCCGTCTCCGCGGCGATCGTCTCGACTCCGACTGGAAGGTCGATCGGTCCGACGCGTACTACGCGCGCGTCCGCAAGGCGCACCACGACCTCGCGCGCGCGCTCGGTGGCGAGGCTCGCGACAACCCCACGTGGAGCCTCGGGCGACGGCTCGTGACGTCACATCCGCTCGGCGGGTGTCCCATGGGCCGGCACGAGGGCGAGGGCGCCGTGTCGCCGGACGGCGAGGTCTTCGGCCATCCGGGTCTGTTCGTCGCGGACGGCTCGATCATGCCGGGTCCCATCGGATCGAACCCGAGCCTCACGATCGCCGCGGTCGCCGACCGGATCGCGGATCGCATGATCGAGGCGCGGCATGCCTGAGCGCGCGCGTGCGAGGCGCACGCCGCAGGCAGCGGCCGAGCGCCGCACGGCGCCGGAACGTCGCGCCGCGCCCGACCGCCGCGCTCCGCGTCCGCGGTCGGAGGTGGCGACCGAGGACCGCATCCGAGCGTGGGTGCGGTCGGCCGACCCCGACGCCCTTGTCGCGATGGGCCCCCCGGGTGAAGCACCCGAGGGTCGGGGCGTGAGCGTCTATCTGCTCGATGTCGTGCCACAGCCCGCCGTTCGCAGTGCGGGGCGGCCACCGCTCCAGCTGTGGCTGCGCTACCTCGTGAGCACCTGGGCCCGGGAGCGCGGGGACGCCGATCGGCTGCTCGTGGAGCTGGCGTATGCCGCGATGGAGCAGCCCGACATCGAGATCGACCCGGAGGTGACGTTGCCCGAGACCTGGACGGCGCTCCGCGCGGTGGCGCGACCGTCCTTCATCGTCCGCGTGACGGAGCGGCGCGCGCGGGCGCGCCCCGTCGCGCCGCCGGTGCTCCATCCGATCCGCATCGAGCCCGCGTTCCCGTCCTTCATAGCGGGCGTCGTCCGCGGTCCGGGCGGTATCGCACTGCCCGATGCCACGGTGGCATTGCCCTCGGTCGGCCGCGAGTCCCGGACCGACGCCCGGGGCCGGTTCCTTCTGCAAGGAGTGCCCGGCCCGCCCGTCTCCACCCACCTCGTCGTACGCGCGAAGGGGACCGAGACCGTCGTGAAACTGCCGAAGGATCCCGCCCGCGCCCGCGCGCTCGTCATCGAGATCAAGTCATTGGAGGGAGTGAATGCCTGAATACCTGACCCCGGACGTCTACGTCATCGAGGTCCCGGCCGGACCGCGGCCGATCGAAGCGGTCGGCACGCGTACCGCGGCCTTCATCGGCGAGGCCCCGAAGGGGAACGCCTATCCCGGTCAAGCGGTCGCGATCAACAACTGGCTGCAGTTCATGCGGGAGTTCGTGGCGGAGGACAGCAAGAGCACGGTCCTCGCGAACGCTGTCTTCGGGTTCTTCCAGAACGGGGGGAGCCGCTGCTTCATCGTCAACGTCGGTCGCCGGGGGGACATCGCGAAGGGTCTGCAGGCCCTCGAGCCCGAGGACGAGGTCGCGATCGTCGCGGCCCCCGGCTACACCGACATCGCGTCGTACGACGCGATCCTCACGCACTGCGAGAACATGCAGGACCGCGTCGCGATCCTCGACGCCCCGCTCGGCCTCCAGAAGAACGACCTGGGCCGGCTCACGAAGGTGGGTACGACAGGCGGGAAGGAAGGCGACGGCGGCGGCCTGAAGCCGCGGCCGAGCGACGGCGGGTACGGCGCCTTCTATTTCCCCGCGATCACGATCCGCGACGCGCTCACGGGGGAGCTCGTCGACGTCCCGCCGTCGGGCCACGTCGCCGGCATCTGGGCCCGCAGCGACTCGCTCCGCGGCGTGCACAAGGCCCCGGCCAACGAGATCATCCGCGGCGCGCTCAACGTCCAGTATCGGCTGACGCGGGACGAGCAGGCGACGCTGAATCCCGAGGGCGTCAACTGCATCCGCTACTTCCCGCGCGAGGGCATCCGGATCTGGGGAGCGCGTACGCTCGCCGGCTCCGCCAGCGAGTGGCGCTATCTCAACGTGCGGCGCCTCTTCAACATGGTCGAGGAGTCGATCGCCGAGGCCACGCGCTGGATCGTGTTCGAGCCGAACGATCGCGGGCTGTGGAAATCGATCAAGCGCGACGTCGGCGCCTTCCTCACCCGCGTCTGGCGCGACGGAGCGCTGATGGGCCGGACCGCCGGCGAAGCCTTCTTCGTGAAGTGCGACGAGGAGACGAATCCGCCCGACGTCATCGATGCCGGCATGGTCGTCACGATCATCGGCCTCGCGCCGGTCAAGCCGGCGGAGTTCGTGATCTTCCGTATCAGCCAGCACGCCGGCGGCATCGAGATCGAAGCTCAAGGAGGCGCAAGTGCCTGAGCCTGCTGCGACCCCACCCCAGGCCCCCGCGGCCGGAGCGCAACCCGGCGCGTGGATCGATCCCTACCGCGCGTACAACTTCAGGCTCGACATCCAGGGCGTGACCGTCGGTCACTTCGTGAAGTGCAGCGGTCTCGGTATCCGGATCGACGCGATCCGCTACCAGGAAGGCGGTGGGAACATCGTCCACCAGATCCCGGGGCGGATCGAGCACGAGCCCGTCACGCTCGAGTACGGGCTCACGCAATCCACCGAGCTGTGGACCTGGTTCATGACCGGTGTCCAGGGCAAGGTGGAGCGTCGGAACGTCTCGATCGTGATGCTCGACCCCGACGACATCACCCCGGTCCTTCAGTGGGACCTCATCAACGCCTGGCCGTCCGAGTGGCGCGGGGCTCCGCTCGACGCGCTCGCCCGCGAGATCGCGATCGAGAGCATGACCCTCGTCTGCGAATCGGTGCAGCGTGCCTGAGCCGACTGACGCGACGCGGCCCGGTAGCACGCCGGGGCTTCCGCCTGCCGATGAGCGGCCGGCGGATGCGTCTCCGGATGCGGCCGAAGGCCAGGTCGCCCAGGAAGGCGGAGGACCGCCGGAGCACTGGCTCGCCTACATCAGGGCGAAGGCGCCGCACCTGCTCGCTCCCGACGGCGGCATCGGCCAGGGCTGGTGGTCGTACTCCGACGAAGCCGGGCCGATGCGCCCGTCGTCGCGCGGGGTCCTGCCGCCCGACAGGCCCGTGCCGGTCGCGGAGCCCGTCCGCGTCCACAGCGAGGAGCGCGCGCCTCCCGCGGCGGTCGCGCATGAGCGCCCCGAACCGGCGCCTCGCCGCACGGCGCCACCGCCACCGCCACCGCGAGCCGCCGAGGGGGGCCCGGCTCCGCGTGCCTTCCCGCGCACCGAGCGCTCCCCGCGAACCGAGCGCTCCCCGCGCGCCCCGGCCCCGGCTCCGGCCCACGAGCCGATCCGCACGACGGTCGCGCATGCCTCACCCACCGCAGCGCTGCCCCCGCCGAGCGAGACCGGCACCGCGCCGCCGGTCCCCAGCGCCTCGCGCGTCGCTCCCGCGACGCCGGCTCCCTCGGCCACGTCGGCACCGGTCGCGCTCGCCCGGCCCGCGCGACGAGAGACCCCGGAGCGGTGGGCCCCGCTGCCGCGGTCGCGTGAGATGGCGCGGGCACGCACACGTTCCTCCGCGCGCGCCGCGGTGCAGGCGGTGCGGGCCGCGCTGCCGGTGCGGTACGCCGAGCGCGAGCGCTCCGTGGTCGATCTCGTCGAGGCGGCGCCCCGCACACACCCTCCACATCCCGTGACACCGCGGCGGCCGACCGCTCGCGTCGATCGGTGGCGCGCACCCATGGAAGCGACGACGCCGCCATGGCCGTCCCTGCTCGAGCGCGACGACGATGACCACGACATCTGGCCCGAGATCGAGCGCCGGCGCGAGCGCGCCGAGCGGCTTGCCCGTGAGCAGCGGGGCCGCTGATGGAACGGGTCGCCTTCCTCGTCGAGGGCAGCGAACGCCCCATCCAGTGCCTGCTGAACCCCGAGAGCCTCGTCGTCCGACGCCTCGCGGGGCTCAGCCCGCGCCGGAGCGCCGGCGGTCTCATCACCGGTACGCACCTGGCCGACGATCCGCTCCTCGTGACCGGCGGCGGTCGGACCGAGATCGAGCTGGACCTTCTGTTCGACGTGACGCTGTCCGGGGTCCTCATCGAGAGCGAGAACGTCCGCGACCTGACCCGACCGTTCTGGGACCTCGCGGAGAACCAGACGCAGCACGATGGCTACGGCGCGCCGCGCGTCGTCCGGTTCGTGTGGGGGAAGGCCTGGAGCGTCACCGCGGTCGTCGCGGCCGTGTCGGAGCGCTTCGAGAGCTTCACGACGACGGGCGTCCCGCAGCGATCGTGGCTGCGGATGCGGCTCATCCGGACCGGCGAGCCGGACGAGGTGACCGCCGGCACGGAGCCGGAGGAGCCCGCGTCCACGACGGGCACGCGATTCGAGATCCCGGAGCTCCCGGACGACCGGCTGACGTTCCACGAGGTCCTCGGGAGCGAGGACGTTTCGGTCGAGCGTCTCGATGAGATCGCGATGCAGTACTACGGCGACCCGGCGCTGTGGCGCGTCATCGCGCAGTACAACGGGATCGCCGATCCCATCCGCATCCCTCCACCGCAGGTCCTGCGCATCCCGCCGATCGAGCTCGTGAGGGCGGTCGGATGAGCCCTGCTGTCGCACTGCCGCGCGTGGCCGTCGAGTCGGATGCCGGTCCGCTGTCGGGTCCCGCCGCCGACGCGCTCGGACGCGTCCTCGTCCATCAGGCGCTCGGCGCGCCGACGCTCTGCGAGCTCGTGTTCGTCGACGCACTGCCCGCGGCGGAGGTCGCATCGACGTTCACCCCCGGCGCGAGCCTGCGCGTGCTCGTCCGTGGCCACGACGCGCCGCTGTTCGTCGGCGAGGTGACCGCGGTCGAGCACGTGCACGCGCCCGACCACGGCCTCGAGATCCGCGTGCGCGGCTACGACCCGCTGCACCGGCTGCGCAAGCGCCAGTCGCCGCGCGTGCACCTGCAGGTGACGCCGGCCGACCTCGCCGCCGATCTCGTCGGCGATCTCGGCCTGACCGTCGTTGCGGACGACCCCGGGCCGCTGTGGCCCCGCCTGATCCAGCACCGCCAGTCCGACCTGGAGCTGTTGCTCGACGTGTGCGAGCGGAGCGGCCTGTTCCCGTTCGTCGACGATCGAGAGCTGCGCCTGCTCACGCTGGAGGGGACGGGGGAGACCGTGCCGCTGCGCCTCGGCGAGTCGCTCGTCGAGGCGTCGATCGAGCTGAACGCGGACCGCGCGGCGCGGTCGGTCACGGCCGCGGGATGGGACTTGGTGCGCGCGGAGGCGCATAACGGATCCGCGTCCGAGGCCCGCACGGGCCGCCGGACCGACGCGAGCGTCGACGTCGACCGCGTGGGGGCCGGCGGCGAGCGCGTGCTGCTCGATGAGTCCGCGCCGGACGACGCGCTCGCGTCCGCGCTCGCTCAGGCCGAGCTCGACCTGCGCGGCGCGAGCGAGGTCGTGCTGCGCGGCACCGCCGCGGGCGATCCGCGGCTGCGTCCGGGGTGCGCCGTCGAGGTCGAGAATGTCGAGCAGGCGCTCACGGGTCGCTACGTGCTCACCGAGGTCCGGCACACGATCGATCGCGAAGGCGGATCCGTCTCGGAGATCTCGAGCGCGCCGCCGGAGCCCCCGGCGCGGCGCGGAGGCACCACGCTGACCGTCGGCCTGGTCACGAGCGTCGATGACCCCGACCGTCTGGGTCGGGTCCAGGTCGTCCTGCCGACCTTCGGCGACGTGGAGAGCGGATGGGTCGGGGTCGTCTCGGCCGCCGCGGGCAGCGGCAAGGGATTCGTGGCACTCCCCGACGTCGGGGACCGCGTCCTCGTCCTCCTCGCGCACGAGGATCCGGGCCGCGCCGTCATCCTCGGAGGGTTGTTCGGCGCCGACGGCCCCGTCGACCCGGGCGTCGAGGAAGGCGCGGTCCGGCGGTTCACGATCCGGACGGCGGGAGGCCACTTCATCCGGCTCGACGACGAGCGCCGCACGCTGCACATCGAGGACAGCCAGGGCAGCTTCGTGTCGCTCTCGCCCGAGGTCGTCCAGATCCACGCCGAGACGGACCTCGTCGTCGATGCGCCGGGACGGAACGTGCGGATCCGCGCGCAGTCCATCGACCTGGAGACCGCGTGACATGCGTGTGCTGACGGAGGACGCCGTGCTCGTCTGTCTCCACCAGCTCGGAACGGTCGAGAACAGGCCGTCGCAGTCGCTCGTGCGGATCGACGGCCGACGCGTGCTCGTCGACAACGACCCCGAGACGCGCTCGATCCGCCTGTGCCCGAACATCGGCGCGACGATCAAGCCGTGCCAGCAGACGCTGCGAGTGCAGGTCGGCTACTCGACGTGGGTGAAGATCGACGGCAAGCGCATCTGCCTCGACACCGTGCGCGGCCTCACCGACGGCACCCCGCCCGGCGTGGTCGAGTACGAGGTCGTCCGCGCCGGACAGAAGCTCCTCGGGAGCTCGGCATGACCGCTCGATTCCGGGCCTGGCGGTTCGTCCTTCCGGACCTCGTGGCCGCCGAGGGCGCGCCTTCCGCCGGACTGCAGGTCGGGCCGCAGGGCCGGGTCCAGATGGTCGAGGACGACGCCGCCATCAGGCAGTCGCTGCTCATGCTGCTGTCCACGGCGCCCGGCGAGCGCGTCATGCGTCCGCACTACGGATGCGAGCTGAAGCGCCTGGTGTTCGCGCCGAACGACGAGACGACCGCGGGGCTGGCGATCCACTACGTCCGGCGCGCCGTCGAGCGCTGGGAGCCGCGCGTCGAGATCCTGTCCGTCGACGCGGGCGGCGATCCCGACGCCGCGGGCCGCCTGCTGATCGCGCTCGAGTACCGCGTGCGCGCGACGAGCCGCACCGGGCGGATCGTGCAGCCGCTCGATCTCACCGGGGAGGGCCGCTGATGCCGCTCCATCCACCCGAGCTCGACGATCGGACGTGGGACCAGCTCGTGCGGGATGCGATCGGGCGCATCAAGCAGGTGTCCCCGGAATGGACCGACCTCTCGCCCGGCGACCCGGGCATGACCCTCGTCGAGGTTTTCGCGTACCTGACCGAGGCGCTCATTTACCGGCTCAACCGGGTGCCGGACAAGCTGTTCATCGAGTTCCTGCGTCTGATCGGCGTGCGGCTCCAGCCACCGGCCGCGGCCAGCACCACGCTCGTCCTCAAGCGGCTGCGAGGCACGAAGGGCGCGATCGAGATCCCGCGCGGGACGCGGGTCACGGTCGAGAAGCCGACGCCGGGGGCCGAAGCGCCGGTCTTCTCCACAGCCGACGCGGGACGCATCGCCGCGTCCACGGATGAGGTCCGCATCAAGGCGTACCACGCGGAGCTCATCGAGGCCGAGGACCCCGGACGGGCGCCGGGGGCTGCGGGGCACTCCTTCACCGTCCGCCGCCCGCCGATCATCGCCCCGACCGGCGACCCGCTCGATCTCGTCGTCGGCGTCGAGGCGCGGCCGGGCGAGCTCGAGGAGGGCGATCCCGCGATCGAGCACGGCGGCAAGACGTACCGCGTCTGGCGCGAGGTCGACAACTTCACCTACCAGGGCCCGGATCACTACGTGTACGTGGCGGACCGGGCGGGCGGGACGATCCTGTTCTCCCCGGAGGCGCGTCTACGCGATGCGGAAGGCAGGCTCAGCCCCGCGAAGCGTGGGCTGGCCGCGATCCCCGCCGTGGATCGCGAGATCAGGGTCTGGTATCGCCGTGGCGGCGGCGCAGACGGGAACGTCGTCGCGGGCGCGCTCACGACCCTGAAGGACCAGATCCCGGGCGTCGAGGTCACGAACCCGGAGCCGGCGACCGGCGGACGTGCCGCGGAGACGCTCGAGAACGCGCTCGTCCGCGGGCCGCAGGAGCTCCACACCCTCAGCCGCGCCGTGACGGCTCGCGACTTCCAGCTCGTCGCCGAGCAGTCGTCCGGCGCCGTCGCTCGCGCGATCGCGCTCACTCAGGCGGACCTCTGGCGCTACGCGACCCCGGGCACGGTCGAGGTCCATCTCGTGCCCTCGCTGCCGGAAGGTGTCGACCCGGCCGGCGTCTCCGCCGAGCAGCTCGTCACGCTCCAGACGGACGACGCTCTCGAGCGCGTCCGTACCGTGCTCGATGAGCGGCGGCCGCTCGGCACGAGGTCGCTGGTCGAGTGGGCACGCTACAAGACCGTCCGCGTGCGGGCCGAGATCGTCCTCCACCGCGAGGAGGACGCGGCCGAGGTCCAGCGCCGCGTCGATCGCCGCTTGCATCAGACCGTGAATCCGCTGCCGACCGAGCTGAACGCAGGCGGCTGGACCTTTGGTGGATCGCTCTACGCATCGAGCGTCTACAAGATCATCCTGTCGGAGCCGGGCGTGCGCTACGCCCGCAACGTGCGGCTCCTCGTCGACCCCGTCCCGCAGCGCGATGTCCGCGCGATGGCCGCCGATCCGTTCCAGCGTCGGACCTGGTACGCGGGCGCGGGCGACACGATGTTCCG